>CANGLU010000020.1 GCA_947455025.1 Hyphomicrobiales bacterium
CAACCGTGCTACACGTTAAAAACACGTTGCAATTCAAGGGTTTAATACGGTTTGCAGAGTGAAAAAATGGTGGAGCTGAGCGGAATCGAACCGCTGGCCTCCTCATTGCGAACGAGGCGCTCTCCCAACTGAGCTACAGCCCCCCATGGCGATGAGCTTAAACCGCTCTCCATCGGAGGCTGTCCGAATATAAGTTTTTGGACGTTATGGCAAGGTTTTGCACGCCGAGGACAGAGATAACATCCAGAAAAAATTTCCGAACGACCATCGTCAGCCCGAGCATAACGTCCTATATAGGGCGGGTTCAATCCAAAGAGGCGAAACTGTTTCGCCATTAAACAAGGAAATTCAACCTATGTCGCTTTCGCTTTACGATCTGTCTGTGCCGGTTTTCACCCATTCATTAAAGGCGCTCGCAGAGATCCTGAAAAAGGCCGAGGCGCATGCGGATGCCAAGAAGATCGAGCATTCCGTGTTTTTAACGGCGCGGCTCGCACCCGATATGTTTGCCCTAACCCGGCAAGTGCAATTGGCAACGGATTTTGCGAAAGGCGGCTCGGCCCGCAGCGCTGGCGTTGAAGTGCCAAGCTATGAAGACAAGGAAGTAACGTTTGCTGAATTGCATGCCCGCATCGAAAAGACGATTGCGTTTATCAATGCCATTCCAAAGGATAAATTTGTTGGCGCAGAAGATCGCGATATCGTCGTTCCGATGCGTCCTGAGCCAAAGACCTTCAACGCCTTGACCTATTTGCGCCATGGCGCGTTGGCGAACTTCTTTTTCCACACGACCACGACCTATGACATTCTTCGCCATAATGGCGTTGACGTCGGCAAGCGTGATTTTCTGGGCGTTTATTGATCCCGTGTATCGCATCAACGCCTATGCTCGAAGCTTCATCGTCGCACTCGTTTTCTTGAGTGCGGCGCTACCCATGAGGGAAGCGATGGCCAATACCGAAGAGCCCGAATTCACGCTAGTCAGCAAAGACGATGCGTTTGAAGTGCGTGATTATGCGCCGATGATCGCGGCTGAAGTATCGGTCGATGGCGAGCGGGACAGCGCTGCCAGTGCCGGGTTTCGCATTTTGGCCGGCTATATATTTGGCGGCAATGCGGGCTCGGCCAAGATCGATATGACAGCGCCAGTCACCCAATCGAAAGGCGACACGATCGCAATGACGGCGCCCGTGACGCAAACAGGTGGGGCGGGCGTTTGGACCATCCGTTTTATGATGCCCAAGGGTTATACGCTGCAAACGCTGCCCAAGCCGAATGATGCGCGGATTCGCTTCGTCGAAATTCCGGGACGGCGTGTAGCGGTATTGCGCTTTTCAGGTCTGTGGAGTGACGGCAATTTGATGTCGCACCGCGAGGAATTGACCGCCCTCCTCAAGGCCAAACATTTAAAGCCGCAAGGTGAGCCGAGCTTTGCGTTTTATGATCCACCTTGGCAGCCGTTTTTCTGGCGTCGCAACGAAATTATGTGGGATGTGAGCCGGCATTAAGCCGCTATCTCCTCCATCAGATGGTGGGTGATGTCTTTGACCGAATGTTTGGTCAGGTCTTTGTGAATTTCTGCGACAATCAGCTTTGAAAATTCGTCCGGCATGATGCGGCGCAGTTCCGCCAGCGTGCGTGGTGGAGCGACGATGACCATTCGTTTCAATTTCTCGCGCTTGGCGAGTTCAACAAGGCCCGCGATGATGTCATGGGCGAAACGGTCTTCGGCCATTTGATGCCAATCGACCGGTTCGGCGCTGCCGCTGCGCGGCCCGACGCTTGCGAAAACACGGCCCGGTCGATCGGTGCCTACCTCGTGATTGGGCGGGTTGGATTGGTGAAGGACGGTTTCAACCGTGAGGACGGGCACCAAAGCCGTTCCTTCATTGAATAGAATAAGCGCCTTTTTGCCATCGCCAACGACAATATGGGTTCCGGTAGACAGTGCAGCATAGGTCATACGATTTATCCCTGCGTCATGAGTAACGCGGGGTTAATGCCGAAAGAGCAACCTCGGTTGCGTGGGGGCTCAGTTATTTCGCGTGGCCTGGTCGTGTCGTTGCCAGAGCCACGCCCAAAACCGTGAGGCCGAGGCCGATCATTTGGACGAGCTGCATTGTCTCCCCAAAGGCCATCCAGGCTTCAATCGCCACGCTTGGCGGCACGAGATAAATTAAAGCCGCGGCGCGCGAGACGGCCCCCTCACGGATCAAGAGGAGCAAGAGGCCGATGGCGCCGAGCGACAAAGCAAGCACCGACCAGGCCATGACGGCTATCAGCGGCAGGCCCCAATCGAGCCGCAGCGGCTCCAAAAGAAGCGCGGCGGGCGTGACAATGATAAACGCGCCGGCATATTGCAGTGCTGTAACCGTTCGCAAATCGCCCTTGGGAATAAACCGCTTTTGGTAAAATGTGCCAAACGTAACCGAGACCATAGCGAGCATATTGATGGCCAGAGGGCCCAATGCTTCGGCCAAATGGGCAGGATCAATGACGGATAATTTCGGCTCGAGCACGAAAACAATGCCGCAAAAGCCTAAAAAGATGCCCAACCATTGAAGCCGCCCGATGCGCTCGCGCAGGATGAGGGGCGCGAGAAAGGCGGTTAAAATTGGCTGGATGGCGGCAACGAGGCCTGAAATTCCCGTCGGGACACCGTGGGCGATGGCCCACCACACGCCACCCAAATAAAGCGCATGGAGCAAGACGCCTGACGCCATAGCGTGCAAAATGCCGTGACCCTTGGGCCATTCAGCGCGCGAAAACCCGATAATGACGAGCATGGCAACAAAGGCCAAAGCAAAGCGCGCGGATAAAAAAGTCAGCGGATCGGCGTAATCCGCACCATAGCGTGCCGAAACCCAGCCGGTGGACCAAATGGCCACAAAAAGCGCCGGTGCCAGGCGAAGAAGCAAAGATGGGGAAGATTTTGACACGGGGAAATATCCGGACGCCACGATTTGACAGGGTCGTGATAGCGAAGGTTTCCAGAGCGGTCGAGGGCCAAAGCCAACAAATTATGGCGGCAAAGATTGACAATCCCGCGATATCCGTATTTTTGGGGGAATCCAGCAATTTTCAGATCAGGCCCATGTCCCTTTCCATTTCGAAAACAGCGAAATCGAAAACGTCAACCGCCCCAAAAGGCGGCAAGACGTTCTGATATGGTCCTCGCTCCGGTCTCTCCCCCCGGCGGGGATGAGACGAAGGGCCCGATAAACGGGCTCATAAGGGGAGCCAAAGAGCCGTTAAATAAAGGATCACGATAATGGGTTTCAAGGTCGCAGTCGTCGGCGCCACAGGCAATGTGGGTCGTGAAATGCTTTCCATCTTGGCCGAGCGCGCCTTCCCGGCGGACGAGGTTGTGGCGCTTGCCTCCTCACGTAGCTTGGGCACCGAAGTCTCCTATGGCGACAAGGTGTTGAAGGTTCAAAACCTTGAGCATCATGATTTCTCCAAAACCGATATCTGCTTGATGTCGGCCGGCTCGGAAGTGTCCAAGACATGGTCGCCCAAAATCGGCGCGATGGGCTGCTTGGTGATCGATAATTCCTCCTGCTGGCGCTATGACGAGCGCGTGCCATTGATTGTGCCAGAAGTGAATGCGGACGTGCTACCGCGCTTTATGGCTGATGCCAATCGCCTCAACATTATTGCCAATCCGAACTGCTCGACCGCACAGCTCGTGGTGGCTTTGAAGCCCTTGCATGAAAAGGCGACCATCAAGCGCGTTGTCGTTGCGACCTATCAATCGGTATCAGGTGCCGGCAAAGATGCGATGGATGAACTCTTCAACCAATCGCGCGCTATCTTTTCAGCCACCGATGTAAAGGTTGAAAAATTTACGAAGCGTATCGCCTTCAACGTGATCCCGCATATCGATGTGTTCCTCGATGACGGATACACGAAAGAAGAATGGAAGATGGTGGTCGAGACCAAGAAAATTCTTGATCCAAAAATCAAACTTACCGCAACCTGCGTTCGCGTGCCTGTGTTTATCGCGCATTCGGAAGCGGTGAATGTGGAATTTGAAAATCCGATTACGGCGGATGAGGCGCGCGCGATTCTTCGCTCGGCACCCGGTTGCCTTGTCGTCGATAAACGCGAGCCGGGTGGATATATCACGCCGCATGAAGCAGCAGGCGAAGATGCAACCTATATCTCGCGCATCCGCGAAGATTCGACGGTTGAAAACGGCCTCGCCTTCTGGTGCGTGTCGGACAATTTGCGCAAAGGTGCCGCACTGAATGCGATTCAGATTGCGGAAGCGCTGATCAACCGGAAGCTGTTAAAGCCTAAGGCTTAACAAGAAGGGGCTTAAACCCCTTCCGCTCGCATCAAGGACACGCGGCCTGGTAAATCTTCCATGGCCGCGTGAAATTCACCCGTTACGGAATCGCGAATTTTAAGCGAGCCTGAAAAGACATCGAAATAGGCGCCATGCAGGCCTATTTTACCGCGGCCTGCCAAAATATTCACGCAAGGAAATGTCATTAAATTTTCAAGTGTTTTGCCGATCGATGCGAGTGCCAATTTTTCAGCGTAATCGTCAAAGCTGAGCGACCCGCGTGGCCCCATTTCTTTTGCAGCCGGCGTAACAAGATTAATCCATTTGCCGATAAAATCACCCGGCGATAGCGGCTGGCTTTCATCATCCGCATAAGCGCGAATGCCGCCGCAGCGGCCGTGCCCTAATACAACAATGTGTTTGACGCGCAGGGCTTGCACCGCGAATTCAAGCGCTGCCGACGTGCCGTGATATTCACCGGCCGTTTCATAAGGCGGCACTAAATTGGCAACATTGCGGACGACAAATAATTCGCCGGGACGCGCATCAAAAATAACTTCGGGTGAGACGCGGCTATCACAGCAGCCGATCACCATGATTTCCGGCTTTTGGCCGGTCGCTGCGAGCTCTTCAAATCGTTCGCGCTCGCGTGGCAAGCGGCCACTGACGAAGGCGCGATAGCCATTGTGGAGACTTTCAGGAAACATTGTCTTGGTCCTTTATCGCAATCGGGGCGGTATCAAAGAATGGTCGTTGGATCAACATTCGCGCCGCATAAGAGTATTCCGACACGCTCGCCTTTTGCTGGCTTATAGACGCCGGAAAGAAGGGCCGCGAGCGCCGCAGCACCACCCGGTTCGCTCATGATTCGGAAATCGCGCCATAGAATTTTTTGTGCGTTACGGATGGCGTCGTCGCTAACAAGGGCTACGTGATCGACGGCAGCTTTCGCAATATCAAACGCCATCTGTCCGACACGCTTTGCACCAAGTGAGTCCCCTGCAATCGAATTGACTTCGACAGGAACCGGCGCGCCTGCTTCAAGGGCCGCGTGCAAGCATCGTGAACCTTCCGGCTCAACACCGACCACCTTCACGCGATTGTGCCAGTATGCCGCGATGCCACCAATCAATCCACCACCGCCGCACGCAACAAGAACCGTATCGGGCAATGCGTCATCGGCCTCCCACTCCAACGCAATCGTGCCTTGGCCTGTAAGGGTGGTGATGGCATCAAACGGATGGATGAGCAGCGACCCGCTTTTTTCGGCATAGGCGTTGCAGGCGGCTTGCGCGTCATCATAGCGCGCGCCACCAATAACAACCTCTGCGCCGAACGAGCGGATGGCTTCAATTTTAATCGGCGATGAAATTTCAGGTACGAAAATTTTAGCCGTGATACCCAGCTGACGGGCAGCGAAAGCAACGGCTGCCCCGTGATTGCCGCCTGATGCTGCGGTAACGCCTGCCTTTGGCAAAGGCGATGACAGCAAACCATTAAAAGCACCGCGCGATTTAAATGAACCGGCGTGCTGCAAGAATTCGAGCTTAAACAAGATTGTCGCGTCGAGGCCAAACGCATTGGCATTGAGCGGCAAGAGAGGCGTATGCCGAATATGCGGCGCGATCCGGTGATAGGCTTCCGTGATCGCGTCGCGTGTAATGGGCAATGCCATTCGGTTGTTAATCCTTAACCTGCGATTTTTTGCAATTGCTTGAGAACCGCTTCGCCCATTTCAGTAGTGCTGACGGCATTTTGTCCGGGCGACGCAATATCCTTCGTGCGTAACCCCTGATCGAGCACATCCGAGATGGCACGTTCAAGCATATCGGCTTCGTTGGTCATGCCGAAGGAATAGCGCAAGGTCATTGCGAAGGAACCGAACATCGCGATTGGATTGGCCAAGCCTTTGCCTGCAATATCAGGCGCTGAACCGTGCACGGGTTCATACATGGCTTTGCGCTTGCCGGTCTTCTCATTCGTGGCACCCAAAGCTGCCGATGGCAACATGCCGAGCGAACCCGTGAGCATGGCGGCGACATCGGACAGCATATCGCCGAAGAGATTATCGGTGACGATCACGTCGAATTGCTTGGGCCAACGGACCAATTGCATACCAAGCGCATCGGCGAGTTGATGCTCGAGCATCACATCCGGATATTCACGTTTGTGAAGTGCGGTGATAACTTCATTCCACAACACGCCCGAGCGCATGACATTGCGCTTTTCCGACGAGGTTACTTTGTTCTTGCGCTTGCGGGCCATTTCAAACGCGACACGGCCAATGCGCTCGATTTCATGCGTTGTATAAACCTGCGTATCAACCGCACGCTTCTCGCCATTCTCAAGCGTGACGATTTCTTTCGGCTCGCCGAAATAAACGCCGCCTGTGAGTTCACGCACGATGACGATATCGAGACCTTCAACCAGATCGCGCTTCAAGGAAGACGCATCGGCCAGCGCCGGATAACAAATCGCAGGGCGAAGATTGGCGAAGAGTTCCAACTCTTTGCGCAGACGCAACAGGCCCGCTTCTGGGCGCGCCTCATACGGCACCTTATCCCATTTAGGGCCACCCACTGCGCCGAACACCACCGCGTCCGATTCATGCGCGAGTTTCATCGCTGCATCGGTGATGGCGACCTTATGCGCATCGTATGCGGAACCGCCAACAAGATCGCTTTCGGTTTCGAACGAACCCATGCCGGTTTTGTTCATCCACGAAATGAGTTTTTGAACTTCTGTCATCACTTCGGGGCCGATACCGTCGCCGGGCAGAAGGAGGAGCTTTTGCGTTGCCATGGATGAACTCTTTTAGAAAACAGGAAAGGGAAGAATGAGAAGAAAGAAAGCGCTTAGAGCCAAGGGCGGGATTTAGCAGCCTTTGATTCGTAGCTATCAATCGCCGGTGCTTTTTCCATCGTCAGGCCGATATCGTCGAGGCCATTGAGCAGAAGATGCTTGCGGAATTCATCCATGTCGAATTTCACAACACCACCATCGGGTCCGTGAATTTCCTGGGATTGAAGATCAACCGTCATTGTCGCATTTGCACCGCGACGCGCATCTTCCATCAGCTTATCGAGGTCTTCTTGCGAAACCTTGATTGGCAAGATGCCGTTCTTAAAACAGTTGTTATAAAAAATATCGGCGAAGCTGGTTGAGATCACGCAGCGGATGCCAAAATCAAGCAGTGCCCAAGGTGCATGCTCACGCGATGAACCGCAGCCGAAATTATCACCCGCGACCAAAATCTCGGCCTTGCGATAGGCTGGCTTGTTGAGGACGAAATCCGGATTTTCCGTACCATCTTCGTTAAAGCGCATTTCCGCGAAAAGGCCTGTGCCCAAGCCCGTGCGTTTGATGGTTTTCAGATATTGCTTCGGAATAATCATGTCGGTGTCGACATTCATAATGTCGAGAGGAGCGGCTACACCGGTGAGAGTGGTAAAGGGCTGCATTGTGTTGGCCTCGAATGAGAATAGGTTTTAACGGAAGTCGAAGAGGAAAAAGGGCGATTAACCCCAATTCCTCACATCAACGAAATGTCCTTCAATCGCAGCCGCTGCGGCCATGACAGGCGACACCAGATGCGTGCGGCCCTTAAAGCCCTGACGGCCTTCGAAGTTGCGGTTCGAGGTTGAGGCGCAACGCTCACCCGGAGCAAGCTTGTCAGCATTCATCGCCAAGCACATCGAGCAACCCGGCTCGCGCCAGTCAAAGCCCGCTGCCTTGAAGATCTTATCGAGACCTTCTTCCTCAGCCTGCAATTTCACTAGGCCAGAGCCCGGTACGATCATGGCGGAAACGGTGGACGCGACCTTCTTGCCTTCGACGGCTTTGGCGACCGCGCGCAAATCTTCGATGCGGCCATTGGTGCAGGAGCCGATGAACACGCGATCAAGCTTGATGTCGGTCATCTTCTCGCCGCCCTTTAGGCCCATATAGTCGAGCGCGCGGGCGATGGCTGCTTTCTTTTGTTCCGTATGGCCGTCGGCGGCGTGTGGAACGGTGCCTGCTACCGATACAACGTCCTCTGGGCTCGTGCCCCAAGTTACGATCGGTGGCAGATTGGCGGCGTCCAAGCGGATTTCACGGTCGAAATGCGCGCCTTCATCGGTCACGAGCGTTTCCCAATAGGCTTTGGCCATATCCCATGCCATGCCCTTTGGTGCCTTCGGACGGCCCATGAGATAGGCATAGGTCTTCTCGTCCGGTGCCACCAAACCAGCGCGCGCACCGCCTTCAATCGACATGTTGCAGATGGTCATACGACCTTCCATTGACAAAGCGCGGATCGCTTCGCCGGTATATTCCATGACGTGACCGGTGCCGCCTGCGGTACCGATTTCGCCGATGATGGCCAAAATAATGTCCTTCGCCGTCACGCCAGCAGGCAATTTGCCGTCCACCGTGATGCGCATGTTCTTGGCTTTGGACTGGATCAGCGTTTGGGTAGCGAGCACATGCTCAACTTCCGACGTGCCGATGCCGTGGGCCAATGCGCCAAACGCGCCATGGGTTGAGGTATGACTATCGCCGCACACAATGGTGGTGCCGGGAAGCGTAAAGCCCTGCTCCGGTCCGATGATATGGACAACGCCTTGGCGCTTATCGAGCTCGTTGAAATATTCGATGCCGAATTCACGGGCATTCTCGGCCAGAGCGGCCACTTGGGTCGCGGCCTCGGGGTCCGAAATACCATGCGAACGATCAGACGTTGGCACGTTGTGGTCGACCACGGCCAGAGTCTTTTCCGGCGCGCGGACCTTGCGGTCCGTTAGGCGCAGGCCTTCAAACGCCTGTGGTGAGGTCACTTCATGCACCAGATGGCGGTCAATATAGAGGAGGCAGGTGCCATCCGGCTGTGTATCGACGACGTGATCGTCCCAGATCTTGTCATAAAGGGTACGAGGTGCTGAAGGATTTGCCATGAGAGTACTCGCGGTTGGATGGTGTTTTCCCTTATTGCCAGAAAACGGCATCCGGGTTCAACGCATTTCGATGAATTTTAAAACGACAAAGGCGCGCCCATATCTGGCCGCGCCTCGTCAAACAGCCCAAAAACCTAAAAGGCTTAGGCCTTGTCTTCGATGCCGTGGCCGGTCTTGCGCTCGACGATACGGGCCGATTTGCCGCGACGATCGCGCAGATAATAGAGCTTGGCGCGACGCACCGTGCCGCGACGGATCACCTTGATCGAGTCGATCATCGGCGAATAAACCGGGAATACGCGCTCGACGCCTTCGCCGTAAGAAATCTTGCGAACCGTGAAGCTCTCATTGATGCCGCCGCCATTGCGCGCAATGCAGACGCCTTCATAGGCCTGAACGCGCGAGCGCTCGCCTTCGACAACCTTCACGTTAACTTGGATGGTATCGCCAGCCTCAAAATCCGGAATCGGACGAATGGCGGCAAGTTTATCGGCCTGCTCTTTTTCGAGCTGCTGAATAATATTCATGTCTATCTCCTGCCGGTTTGACCTCAGTAGCCCTAGGGCTCATCCGTCAGCGCTTCGGCCCGCTGTTGTGAGTTGAAGTGGGGTGCATATAGGGATGGAGGGCGTTTGTCGAGTCAGATTGTGTGGGAAAAGCAGAGGAAAAGCTTACTCCCCCATCGCAATCAAACTCGCATTACCCCCCGCGGCAGCCGTGTTCACCGTCACCGTTTGCTCCAGCGTGAAGCGACGCAGATAGTCCGGACCGCCAGCCTTCGGGCCTGTGCCGGAAAGGCGTGATCCGCCAAAGGGTTGCGTGCCCACCACGGCACCGATCATGTTGCGGTTGATGTAGCAATTGCCTGCGTCCAGCCGGTCGACGATCTTTTCAACGACCGTATCGATCCGCGAATGTACGCCCAGCGTCAGGCCGTAGCCTAAGCCGTCAATGGCGTCTAAAAGCGCATCCAACTGGCCGGATTTCCACCGGACAACATGCAGGATTGGGCCAAACACCTCGCGTTGAAGATCGGTGACTTTGCCGATTTCGAACAGATGCGGTGCGACATAGGTGCCGGTTTGGGGGGCAACACCGGCAAAATGCAGCTTTGCCGTCTTAGCCATGGCGGCGATATGCGCATCCAGCCCCGCTTTGGCTTCCGCATCAATCACCGGCCCGATATGGGTTGAAGGCTCGCGCGGATCAGCGATTTTGAGCTCGGAAGCAGCGCCCGCGATCATCGCGATCATTTTATCGGCCACATCGTCCTGCACGCAAAGGAGCCGCAAAGCCGAGCAGCGCTGGCCCGCCGAGCGGAAGGCCGACATCACCACATCGTCCGATACCTGCTCGGACAAGGCTGTTGCATCGACGATCATGGCGTTGATACCGCCCGTCTCCGCAATCAGGGGCACAATCGGGCCGTCTTTGGCCGCAAGCGAGCGATTGATCCGCCAAGCGGTTTCGGTGGAACCCGTAAACGCAACACCACCAACAGCAGGATGAGACACCAAAGCCGCACCCGTTTCGCCCGCACCCGTTACAAAATGCAACGCCGATCCCGATACACCTGCTTCATGCAGCACTTTGACGGCCTCAAACGCCACCAATGGCGTTTGCTCGGCAGGCTTGGCGATCACCGCATTGCCCGCGGCGAGCGCCGCTGTAACTTGCCCTAAGAAAATCGCGAGCGGGAAATTCCACGGGCTGATGCACACAAACACGCCGCGTCCGCGCCGCACCAAGCGGTTATCCTCACCCGTCGGACCCGGCAGGACCTCGCCCTCACCGCATATGGCGCGGGCTTCCGCTGCATAAAACCGGCAGAAATCGACGGTCTCGCGCAGCTCAGACAGCGCATCATCCAGCGTCTTGCCCGCTTCAACGCGCAAGAGATGCAGGAACAGCCCATGGCGGGCTTCCAGCAGATCGGCCGCCTTTTCGAGCGCCGCCGCGCGGTGTGCAGCAGGTGTTCTGTCCCATGCGCGAAAACCCTTACGTGCCGCTTCCATAGCTAATGTGGCGGTGGGTGCATCGGCCTCGACAACCGTGCCTACCTTCAATCGACCATCAATCGGGGACACGACATCCCGCGATGTGCCAGAAACTGCTTTGCCATCAATCAGCGGAACTGCATGCGGCATAACCGCTTTAGACATCTCGATTTCGGCCAAAAGCCCATCAAGCGAGGCGGCATGGCCTAGCTCGACACCCGACGAATTACGACGACGCGGCGCATATAAATCGGCAGGCATTGGCAAATGCGGATGACGCGCTTTCTCCGCCGTGGCGATGATCGCTTGCGGCCGCGTCAGCAGCGTTTCGACGGCCACATTAGGATCAGCCGCCACCGATACAAAGGATGAATTGGCTCCATTCTCAAGCAAACGCCGCACGAGATAGGCGAGCAAATCGCTATGCCCGCCCACAGGCGCATAGGTGCGGCAGGCAAGGCCGGGGCGGTCTTTCAGCATATGCTGATAAAGCGCATCACCCATGCCATGCAGCCGCTGGAACTCGAAACCGTCGACGCCCCCTGCCCGCTCTAAAATAGAAGCCACCGTCAGCGCATTATGGGTTGCAAATTGCGGATAGAGGCGCGGGCGCGCCGCGAGCAACCGCTCGGCGCAGGCGACATAATTGAGGTCCGTCATCGCCTTGCGGGTAAACACTGGATAATCATCAAGCCCGCGTTCCTGCGCGCGTTTGACTTCCGAATCCCAATAGGCCCCCTTCACCAAACGCACCATCATGCGGCGACCATGGTGGGCGGCAAGAGCATCAATCCAATCGATCACCTCCATCGCGCGCTTTTGATAGGCTTGGATGGCGAGGCCAAAGCCGTCCCATCCTGCCAGTGAGGGGTCAGCGAACACGGCGGCAATCACATCGAGCGAAAGTTCCAGCCGATCGGCCTCCTCCGCATCAACCGTGAAATTCATGTCGTATTGTTTGGCCTGTTGCGCCAAATCAAGCAGCACCGGCACAAGTTCGCGCATCACTCGTTCGCGCGACACCCATTCATAACGCGGGTGGAGCGCCGAGAGCTTCACCGAAATGCCGGGCCGTACGGGCAAAGGCTCATTGCCTGCCGCCTCGCCAATCGCAGTGATCGCCGCGCTGTAGGAGGCAAAATAGCGATCGGCATCTTCCTGCGTGCGGGCACCTTCGCCGAGCATATCGAAAGAGTAACGAAACAACCGCCCCGCCCCTGAACGCGCCCGATCCAAAGCTTCGCCAATCGTCTGGCCGAGCACAAAATGGCTGCCCAACACGCGCATCGCCTGTTTGGTCGCGGTGCGAACGGCAGGCAGACCAAGCCGCTTTACCAATTGGCCGATCATGCTTTCCGGCGTCTCGCCCGGTTGGATGACGCGGGCCGTAATGCCCAGCGCCCAAGCGGACGCGGACACCAGCAAAGCACCCGATTGCGTCTCATGGTGCAAAAAATCGCCTTGGCCGAGCTTGTCCTCGATCAGCTGATCCGAGGTTGCCGCATCCGGCACGCGCAACAGCGCTTCGGCCAGCACCATCAGCGCCAGACCTTCCGGCGTCGAAAGCGAATATTCCCGCAGCAATTCCTCAACACCGCCTAGGCCGGAAGTCTTCGAGCGAATGGCCTCAATCATCCCGCGCGCCGAAGCATCAATCCGCTGTTCGGCATCGGAAGCGAGCGAGGCCTTGGCCAGAAGCGCCGCAGCCATGCCCTCGTCACGTGGGGCGAATTCGGTACGGAAAGCGGCAAAATCGGCCATGGTTGAGCGCTCCTGATTATATTTCTGTGATAATCCATTCATATCGTAAAAAATTAAGTGTTTTAAGTTGGTTATTTTTATATAGGATAGTGAAAATCACTAAATAAATTTGATTTTTAGGGAATTATGCAAGAGCTTGATCGTACCGACCGCCACATTCTGAAAATCCTTCAAGAGGATGGCCGCATCACGACGGTGGAATTGGCCGACAAAGTAGGGCTATCGCCCACGGCCGCCAGCGAACGCATCAAACGGCTGCAGCGCGAACATTATGTTTTAGGCTATCGCGCAATGCTGGATCCGCAAAAGCTTGGTCTTGGCCTGCTCGTCTTTATCGAAGTCACCTTGGACAAAACCACGCCCGACGTCTTTGAGCGGTTTGCCAATGCTGTGAAACGTTCGCCGGAAGTTTTGGAATGCCACATGGTGGCAGGCGGGTTCGACTACCTCGTTAAAACCCGCGTGGCCGATATGGCTGCCTACCGCAATTTGCTCGGCGATGTGGTGTTGGCGCTGCCGGGTGTAAAAGAATCGCGCACCTATGCCGTGATGGAAGAAGTGAAGTCGGACGGCGCATTGCCCGTCTAATCCATAGCGGCCCTGCTGCACTGCACCTATTGCATTGCAATAAGTCTCAATCCACGCTTAAAGTGCGCGCGTTTTGAAAAGGGCCGAGGCGGTTAATGCTTCCCGATATCCGAGATGAGAAACAGCTTCATGCAGCTTTCCGGTGGAATATTCCGGAGCGCTACAATATCGGCGTGGCGGTTTGCGACCTTTGGGCCGAGCGGGAACCTCAACGTCTGGCGTTGTTGAATGTTCAGGACGCGGGTATCGTTCAACCTGTGACCTATGGCGAATTGCGCACGCAATCCAATCGCTTGGCCAATCTTCTGGTAAGCTTCGGTATTACACGCGGTGAGCGGGTGGCAATTTTGTTGCCGCAATCACGCGAAGTGGCCGAGAGCCATATTGCGATTTATAAAATGGGCGGCATCGCTTTACCTTTGGCCGTCTTGTTCGGCACCGATGCCCTTGCCTATCGCCTCGACGATGCGGGCGTAAGCGGGTTGATTACCAATGCTGCCGGCCTTGCCAAGCTTCGCTCAATGCCGAACGGCATTCCGCCGTTTAAACTGCTGCTCTCGGTGGACGGACCTGACGGGCCTGCCCTTGGCTATGATGATGCTTTGGCCTCGCAGGCGGATATTTTTACACCTGTTGAAACGACGCCCGATGATCCCGCTTTGATGATCTACACTTCCGGCACGACGGGGCAGCCAAAAGGCGCGTTGCATGGCCACCGTGTGTTGCCTGGACATTTACCGGGCTTTCAATTGGTGCATGAATTTTTTCCGCAACACGATGATGTCTTATGGACACCTGCGGATTGGGCTTGGGCGGGCGGCTTGCTCAATGGCCTCTTGCCATCGCTCGCACTTGGCGTGCCTGTCGTTGCGCGCAAATTTGAGAAATTCGACGCGGCGGAAGCTTGGCAACTGATCGCCGATTTAAAGATCAAAAATATTTTTATTCCGCCAACCGCATTGCGCATGCTGCGCACGATACCGAACCCGCGAGCGCGCTATGCTATTCAACTGCGTACGATTGCTTCGGCCGGTGAGGCGCTAGGTGCGGAAACATTGATGTGGGCGCAGCAAGAACTCGGCCTCACCATCAATGAGGCCTATGGGCAAACCGAATGTAATTTGGTGATCGGCTCCTCCGGCATGTTGGGCGTCACCAAACCGGGCTCGATCGGCAAAGTCGTTCCGGGACACCGTGTCGCTATCCTTCGGGGCGATGGCACGCTTTGTTTGCCCGATGAGATTGGGCAGATTGCCATTCGAAGGCCCGATCCCGTTATGTTTTTAGGCTATTGGAATCGTGAGGCTGCAACGCTTGATAAATTCATCGGCGATTGGATGACAACAGGCGATCAGGGGATCCAAGACGTCGAAGGCTATATTCGCTTTATCGGCCGTGATGATGATGTGATCACCTCCTCGAGCTATCGCATTGGGCCCGTTGAGATTGAGGATTGTTTGATCCGACATCCAGCCGTCGCATTGGCGGCCGCCGTGGGTAAACCCGATCCGCTTAGAACCGAAATTGTTAAAGCCTTTTTGGTGTTGCGCCCCGGCATTGTACCATCGGACCAACTCGCGGGCGATATTCGTGATTTTGTGAAAGAGCGCCTTTCCGCGCATGAATATCCGCGTGAAATCGAGTTTGTCGACGCGTTGCCGATGACCACAACAGGCAAAATTATCCGACGGGAATTACGTGCGCGCGGTTAAAGCCGCAACTGTCCTTCTTTCAACGCCGTGCGCGTTTCCAAATCCAATGGGCGATACTTTCCGAGGTTGGAATCATACCAATGAAGGGTCTCGTCCGGATCGGAGGGCTCGATGCCTTCGCGCATCAAATCTGTTTTGCGCAGTTTGAAGGTCCCCGTCATATCCATCTCGCGCCGAATGCGAATAAAGACGGGACGGGCATGAGCGGCAAGATTTTTATCGAGATGCTCGGCTAGATGATCAAGATGCAGAGGCGCATGATCCGAAGGCAGGATGGCCGCCATGCCCGCTTTGCCATCATGCCCGTCGAGTGAAACGCCATAGACGGCGCAGGCGGCAACACCTGCATGCGTATTGATGGTTTCTGCTACCTCATTGGTCGAAATATTTTCGCCCTTCCAGCGGAACGTATCACCGATGCGATCTACAAAATAAAAATAACCCATACGATCGCGCGTCACGAGATCACCGGAACGAAACCACGCATCGCCTTCTCGGAACGCATTACGCAGTATTTTGGCTTCATCCGCTTTTTTGTCAGCATAGCCTTCGAAGCGATTGGCAGGCGCATTGGGATCATCAATGATCTCGCCGATGATCTCACCAATCTCGCCCGGCTCACAGGGAATACAATGCCCATTGGCGTCGCGCATTGGACATTCATTTTCAACGTCGAAGCGAACGACTTTGACGACGAAACGTTTCTCGGCCCATTTCGGGATACGGCCGACGGCACCGGGACGCGCATCGAAATTAAACAGCGCGATATTGCCTTCAGTTGCGCCATAAAATTCACGAATTCGGGTAATACCAAAACGCTTTGAGAAGGCTTTCCAAATATCGGGGCGTAAACCGTTGCCGCAAATCAATTTGATCTTATGCGTACGATCATGCGGGCCCGCTGGTGCGTTCAACAGATAACGACAGAGTTCACCAATATAGAAAAACCGCGTGCAATGATATTTAACAGTATCCGACCAGAATTCGCGCGCCGAAAACTTTTCTCGAATGACGACGCTACCGCCGCGAATGAGAACACCTAGTGTCGATAAAATTCCGCCATTCGAATGGTACAATGGCAGGCAATCATAGAGCCGATCACGCGATGTAATTTCCATGACGGATGAAAAGCCAAGCGCCATGGCGCTTACGCGGTAATGATTGATGTTCGCGGCCTTCGGCAAGCCTGTTGTACCGGATGTAAAAATATACAGGCATTTATCGTCCAACGTGAGCGTCACGCGTTCATCGGGCAACAAAGCAATGGGTGAAAAACTCATAATGGATGAATCGATCCGCGATGTACCTGGGATTGTTTCGCCATGGATAAAAAGCTTGGGTGGATTTTCGATAAAGGGCAGCGCGCTCTGCCATGCTTCCAACAGCTCAATCGCAACAATTGCGAGCTTCGGTTTAACAATGCTGATTGAATGCGCGAGCGCTTGTCCGGTTTGACTTGTGTTGAGCAATGCGGTTGCACCGCCTGCGCGCGCAACGCCCATCCAGATCGCGAGATATTCGGGACGATTTGGCATCAGCAACACAACCGTTTCGCCTTTACCAATTCCTTCCGACATCGCGAAACGCGCGTAGCGATTGGCCCGGCCATTATATTCGCCATAGGTGAAGGTTTCGCGCTCTGAAAGGAGGGCTATGCGGTCGGGATGGCGCTGAGCGACCTCTTCCATCCGCTCGCACATCGTCCGATTGGGTGTTGCTTTAATCGGCTTCACACGGTTCAGCGTTCGCAAGGCACCGCGTAGATAAGCGATTTCACTGGCAGCGCGTTGAAAGATACCCATGCGTTCGTCCCTTAATTCTTATTCGCGCCGTAAAGAGAGCGGATTATCGAGCATGGCCGAGCGATCGGGCGTGTCAATCCCGGGACGACCTAAAAAGGCGTTCCATAATCCCTCAACAAAACTCTGCCCGAGGTCTTTTGTGATAAAGACCAAACGCGTGCGGTGATCCGCATCGGGCCAAGCCGATAAAGCGACCGGTGGATGAAAAACGTGTTGCACGCCGTGTAAAATAACAGGGCGATCCGGTGTTTCGGCAAGTTTAACAATGCCCTTCATGCGAAGGAGTTTTTCACCATGGGCCGAACGCAGAAGCGACAAAAAGAGCTCGAAAGCAGAGGATGGAATCGCATCATTGGTGGCAAGACAAAAGGCGCGGATGTGGGCATCGTGCCGGTTGACATCATGGGCATGTTGCCCTTCCGGACCATCATGGCGATGATGGTCGTGGTGATGGTGGTGGTCGTGATCGTGATATGCTTCGGCGTTAAGCCATCGTTCAACATCCGGGTTTTTGGATGCAAGATCAAAAGGACCCGTGCCGATCAACGCTGCAGCGGTTGCATCACCCGTGATGACGTCAAGCATGGGAGCTGCGGGATTAAGCGCATGGAGGCGATGCTTAAGGTTTGATGCGTTATCAACCAAATCGCTTTTGGTGAGAACGATACGGTCTGCAACAGCCACTTGCTTCACCGCTTCCATATGGTGATCAAGCGTTGAAAACCCATTGACGGCATCAACCAATGTAACAACACCATCAAGCGCATAACGCGCTGCGAGATAGGGGTGGGAGAGCAGCGATTGGAGAATGGGTGCGGGGTCGGCAAGTCCCGTTGTCTCAATAACGATCCGTTGAAATTCGGAAATTTTTCCCGTATCGCGTTTTCTCATCAAATCATCGAGCGTATCAACAAGATCGCCTCGAATGGTGCAACAGAGGCAGCCTGACGCCATCAGGATCATGCCGTCATCGCGCGTTTCAATGAACAGATGATCGAGGCCAATCTCGCCAAATTCATTCACAATGACGATTGAATCGGAAAGCAGCGGATCTTGCAGTAGCCGATTAAGCAGGGTTGTTTTACCCGCCCCCAAAAAGCCGGTGATGACGGAAACAGGAACTGGTCTTGGCATCGTCTGATCCATTATGCCGCTTTGCCCCGCTCGACGAAGACAGTGGCAATGATGGCGGCGATTACGACCATACCACCGACATATTGAATGGGTGCCAAGCGTTCGCCCAATACAAGTGCAGATGTAATGGCTGCTACAACCGGTTCAAGGCAGAAGGCCAATCCCGCGACCGACGCGGAAATGCGGGTTAACGCAAGAATTTGAAATCCGAAGCCAAAGACGAAGCCACCAATGGTGAGCCAAATCGGTACCAATGCGATCATCTGACTATCGGCGGTCAACATAGCTCCGGTAAAATAGACGGTAAGGAGCGCGCTGGGTAAAACAATCACCTGACTAAAAACCACTTTGGCAGCCGTGCCCGTTTGCCTGCACCGCGTGCCTGCAAAAAATTGGATCGCAGCCGAAATGCTGGCGCCTGCGGCCAAAAGAAGGCCTCGTGGATCAAGAACTGAATCGGTAGTGCCAAGTACCAACACAACCCCGATAAAGGCTGCCACCACAATTGCCATCATCGCGAGCGTGAGGGGCTTACGATCAATGAACGGGCTTAAAACAACGATCAAAATCGGAAAGGTATAAAAGATGACGGCGGCGATGGTGATCGGAATGAAGGCGACGGACGAGAGATAGCAAATCGAAACACCTGTGCTGCCGAGGCCCAAAGCAAAGAGGGGTATTCGCTCGTTACGCGGCACAAAAAAGGAGGCGCGCGTCAGCCGACCGACGACCAATCCAATGGCGATCATAACCAACACGCGCTCAGCGACAATCATCGGACCGCCGACGCCCAACTCGGCGGCAATTTTGGCAAAGGTGATATTAAAGCCGTAGAAAAACGCGCCAATTAACGCGAAAGCGAGGCCAGCTCCGCTCCGTTGCACCCGCTCCATCCTACTCGTCTCCACCTTTAACCGATACGCTTCTTATTTACCTTCTACCCTGCGCAAAGGCGTGACGAAAGCGGCAAACCGGATTAAGGGACACTCAAAGGAATGATTTCATGACACTCTATTGGGTCTTGGCCACCATTATCGGGGCCGCCGGCTTAACCACCCGCAATGCGATGCAACGCAACCTGACCCAAAAGATTGGTACCATTGGCGCGACGCAGGTTCGTTTTTTATACGGATTGCCCTTTTCGGTTATTTTTCTCGGGATCAGCGCGTTTATCACCGGGCAGTCGATCCCGGCTCTCAACGGCACCATGCTGGGTTTTGCGTTAAGCGGAGCCGTTACCCAAATCATTGCGACCGCCTTGATGTTGCTCGCGATGAAAGAGCGCTCCTTTGCCGTGACGACCGCGTACACGAAAACCGAGCCCGTGCAGGTAGCGCTCTTTAGTGTCGTTGTTTTGGGGGATAAAATTGGCATTTTCGCCGCTTTAGCCATTCTTACAGCGACGATTGGCGTGATCTTAATGGCGGTTAAAGCTGGCGATAGCTGGACGAAAAGCGGTTTGCGCCCGGTTGCCTATGGTATTGTATCGGGAACTTTTTTTGCTCTGTCCGCCGTTTCTTTCCGGGGCAGTATTCTGTCGCTCACTGATACGCCCTTTCTATTGGCAGCCAGTACGGTGCTCGTTACCGGGTTGAGCATTCAAACCGCAATTTTGCTAGCCTATATGACCCTTTTTAACCGGACGGCCCTGATGGGTAGCTTAAACGTCTGGCGCGCCTCGCTTTTGGCAGGGTTTGTGGGCGCTTTTGCATCGCAGGCCTGGTTCATCGGCTTTTCGCTAACAACCGCCGCCAATGTCCGGACGCTTGGCTTGGTGGAAATGATTTTCGCGCAAATCATCACACGACGCGTGCTCAAAGAACAAACAATGGTGCGCGAGTGGCTCGGAATGGCGCTGATCTTGGTGGGCGTTGCAGCCCTCCTCGTGTTTGGCTAATCGGCCCGCGCATGGATTGCCAAAGCGTGCACCCGCTCGGCAAATTCGTCCGCCAAGAGGGCATTGATCGCCCGGTGCATCTCGACGCGGCTTTTGCCGGCGAAGGCCGAGCTGACAATTTGGATGGAAAAATGCGTTTCGCCGCCCTCGCGCGCGCCGCCATGGCCGGCATGGTGATGCGAATCATCGGTCACCGTTAGCGATGAAGGCGCAAAAGCCGACAGAAGCTTCGCCTCAATTTTGTCCCGCATCGTCATATTATGATCCTCTAAGGCCCTGAAATCGGAATAAGAAGCATCGACTTGTTTGGCAAGGCTTGCCCCCGACTAGGCTTGCCGACTATGAGAACATCCATGAACCCAACTTCAAAACTATTCGACAAGATTCGCATCGGTCCGCGTAAGGGTCGCACGGCTGCGCCTGCGGAGCCGCCGCGCTGCGAGCGCCCCGGTTGCGACGCACCCGGCCCGCATCGTGCGCCGAAAGGGCGTAATTCCGAAGGAAAATTCTGGAATTTCTGCATCGAGCATGTGCGGGAATATAATCAATCCTACAATTATTTCGCCGGAATGCCGGATGACGCGATCCTTTCCTATCAAAAGGATGCGATGATCGGCCACCGTCCGACATGGAAGCTGGGCGAAAATGCCGCAAGCGGAAAGCGCAGCCCTCGCAAAGGCGGCGTGCCAAAAGACGAGGCCTATGTCGATCCGTTTGATCTGTTTGCGGCCAGTGGACAAAAACGTCCCCATCGCGAGGCGGAAGCATCAAAGCCCAAATTTGGCCCTGTGACGCTAAAAGCCTTCGAGACGCTGACGCTTGAAACGACAGCTGACTCGGCTACGATCCGTTTGCGGTATAAGGAACTCGTCAAACAATTCCATCCGGATGCGAATGGCGGCGATCGGTCGCTCGAAGATCGGTTACGCGAGATCATAAACGCATATAATACATTGAAAGCGGCGGGTCTGGCCTGATAGGGTGGTGCGGCCTGTGCCATTCAGGATCATCCTTTTTCCCCGGACGATCGGTTAAGGTTATGCAACGGCGGAGCTTATCCGCCTAAGATGTAATGTGAGGTTCGACTGTGACTGCCACCCATACGGTTCCCGCCATGCCCGACATTATGGTGTCGGCACGTGAAATGTTCGGTATCGATAGCGATATGATGGTGCCTGCCTACTCTGTAGCAGACTCCCACGTTCCGGACCTCGACCCTGATTATCTGTTTGACCGCCAAACAACCTTGGCCATTTTGGCGGGCTTTGCCAAAAACCGCCGCGTGATGGTGTCGGGCTATCATGGCACGGGTAAATCGACCCATATCGAGCAAATCGCGGCGCGCCTGAAATGGCCTTGCATCCGCATCAACCTCGACAGCCACGTCTCACGTATCGATCTTGTCGGTAAAGACGCCATTGTCTTGAAGGATGGCAAGCAGATTACCGAATTCCAAGACGGGATTTTGCCTTGGGCGCTACAAAATAACGTGGCCCTCGTGTTCGACGAATATGACGCGGGCCGCCCAGATGTGATGTTCGTGATCCAACGCGTGTTGGAGCTTTCCGGCAAGCTGACCTTGCTTGACCAGAAGCGCGTTATTCGGCCGCACGGCGCTTTCCGTCTGTTTGCCACCGCCAATACGGTTGGCTTGGGCGATACGTCGGGTCTTTATCACGGCACGCAACAGATCAATCAGGGCCAGATGGACCGTTGGTCGATCGTGACCACGCTGAATTATCTGCCGCATGACAAAGAAGTCGATATCGTTTTGGCGAAGTCGAAACACTACACCGGCAAAGAAGGCCGCGACATTGTTAACCGGATGGTGCGGCTTGCGGATCTAACCCGCTCGGCCTTTATCAATGGCGATCTGTCGACCGTGATGAGCCCGCGTACGGTGATCACCTGGGCTGAAAATGCAGATATTTTCAACGATATCGGCATGGCCTTCCGGCTCACCTTCCTGAACAAATGCGACGAATTGGAGCGGGCTTTGGTGGCCGAGTTCTATCAGCGGTCTTTCGGCGAAGAATTGCCGGAAAGCGCGTTGAATGTTGCGTTGAGCTAACCAACTCCGGCAAAGGATCGGCCACAGATCGTGTCGACATCGAACCGCAAACCGGCCCAGCCCAAAGAAGCGCCTACCGAACCGTTTAAGCGGGCCGTCGGTGGCGCGATGCGGGCGATTGCCGGTCGTGCCGAGCTCGATATTTCCTTTGCCAATGATCGTCCGGCCCTGATTGGCGACAAAGCGCGCTTACCCGAGCCGCCGCGCAAAATGTCGGCAGCGGATGCTGCTATTGTGCGCGGGCACTCGGATTCGATGGCGCTGCGCCTCTCTTGTCATGACACCAATGTTCATCGTCGGCTCTTGCCCGAGGGGCAGACGGCACGCGCTGTCTATGATGCGGTTGAACAGGCGCGCGTTGAATCGATCGGTTCACGTCGGATGGATGGCGTTGCCTCCAACATCTCGGCGATGCTGGAAGACAAATATCACCGTGGCAATTTCCAAGATGTTCGCGATGTCGCCGATGCGCCGATTGAAGATGCCATTGCGATGATGGTGCGCGAGCGGCTTACCGGCATGGCGCCGCCTGCGTCAGCCAAGCCTTTGGTAGATCTGTGGCGCCCCCATATTGAAGAAAAGGCTGGTGCAACGCTTGATACGTTGACGGGTCGGATTGAAGATCAAAAAGCATTTGCCCGATTGGTGCGCGATCTGCTCGTGAAGCTCGATATGGCCGAGGAAGCCAAAGGCGAGCCGGAAGCCGACGAGGATCAGAGCCAAGACGAGCAGCAAAGCGAAAGCGAAGAGCAAAATCAGGGTGAGACCGAGGAGCAGTCCTCGACCGAGCAGGCTGAATCCTCAAGCGCCGACGAGTCGACCCAAGAGCTCGAAGACGGCATGGCGGACTCAGAGGACGGTCCGACCGGTGAAATGCCTGAGGAAGATGAGGGATCGGACGCCGATGATTCCTCCGAGTCGAGCCGTCCGCCGCCTGCCTCTGGGCGGGATAGCCGGGTATCGGACTATAAACTCTTCACGTCCAAATTCGACGAGACGATTTCGGCCGAAGAACTCTGCGATGCCGAAGAATTAACCCGCTTGCGGGCCTATCTCGATAAGCAAATCAGCCATTTGCAGGGCGTCGTGGCGCGGCTTGCCAACCGGTTGCAGCGCCGCTTGATGGCGCAGCAAAACCGCGCTTGGGAATTTGACCTGGAAGAAGGCACGCTTGATCCGGCTCGTTTGCCTCGGATTGTGATCGATGCCCAACAGCCGCTCTCCTTCAAACACGAGAAGGACACGAATTTCCGCGATACGGTTGTGACCCTGCTGATTGATAATTCGGGCTCGATGCGCGGGCGGCCGATTTCGGTTGCCGCCACCTGCGCCGATATTCTGGCGCGGACCTTGGAGCGGTGCGGTGTGAAGACCGAGATTTTGGGCTTCACCACACGCGCCTGGAAGGGCGGACAATCCCGCGAGCTATGGCTGCAATCGGGCAAGCCGCCCATGCCGGGGCGTTTGAACGATTTGCGGCATATCATCTATAAATCGGCGGATTCGCCCTGGCGTCGCGCGCGCAAAAATCTGGGTCTGATGATGCGCGAAGGGTTGCTGAAAGAGAATATCGACGGCGAAGCGCTGGATTGGGCGCATAAGCGGCTTTTGGCGCGGCCCGAGCAGCGCAAGATTTTGATGATGATTTCGGATGGCGCGCCAGTCGACGATTCAACGCTATCGGTCAATCCCGGCAATTATCTCGAAAAGCATTTGCGCTTTGTCATCGAAGAAATTGAGACGCGCTCGCCCGTTGAGCTGATCGCCATCGGCATCGGCCATGATGTGACCCGCTATTACCGCCGTGCCGTCACCATTGTCGACGCGGAAGAACTCGGCGGCGCGATGACGGAAAAGCTCGCGGAATTGTTCGAGGAAAACGGCCCGACGCGGGGACGCAAGAAACGCGCGGCTTAAGAATATCTCTTAAACCGCGACCTTCTCGGCCTGTTCCATCGGCAAAATCGCACTCATAAGCGCGCCATAGGGCAAGAGCGCTACCAAAGCCACGAGCATCTTCACCGAGAAATCAAAAATGGCGAGGCTTTGCCAGAGCGGCACGGTTGTGCCGAAAAGATCGACCGGGCCCGACATATCGGGATCACCCGCAAAGGCGAGCGAAAAGAAGAGAGCCGTATCCAAGGCCGAGCCGATGATGCTGCCGATCAAGGGCGCGCGCCACCATGTTTGACGGCGCAACCGATTGAACACCGTAATATCGAGCAATTGGCCAACCAAGAAAGCCGTTCCGGACGCAAAGGCGATGCGCGGCGTGGCAAGACCAACCGATAATGCCACCGCAATCACAAAGCCAACCACCACAAGGCGACGAGCCATTGAAGCGCCGTAGCGGCGATTGGTCAGATCGGTCACAAGGAAGGCAACGGGGTAGGTAAACGCACCCCAAGTGAGGTAATCACCGAGGCCAAAGGGTTCAAACGGATATTGAACGAGGACATTGGAGGCCACGACGACAATGGTCATGGCCAATACCGGCAATGCGAGCTGGCGCAGCGGAAGTGCGTTCATCATAGGCTTCCTTGAGCTGACGGCGAAAGGGCCGACGCAGGTTTCGTTTGCAACGAAGGGCTGACGGCTAATGGCCGACGCCGATTAGAAAGCAAAATTAGTGAGCAGCGAGCTTCTTCTCAATGTCGCGCTTCAAGTGGCGAGCATTGATCGAGAGATCATCGGCATGCGCCTTGATCAAGAAGGCATCAAGACCGCCACGGTGCTCGACCGAACGCAAGGCATGGGCCGTGACGCGCAAGGAAACGGCGCGGCCAAGAGCTTCCGACTGCAAGGTTACCTGGCACAGGTTCGGCAAGAACTTGCGCTTGGTCTTGTGGTTCGAATGGCTCACGAGCTGTCCGCTCTGAACGGCCTTACCTGACAATTCGCAACGGCGTGCCATGGTTTTTATCCCTTATCGTCTGAGGTCGTCCGACATAGGATCCGATACGGACCCGAGCAAACCTTTGCCCTTTGTGTCACACGCCTTAAAAAAACAGATTGGGGTCTATAGGGTAGAAGATCAGGAAGCGTCAAGCGAAACATCAGAAATTATGCCGCGAGCGGCCCCGAAAGCAAAGACAAGTTCCACAAAAGCCGCTAGATTGGCCTGATGTTCGCCGCTGCATGAACAAATTGAGCAGAAATTTACCCAATGTCTTCGCTTAGAATGCCTAAAATCGCTCATTTTGTCTGCCATGCCCGATTTTTGGCGATTTTTGGCGGATTTATGGTGCCTCAGCCCGGTTTTGCCGCCGAACCGCCTAAGCCTGTGATGATCACCTATGCGGTTTCAATCGCCTATGTCCCGATTGGAACAGCCCGATTTTCGCAAAGCTTCAAAGGGTCGAGCTATCATTTACACCTTGCTGCGGAATTTTCCGGGCTTGTCCGGATGTTTTTTGCCCCCGACCTCTCAGCCGATGCCGATGGCATCGATACCGGGACCCATCTCCTGGCCCAGCATTATAATCTGACCGTCAACCATCCCGACGATCCGCAACGGGTCGATATGAAAATGGCGGGTGGCAACGTTGTTAATGCTGAACTTGACCCGCCTTTGCCGGAACGGGCGGATCGGGTGCCCGTGCTGCCTGAGCATAAAAAGGGGATCCTTGATCCGCTGAGCGGCTTCTTAATTCCATCGGCTTCGGCCCAACCGACCGCAGCCGGCAATTGTGACCATGTGATCCCGGTTTTTGATGGGGCTGGCCGCTTCGATATCACGCTGCTGCCCGATATCGACCAAATCTATGAGACGGCAGGCTATAAAGGGCCGGTGATCAGCTGCCTTGTCCGCTACACAGCGATTTCCGGGCATCGGGCCAAAAAGACCAATGTCACTTATATGGAAAACAACCGCGATATTATGGTGACCCTCGCACCCCTTCCCGGCAAAGCCTATCTCGTGCCGGTTGAAATCTCTGTAGCGACCTTGATCGGCAATCTGCGGCTAAGGGCCGAAAAGATCGAAGGCTTAGCGCCACCGAGCCCGCAGACGGCCGCGCAGTAGGCCGTTCGTCCCAATTCGAGACACATTGATTAAAATCGGCGCTTATTTGCCCTTAGATGTTCCATCCTTTGCCCCTATTTATTTCGCGAAAAGCAGCAATTTCGCGGAAAACGAATCAGTTTCTTGCCGATTCGGGCGCGTTTCGTTCATGCTTCGCGCTCTTTGTTAACGGCATCGCCGTTTCAAGCTTTCCGAAATTAAGCCTTTCGAAACGTCTTGGCGATCGAGGTTTGGTTGAAATCGTTAATGACGATAGGGAATAAAAACGGGGAAATAACCAAGGGTCAGACGAGTTATCCACAGATCGGGCGCTAATTCCGGTCAAACGAATCAGATTCTTGCCGATTCGGGCGCGTTTCGTTCCCGCCGCGTTCGTTTCGTTAACAGGCTTGCCAAATTATGTGCCATATCGGGACAAGCTTGCCCTCAGGGTCAGCCTCGTTGAGTGATCAATAATGGCCTTCTCCTCCTTGCCCCCCGCGATGCGGGCCCGTGGCGTCACTGCCATTCTGGGGCCGACGAACACGGGTAAAACCCACCTCGCCATTGAGCGGATGCTGGGGCATCCTTCGGGCATGATCGGCTTGCCGCTCAGGCTTTTGGCGCGCGAAGTCTATGGCCGGGTCGTGGATAAAGTTGGCGCCCCTGCGGTTGCTCTGATCACGGGCGAGGAAAAAATCAAGCCGCCAGGCGCGCGTTATTGGATCTGCACCGTCGAGGCGATGCCGCGCGATATCGACGTGTCTTTTGTGGCCATTGACGAGATCCAATTGGCCGCCGATTTCGATCGTGGGCATGTCTTCACCGACCGAATTCTGAATCTACGCGGCTATGCCGAGACGATGCTGATCGGTGCCGACACGATGCGGGCGCGGATCGAGGAATTGATCCCCGGCGTCCATATTACATCCCGACCGCGCTTGTCGCAGCTAACGTTCGCGGGTGAAAAGAAAATCAGCCGCCTGCCCCGCCGAAGCGCGATTGTGGCATTTTCAGCCGAAGAAGTTTACGCCATCGCCGAACTCATCCGGCGGCAAAGTGGTGGCGCTGCCGTGGTGCTCGGCGCGCTTTCACCCCGCACGCGCAACGCCCAGGTGGCGTTGTTCCAATCGGGAGATGTCGATTATCTGATTGCGACGGACGCTGTGGGCATGGGTCTCAACCTCGATGTCGACCACGTAGCCTTTGCCGGTGACCGCAAATTTGACGGCACAAAATTCCGACGCCTTCTGCCGGCCGAATTTGGACAAATTGCCGGGCGGGCGGGGCGCCATTTGCGCGATGGCACGTTCGGATCAACCGGAAGATGTCCCGGATTTGAGCCTGAACTGGTTGAAGCGCTCGAAGCGCATCGGTTTGAACAAATGCCTATGTTGCAATGGCGCAACACTGTGCTTGATTTTTCAAGCGTGTCGGCGCTGCTCCACTCGCTTGATCGCGTACCGACGGAGCCCGGCCTGACGCGCGCGCCCTTGGCAGATGACCTGCGTTCGCTTGAATCGGCAGCGCGCGACCCTGAGGTTAAATCACTCGCCATTGGCCAGAATAACGTCGAAAGACTGTGGGAAGTCTGCCAAGTTCCCGATTATCGCAAGGTTTCTCCCCAAGCGCATGCGGATTTGGTCAACACGCTCTACACGTTTTTAATGCAGCGCGGGCGAGTGCCCGATGACTGGTTCAAGCGCCAGATCGCCGAAATCGACCGGACCGATGGCGACATTGATACGTTATCAGCCCGCATTGCACAGGTGCGCACTTGGACTTTTGTTGCTAATCGAAATGACTGGTTACGTGATCCTTTGCATTGGCAGGAGGTCACGCGACAGGTAGAAGATGGATTGTCGGATGCTCTACACGAGCGTTTGGCCCAACGATTTGTGGATCGTCGCACCAGCGTGTTGATGCGGCGACTTAGAGAGAATGCGATGCTCGAAGCGGAAATTACGGCGACAGGCGATGTACTTGTCGAGGCTCATCCTGTTGGTCGTCTGATTGGATTCCAATTTATTCCAGAATCCGACAATGGCACAACGGAGGGAAAAGCCCTTCGGGCCGCGGCGCTCAAGGCGCTTGCGAGCGAATTCTCCAACCGTGCGACCCGGGTTTCGAACGCGGTTGATGACGCGTTCGCGCTCAGCAATGACGGCTCGCTTCGGTTCCTTGGTGAGCCGATTGCCAAACTGTCGGCGGGTGAAAAAATTCTTGAACCACGTCTTCGCATTCTTGCTGACGAGCATCTTGAAGCCCCCTCGCGCGAACTCGTGCAGACGCGGATCGATCTTTGGATCAAGGCGCATGTCGAAAAGCTGCTCGGCCCGCTCTTAAAACTTGAAGCCGCCGAGACGCTGACGGGCATTGCACGTGGCATCGCGTTTCAAACGGCGGAATCGCTCGGTGTGCTCGATCGCACGCGCGTTGCGGATGATCTCAAAACACTCGATCAAGACCAGCGCGCTGCCCTACGCTCGTTGGGTGTTCGCTTTGGCGCTTATCATCTCACCGTTCCAACCCTGCTTAAGCCCGCACCGCGCGGCTTGGCATGCCAGCTCTGGGCGTTAAAAGAAGGTGGAGCGGAAATCACCGGGCTTGATGATATTCTGCATCTAGCCGCTTCCGGGCGCACCTCCATTCCCGTCAATGATGAGACCCCGAAGGCGCTGTATCGCGCTGCCGGTTTCCGGGTCTGCGGAACACGCGCTGTACGCGTGGATATTTTGGAACGCTTGGCTGATTTGATCCGCCCTGCCATTCAATACCGCCCAGGTGTAACGGTTGGCGAGCCACCAGCCGGCGCCGCCGATGGCGATGCGTTTGTTCCCACCATTGCGATGACATCGCTGTGCGGATGCGCGGGCGAAGATTTTGCGTCCATTCTGAAATCGCTCGGCTATGTCATGGAACGCCGTGCCGGACCTGCGATAACCAAGGAATTGGCAAAGCCTGCTTCGATGGAGCCAATTTCATCCGTCGCAACCGAAGCGTCGGTTACAACCGATCCCGTTGAAGCAAGCGAGGCTGAAGCGGGTATTGAAACGGCACCTGCTGAACAAGCGCCTGTTACTGAGGCTGTTACCGAAGTTGTTGCTGAAGCAACGGAAGCGGCAGAGCCTGTGATGATCGACGTGTGGCGGCAGCACCGTCAACGGCCCCATGCACCGCGGCATCAACGGAATAAGCCACAGGCACAGCGTGCGAACTCGTCGGGCGAAGCATCAGCGGACGCTGCTGCTGATGCAGCCAAAACGGATCGTCCCACCCATACCCGTCCGCGTCATGAGCGCGAAAAGCGTACGGGGGATGATCAGAACCGCGATCAGCGCAAACCGCGCGCTGAAGGCTCTGAGGAGCGTCGTGGGCCACGTTCACCGCGCCGCGACGACAAGCGGAATGATCGTCGTCCGCAGGAAAATCGCGGCTGGCAGGATCCACCGAAGGCTCGCGCTGACAATAAGGCGCCCGATCCCGATTCACCTTTCGCCAAATTGCTCGCGCTGAAAGCTGAAATGGAATCGAAGGGCAAGAAGGGCTGAGGTCTTAAGCCTCAGCCGCTTTAGGTTCCGAGACAAAAATCGTCTTATGAACAATATCACCGAGCCCATGGGCGCGCAGTGCAAGGTCGATAGCGAGCAATAAATCGCTGCCGACTTTTCCCGTTTGATCGACATCGGCGACGAAGCAGATCAATTCGAATTCTTTGACCGTTTCACCCAGTTTGCGGAACAGAACGGCGAAGGGTGGCTCGTTTAAAATAACCGTATTAGCTGCGGCTACGTCTGAAATAAGGCGAATGACCAGATCGGGATCAGCATCCCGTGCTACGGGAATCGTGACGACGACACGTCCTGTGCGATCATTATGAACGCGATTTTTAACGTTACCCGAAACGAGACTGGAATTAGGGACGATTAAAATCGAGCGATCAAAGGTTTCAATTTCTGTGGCGCGAACATTGATGCGTTTAACGAGACCCTGCTCATCACCCACGACAATCCAATCACCAACACGAATGCCGCGCTCCCATAAGAGGATGAGGCCTGAGACAAAATTATTGACGATTGACTGCAAGCCGAAACCGATACCAACCGATAAAGCACCTGCAACAATGGTGACTTTTTCGAGGCTCAATCCGAGAACGCTGAGGCCAACGGCGATTGAAATGATAAAGCCTAAATAACCGACGCCCATTACGATGGAATTGCGCAATCCTGAATCAAGATAAGTGTGCGGCAAATAGGTTTTGTTCAACCAGCGTTGTATGCCACGCGTGAACAGGATACCCGCGCCCAATATCGCAACAGCAAACAAGGCGGCACCAAAAGAAATTGTTACATCACCAATCGTGAAGCCGAAAATAACCGCACGCAGCGGCATTAAAATATCGCCTGAATCGACGCGCCAAGGTGCCAACGCAAAAGTGGCGCTAAGGCCTAAGATCAGTAATTGGGTTACGCCCGAAAGGATAACCGCCAATTGCTCGATGGCTTGGCGCGAAAGCCCAGACGCCGATTGTATCGAGCGAAAGAGTTTTGTTTCGGGACGAAGCGATTGATCAAACACAGAGTTTGAAAGATGAATCGCCAGAAAGGTGAGCGTCGCCAAGATGGACAGCGTCGCGAGCTGATCGCTTAAAAAAGCAGCCAACGCCGAATAGCCAAATAATACGGCCACCAATATGCCAAAGACAATCAGCCATGCACACATGCGGGCGATGACGATCCACATCGGCCGCGTTTCGGAACCGTTTAAGGTCGGGTCACTGGAAGGGTGCTCTTCGGGTTTGATCGCATGCAGCCCTGCTGCCAATATACAGGCAACGAGCAGCGCAAATAGGGATTTCGATAACACCGAAAGCGCAAGGCCCGCCGCAATGGCTTGTGTCACACCTTCAACGATGCGGCCTATGACAATGATCAAGCTCACTTGACCCGCAAGCGCCGAAAGCCGGAAGGCCGTTCGATTGGGTAACGTCAAAAGACGCCATTCGGGCTTAGCCGTTGCCAAAAGCCCTTCGGCAAGGCCGCGTATGAGGCTGACAAAAACCGCGCCATGCAAAATGATGAGCATCACTTTTTCGACGCGTGTTGGTAAAATATCGGCGCCGTTAATGGCTTGCCCGATCGCATAGGTACCTGCCGCCGGAATCAGAAATCCAATGCCACCGAAGGCAATGGCACGGAGCCCTTTTTGCATCGGCGTCGGATTTCCAAAAAGCGTTGTGCGCTCGATGGCGGCCAAAACTTTGCGGCGCGCGAAGGCCGTCGCAACGATGGTTAAAACCAAGCCCAAAAAGATGAGAAGTCCGCCAATAAGACCTGCGCGGTTAACAGCACGGCTATAGGTGTCCTCAGCGACGATCAACAGAGCGCGAACATCATGTCCCACATTGACCGCAACATCCGTCCAGAGCGACGGCGATAAAATACTTGATGATGGCGCAAATACTTGATCGGCGAACAAGGTGCGGCGCTTATCGGAAATCGCCGTCGATAATTGATCGGCTTGAACAAGAAGAGCCCGGGCAAGTTTTACCGTCTCCTCGACATCCTTCAGCGCTTTTTCACGGTCATCCCGCTCCTTGGTAATTTCGGCACTTTCGGGCGGCGACTTATCGTCGGGGCGCGGTCCTAATTCCTTCAGGCGCGAGCGTACGGCATCGGCGCGCGGCGCCTGTTCATCCGCCACCGTCTTGATGTCGGCTGCGATCTCGTCGATCTGCTTGCGGTTTTCTTGCAATGCCAAATCGGACGTCACACGCGTCGTCACCGACGTCTCAATCTGATCGAGCTGAAGCCGCAAGCCATCGAGCCGCGAACGGATGGCTGATTGTTCTTGCGCAACCGAAAAAGACGCGCTGCTTAAAATCAGCAGCGCAACGAGAGCAAAAGCGGTGATGTAGCGATGCAACAGAGACATCAGATTCCTTAAATCCGAGAGCGATGACAGAATAATACCGTCCGGCACACGCTCAGGCAAACATGGCCGGAAAATGACGCGGCTTCGTCTATTTATGCTTTTTTGCCCGCTCAACGCCTTCCAAAATCAGTTTTTTGGCTTCCGTTGCATCACCCCAGCGCACGATCTTCACCCATTTGCCTGGCTCGAGATCTTTATAATGCTCAAAAAAATGTTCGATCTGATGCAAGGTGATTTCAGGCAAATCAGTATAATTTTCGACTTTCTCGTAGCGCCGTGTCAGCTTGACGCTTGGAACAGCGACGATTTTTTCGTCTTGGCCGGCTTCGTCTTCCATAATGAGAACGCCAACGGGTTTCACGCTCATAATGGCGCCCGGGATAATGGCGCGCGTATTGGCCACAATCACATCGCACGGGTCGCCGTCATCGGACAGCGTATTAGGAATGAACCCGTAATTTCCCGGATATCGCATCGACGTATACAAAAAGCGGTCAACCACTAAGGCGCCCGCTTCTTTGTCCATTTCATACTTAATGGGCTCCCCGCCAATGGGGACCTCAATGACAACATTCACGTCATCCGGGGCATTGGCACCTAATGAAATGGCCGAAAGATTCATGGTTTCATTCGCTTTCATGATGGGTTTGGCAAGATAAGACTGTCTATGAGGCTAAGCGTCATCAGGCAAGAACGACTTTATGCGAAAGCGTAAAGCGCCGTAATTCTTTGACTTATGGCCAATAACTACCCATCTTGTAGGCCAATGACGAATGATTCCTCCCCCACACGCAAAAGCCGCAACCCCTATTATCAGGGGCCTGTTTCTGACCATTTCGATGGCGAGCATTTCTTTAACCCCGGTCGTCGCTGGACTAAATCCTCATCGGATTTATTGAAATGGATGTTGGAGCGGCGCTCGGAACGCTGGCCCAAAGATCATCCAAGCCCTTTTTCTGACCGTCCGCCCCGCCGGATTACCGGCTTTGATATGCGGGTCAGCTTTGTCGGGCATGCGAGCTTTTTGATCCAAACGGCGGGTCTCAATATTCTTCTCGATCCGGTTTGGTCCGATCGCGTCTCTCCTTTCCGGTTTGCGGGACCCAAGCGCGTCAACGCGCCCGGGATTGATTTTGCACGTTTGCCGCCAATTGATGTCGTGCTGGTTTCGCACAATCATTATGATCACCTCGATATCACCACGTTGCGTCGGCTCCACGCCGATCACGCTCCGCGCATCATCACGCCGCTCGGCAATGATACGATTATCAAGACGGCCCATAGTGATATTCGGGTCGAGGCGCATGATTGGGGTGATCGCGTCGATTTAGGCAATGGCGTTTATGTGCATCTCGAGGAAGCCTATCACTGGTCCGCGCGGGGCATACGGGATCGTCTGCGGGCGCTATGGGCGGCTTTCGTAATCGAAACGCCGGGTGGTAAAATTTATCACATTGGCGATACCGGCTTTCACGATGGCAAAATTTTTCCGGCGGTGCGCGAAAAGCACGGGCTCATCAAGCTCGCGATTTTACCCATCGGGGCCTATGAGCCGCGGTGGTTTATGGCCGAGCAGCATATGAATCCGGATGAGGCTGTTCGCGCCTTTATCGCCTCTGGCGCACAACGGGCCGTTGCCCATCATTGGGGAACGTTTCAGCTAACCCATGAGGGCGTCACAACACCGCCAGCGGATTTACGCAAAGCGTTGAAAGCCCATGGCGTTATTGAAGAGCGGTTTGCGGTGCTAAGACCCGGCGAAGTTTTGTCGGTAAAATGATTATTTCTTCGGCTGAACGAAAATATTGATGGTCGTTCCCGGCGATGCTGACGTTTCACCAAAGACGAGATATTCTTCGATAAACGCGTCTTTGACGACAATGTCCTTCGCATCAAGATAGGCCGTGATTTGTTCATAGGCACCATCGATTTCGTCATAAGAGGCGAGATGGGCGAAACGTATCGCTTTGCCGGAAGGCGTCGTGCCTAATTTGATATCAGCACCCAAATCAAGAGGGGCAATCGTTGGAGCCGATGCGATGGGTAAAATGGCATCATAGGTGAAGGCGGTATCGTTTGTTTCGACAAAGACTGTGATCGGATAACCGGAAACAACGAGACCAGCCTTGGCAGCGGCGGCCTGCCCACGGGCAAAAGCGGCGCGCAAATCGCCATAAGCCGTTTCCCACTGCGCCTTTCCGCGCACGACGATGGCGGGCTTTGCCGTAAGCTCTAATGAATCCGGCAATGTCACCTCGGATACGGGAGGTGCAAGGCTGGTAAGGTTTGGTGGAGGCGCGGCATTGGGCACTTCCGGCGCGGGAAGCGCGCCTTGTGGCGCTGGCGTTTGGACAGGCGCCGCTTCGACTTTAGGCGCCACCGCGCTTGTGGCCGGAGCCGCAAGCGGTGCCGTTTCAATGGCGGGGGTGGCGGTTTGGGCAAAGACAGTAGCGGACATGGTTATGATCAGCAGTGACGCAGCGCCCAATCGGGCAACGCTCAAATACGGACTAAACATTCCAAATCCCTTCCCGACGGCCAGACTGATTCGCCGCACGCTTCTTGTTAGAAGAATAGAACGTGGCGAAAGCGAGGTCGAGAAGCGTATGACTGGCCACCGCGTTATATGGTATGATATGGGGCGTAAAAATCAGGATTGAACATGACCAGCGCATTAGCAGGCCGCCCCTATATGAAAATGAATGGGGCCGGCAATGAAATTACCATTCTGGATTTACGCGGCAGCGGCCTGACGGTGCTGCCTGAGGAAGCGCGTGCAATTGCGCATCATCCGCAAACGGCCTTTGACCAGTTAATGGTACTGTTTGACCCCCATACGGCGCAGACCGATGCCTATATGCGGATCTTTAATACCGATGGCAGTGAATCATCTGCCTGTGGCAATGGCACACGCTGCGTTAGCTGGTACGTCCTTGAAGGCGAAAGCCGCGACACGTTGAAGCTTGAGACAGCAGCAGGTCTTCTTGATTGCCGCAGAGAGGGACCGCTCTCCTTCACGATTGATATGGGTATGCCCCACTTCGATTGGCAGCAGATTCCGCTTGGACGGCCACAAGCTGACACAAGGGCGATTGATTTTCAGTTTACCACTTCAAATGGAAAGCTCTTAAGCAATCCCGCTTGTGTGAATATGGGCAATCCACACGCCATTTTCTGGGTTGGGGATGTGGAGGCCTATGCGCTTGATGTGAATGGGCCTGTGCTTGAGCACGATCCGATGTTTCCAGAGCGCGCGAATATCTCGCTCGTTGAAGTCAAAAGCCGCGACCATATTATCCAAAAGGTGTGGGAGCGTGGCGCAGGGCTTACGCTTGCCTGTGGCTCGGGTGCATGCGCGGCCGCCGTTGCCGCGGCACGTCTTGATCTGACCGATCGCAAGGTCCGTGTCACTTTGCCCGGCGGTGATCTCTTCATCGAATGGCGCGAGACGGATGCGCATGTGCTGATGACCGGGCCCGTGGCCCTTGAACATCGGGGCCAGCTTGAAGCGAGCCTGTTTGAAAGCGTGTCCTGATGGGCGTTGAGCTCGTTACCTTTGGTTGCCGATTAAACGTCGTTGAATCGGAAGCCATCAAACATGCCGCCGAGGCCGCAGGGCAGGATGATCTTATCATCGTGAACACCTGCGCGGTAACGAGCGAAGCCGTCCGTCAAGCGCGGCAAACGATCCGCAAGCTTAAGCGCGAACGTCCAACAGCAAATATTGTGGTCACGGGATGTGCTGCACAAATTGAACCCGAACGTTTTGCTGACATGGCGGAGGTTTCAAACGTCATCGGCAATGAATCAAAAACGAAACAGGAAACATGGGCAGCGCTTGCCGATCCGGCGAGAGGGTTCGAGCGGGTGCGCGTTTCCGACATTATGGCGGTGAAAGAATTATCGCCACATCTGGTAGGTGCGTTCGAAGGACACACGCGAAGCTTTGTTGAAATTCAAAATGGCTGCGACCATCGCTGCACGTTTTGTATTATTCCTTATGGCCGTGGCAATTCTCGTTCCGTGCCGATGGGGGCGGTCACAGAGCAGATCGCGAAGCTCGTCGACGCAGGGCACAAAGAAGCCGTGCTGACGGGCGTTGATTTAACAAGCTATGGCGCTGATTTACCGGGCGCCCCAAAGCTCGGCGCTTTGGTCAAATCCATCTTGCGGCATGTGCCAGACTTAAAGCGGCTCCGCCTTTCATCCATTGATTCCGTTGAAGCGGATGATGATCTCATCGATGCGATTGCGACCGAGCAGCGCTTAATGCCGCATCTGCATTTATCGCTTCAATCGGGCGATGATCTGATTTTGAAACGCATGAAGCGACGCCATTTGCGCGCCGATGCCATTCGCTTTTGTAACGATATAAAGAAGCTAAGGCCTGACATCGCCTTTGGGGCTGATATCATTGCAGGGTTTCCGACTGAGACTGAGGAAATGTTTCAACACTCGCTCGATCTCGTCGACGAATGCGGCTTGGCGTTTCTACACGTCTTTCCTTACTCCCCTCGCCCTGGCACGCCAGCGGCTAAGATGCCGCAAGTAAAAGGCAATGTGATTAAAGAGCGGGCACGGCAGTTGCGCGAGAAGGGCGAGGCCGCGTTGCAGGCCCATCTCGCACGCCTTGTCGGTACCGAGCAGGAATTGCTGATCGAACGCGGCGGGATCGGACGCACACCGTGTTTTACGCCCGTGCGCGTTGGCGATGGGTATGAAGCGGGAAGTTTAGTAAAGGTGCGCATCCGCGAACACGATGGCGGTCATCTAAAAATCTAAATTGAATATCCGCACGCGGCCATCCGTTCGATCATGTGATCGGGCGGTGGCGCTTCCACACGGATGGGAGCCTTATTTTTATAAAGCGGAATGGTGATCGAGCGGGCGTGTAAATGCAAGCGCTCGCCGGTGATCTTGCCGTCGCCATAAATCGGGTCACCAATAATGGGCCATCCCATTGCTTGGGTATGAACGCGCAATTGATGCGTGCGACCCGTGAGCGGCGATAATTCCAACAGGGTACACTCATCGGTGCGGCCCATCACCTTCCAGCCGGTTTGCGACGGCAGGCCGTTGGGATCGGGCTTCATCCACCAGCCTTTGGATTGATCCATCCGGCCTAGGGCCAAATCAATGAAGCCATCGTCCTCTGTGGGGCCGCCTTTCACCACGGCCCAATAGGTTTTCTGCATCAAGCCTTCGCGGAAAAGCTTGGACAGATCATCCAGCGCTTTGCGATGCCGGCCGAGAACGAGGCAACCGGATGTGTCTTTATCCAACCGATGAGCCAATTGCGGGGGCTTGGGCAGGCCGAATTGGAGCGCGGGGAAATATTGTTCCAAATGCGCGTCACGGCTTACCGCGTTCGGGTGGGCCTGATGCACAGCAATGCCGGCCGGTTTGTTGATCACCAGCATCAGCGCGTCGCGGTACAGAATTCGACCTTGGATCTCTTCAGGCGTCATAGTGAGGCTTCCTAACCCTTTCCTGTTGACCGGGAAAGGGTTATCGAGGGGGCATGACTGACGATACGCCCAAAAAACCCGGCCTGATGTCCCGCCTGTTTGGCGTTGGGGCCGTTGCGCCCGCACCCGAGACAGCCAAGCTGAACTGGTGGCAGAGGCTCAAGAGCGGGCTCGCGCGGTCCTCCTCCTCCATCGGCCAGGGCATTACCGATCTTTTCACCAAACGCCGGCTTGATGACGAGACACTACAGGATTTCGAGGATGTGCTGATCCGTGCCGATCTTGGCCTGCCTGTCGCGAGCCGGATCGTCGAAGCGGTAGGCAAAGGCCGCTATGGCAAGGAAATCGAAGGCGAAGAAGTCAAAGCCATTTTGGCGGCGGAAGTGACTAAAACGCTTACACCTGTCGCTAAACCGCTTGTGATCGACGAGACAAAAAAGCCGTTTGTGATTTTGATGGTGGGCGTCAATGGTTCGGGCAAAACCACCACCATCGGCAAATTGGCCGCTAAATTTTCAAGCGAAGGCCGCAAAGTGATGCTGGCCGCAGGCGATACGTTTCGCGCCGCCGCCATCGAGCAATTACAAGTTTGGGGTAGCCGCGTTGGCGCGCCCGTCATCACCCGCCCTCAAGGCTCCGATGCCTCGGGCCTTGTCTTCGACGCGCTTGATAAAGCCACGGAAGCCGGCACAGACGTCCTGCTGATTGATACCGCAGGGCGCCTGCAAAACCGCACCGAATTGATGGCCGAGCTTGAAAAAGTTATTCGCGTTATCAAGAAAAAAGACGAGGCAGCCCCGCATGCCACTCTGTTGGTGCTGGATGCGACGGTGGGACAAAACGCGCTTTCGCAAGTTGAAATCTTTGGCAAAATGGCAGGCGTGACCGGCTTGGTGATGACCAAGCTAGATGGCACGGCGCGCGGAGGCATTTTGGTGGCGTTAGCCGAGAAGTTCGGATTACCCGTGCATTTTATCGGCGTCGGCGAAGCGGTGGATGATTTAGAGCCGTTCAACGCCGATGAGTTTGGGAGGGCGATTGCGGGATTGGAGTAATCCTAATCCTCGCCGCCGCCCACGGCATATACACCCTCAGCGCCGATACCTTCTTCCAGCATCAGCCTTGCCCGCGCTCTTAATTTTTCAGTTTCGCTTTTCAACTGCCCGCAGGCGGCTAAAATATCGCGCCCGCGTGGGGTGCGAACGGGCGATGCGTAGCCGGCACGGAACACGACATCGGAGAATTCTTCAATCCGTCCCCAATCCGAGCATTTATATGTGGTGCCGGGCCATGGGTTGAACGGGATGAGGTTGATCTTGGCCGGAATACCATTCAACAGCCGCACCAATTCGCGGGCGTCTTTCAGGCTGTCGTTCACGCCGTCAAGCATCACATATTCGAAGGTGATCCGGCGGGCATTGGAAACGCCGGGATAGTTCCGGCAGGCGTCGAGCAATTCTGCGATCGGATATTTTTTGTTGAGCGGCACTAGTTCATTGCGCAACTCGTCGCGCACGGCGTGAAGCGATATAGCTAGCATGGATGCAATTTCATCGCCCGCGCGCTGAATCATCGGCACGACGCCGGAAGTCGACAGGGTGATACGACGGCGGGACAGTGTGAGGCCTTCGCCATCGGTGACAACCGCCATGGCATCGCGCACATGCTCGAAATTATAAAGCGGCTCGCCCATGCCCATCAGCACGACGTTTGAGACGGCGCGCTCGGCATCCGGCACCAAGCCGTCGGTTGGCCGCGCGGCGCCTGGCCAATCGCCCAAACGGTCGCGGGCGATCATCACTTGAGCGACGATTTCAGCCGAAGTGAGGTTGCGGACCAACCGCTGTGTGCCGGTGTGGCAGAAAGAACAGGTGAGCGTGCAGCCAACTTGCGAGGAAATGCACAGCGTTCCGCGGTCTGATTCGGGGATATAAACCGTCTCGATTTCGGCGCCTTTATCATGCGCGCTGACGGGCGGCATCCGGATCAGCCATTTCCGCGTGCCGTCTACCGAGATTTGCTCCGAGACGATTTCCGGCCGATCCAGCGTGAAATGCTGCGCCAAGAGGCTGCGCAATTCTTTCGAAACATTCAGCATCACATCAAAGGACGTGGCACCGCGGTGGTAGATCCAATGCCAGAGCTGGCCCGTGCGCATCCGTAATTCGCGTTGGGCCACGCCAATTTCAGCAAGTTTTTGCGAAATCTCGGTACGTCCAAGACCCGCTAGCGATGGTTTTCCATCGGCAAAGACAGGCTGAGGAGACAGGATTTCGGCTGTCTTCTCAATCGAATCAATCGCACCTGCCACGGGCCCTGATGTCACGGACAGGCCTTTTTCACCTGATCAAGCGCCTGGGCGAACCCTGCTAAAGCGTAATTTTCCTGTAGCGCATTGCCCCGCTTTGACGTGACTTTCAACGCAAGAAGCGGATTTTTCTTCATTTGCTCGATCACAGAGGCATTATCTTGGGCATTTTTGAGCCAAGCCACATTGCCTTGCGACTTAGGGGAAACGGCAAAAGTGGTTTTACCCAAAACAAGCTGGGCGTCCGCCCCGTCCTTAGGTGGGAAACCCAACACGAAGCTGATTTCGTCACGGACATTTTCCTTGGGCCGGGTGGAGACGAATAAATACCCCGGATCGCGGGTCAAATTAGCTGGAAGGCGCTCTTTTGGAACCGCTAGCGCGTAGCAAATGCGGCCATTTGCGGTATCGGAGGCGTAGACATTCCAGCTTCC
>CANGLU010000021.1 GCA_947455025.1 Hyphomicrobiales bacterium
ATAATTCTATGCGATTGACGTGGATAGGGGATCGGCCCCGGCATGCCCTTTACCGGGCGGGGTGGGGAAGTCTTATCGTTGGAAATTTCAACCATAGCGTTCAAAAACCTATTTTACACTTTCAAACTAAAGCTTCATATTTAATAAAATAGAACCAATCATGCGGAAAACCGTTAAATTTATTCGATAATTTTTCATTTTATTTAATAATTTATATATATTACCCTACGTCATTATACATTGTAAGTTGCGTCTAAGGTATTATCGTTGCGGAATTAAGGCATACTATGTCCGGTTCACCTTCACTTGAGGATCCCGCCACTGAGGATCTCCATGGCGCCAATTCTCCCAAGGAGAGTGCGTCGGTGATCACGATTGCGCCGCCGCCCTCCCGTATGCTCCGGCTCGCGCCCTCCGATGATGGACGACCTTTTAGTGGCGCTGAAGCTACGACAGAGGCTGAAAGCGTGGACGATCCGGCTTCATCCTCCGCCGAGGTGCCTCGGCAGAGCGACGAAGCGCCCGGTAAGATGTCTATCCTGCGGGCGCTTGATTATCTGGCCGGGCAATGGTTTTCCCAGCCGATCGATCTCACCCGCCCCGACACGAGCACGGAGGCGCTATCTCCTGAAACGGCTATTGCCTATGCGTCCGAGCTGGGATTGGAGCTCATTCCCCGCAATGGTCGGCTCGCCCAACTTCACGAGACGGATTTTCCATGTCTGGTCATTGATCGGGATGGGCAATGCCGGATCCTCGTTCGAAAGATAAACCGCTGGGCCTTTCTTTGCCGCACGGTGGAACGGGATCTTCCGGTTGATCGCAAACATCTCGAATCCACCTATTCCGGCTCCTTGTTTTTGGTCCACCCGATTGATGAATTTGCCACCCGATCTCCCCATGGGGGTGTCGATGATGATGCGGATACGATGGATGACCGTCCGGTACACTCGGTTATCGGATTTCTTGTTTCAACCATGGTACGCAAGCGGCCTGGCGCACTCGTGCAACTTGCTGTTGCGGGCGCATTGAGCAATTTCTTGCTGGTTCTGGTCCCCATCTTTTCAATGGCGGTTTATGACCGTGTCATCCCGCATCTTGCTTATGAAACGCTATGGGCCCTAACGATTGGAATTGTCATCGCATTGGCCGCCGATCTCGCGCTTCGCCATGTTAAAGTGCGACTGATTGATTCAATCGCGGCTGACATCAGCCATGTTGTTCAAATCCGGTTCTACCGTCGATTGGTTCATGGACAAATGGGTGCCATGCCGCGAACGGGCGGTGCCTTGGCCCAAACGATCCGAGATTTAGAAAGCTATAGCCAACTAATTCCGATGGCCTTTCTATCGCTTTTTGTTGATGTGCCTTTCATCTTTATTACGTCGACTATCCTTGCCACGGTCGCAGGGACCGTTGCGCTTGTTCCTTTGGCTGGAGCTCTCATCGTTGCAGCTGTGTTTGCGATAGCCCATGTCGCAAGCCGCGCGCGGTTGGCGCCATTTTTAGTATTGATGCGGCTTCAGTCGAATTCCGTGATTGAGACGATTGAAGGTTTGGAGACCGTTAAGACGACAACGGCTGAATCAAAGCTGCTCAACAAATGGGAGCGCTTGGCCGATGCAACGGCCTATGGCAGCCATATGTCCCGCCTTGCGCATGCCTTTGCCCAACAATGGACGATGTCGATCAGCCAGGCCATGACCGTCGCCACCCTCGTCTTGGGCGTTTATGAGATTAGCCAGAACGCGATGAGCGTCGGCGCCTTATCGGCGGCTACGATGCTTATTGGCCGCCTTATCGGGCCGATTACCCAATTTGTGGGCCAATCTCAAAGGGTCATTCAAGCCCGCAAAACCCTTGAGCCCATTCGATTGGTTCTCAATGATCCAATTGAGCGCGCGGGGGATAGCGGTCTTTCCGGCAATAGAAAAATTCTCGGAAAGCTCGATTTTATTAATGTACGATTTACCTATCCCGGCTCTCCATCACCAAGCCTGCAGGATATTAATTTATCCATCCGGCCCGGCGAACGCATTGGCATTATCGGGCGGGTCGGGTCGGGAAAGAGTACGCTCTTACGCCTCATTGTTCGCCTGCTCAATATAGATGAAGGTGCCATTCAACTCGATGACAGTGATATCCGGCAATATTCACCAAGGGATATACGCCGCCAAATTGCCTATATGAGGCAAGATTCAAATCTGTTTGACGATACCTTGCGAGCTAATCTTTTCTTTGGACTCGAACAACCCGATCAACGTCTGGTTGATCATGCTTTGGCTATATCCGGTGTTGCTCATTTTGCGGCAAAAAATGCTGAAGGATATAGTTTCAGGGTAGGGCCAAGAGGCGAAAGATTATCCGGCGGAGAACGACAAGCGGTCGGTCTTGCACGCGCAATGATAGGCGACCCGAAAATGCTACTTCTAGATGAACCGACCGCATCAATGGATAATACGATTGAACGTCAAATCATTAACGGCATAAGCCCTTGGCTCAACGGAAAAACTCTCATTGTTGCGACCCATCGCGCGGCGCTTCTGGATCTCGTTGATCGCATTATTTTGCTGCAGGACGGGCGCATTGTCGCCGACGGTCCGAAGGATCAGGTGCTGCGAAATCTTAAAGCGGGGTAAACCCAATCCCTCAGATGCTTAGCGTTAAACGCATTGTAAATTGACGTTACGTCATTTAAAGTGCTGCGATGTAATTTTTAGCGGGTACAGATTCGGGTATGGCGGGCGCATCAGAGAGCGAAGAGATCAATTATTGGCCAGGCTTCGTCGACGCATTGTCGACGATGACGATGATGCTTATCTTTTTGATGATGATTTTGAGCTTGGTTGTTGTGAGCATATCGCAAACCGCCTCAAAAAGTCAGATCATGGCGATTGCCAAAGCAGCTAAAGTCGATAGTTCCGGCGCGCCAATCTCGATCGACAAACTCACGGCCCAAATTTTAGAAGCACTGTCCCGCAAAAGCGATCCACCCAATACAAATTTGCCTGTACCGGAAACAAAGCCTCAGCAAGAAACGCTGATTGCCGAGCCGAGCACATTAGCCCGAATACAAGAAGATAAGAGCTTTTCGATCGAAGCCGGGCAAAAAGTAGCCTCGCATGGCATGAATGATTCGTTGATTTCCAATGGTCGATCAGCAACGGCTGGTACGGCCAACAATATTGGGGATTCAACCGTTGCTGCGAATAATCCACCACGGAGCTCTCAAACCGCTGAGCTTGATCCGGAAGCAGGGCGTTATTATTTTGCGACGCCCCAGCAAAATCCTGACAATAGACGAATTGTATCACGCAGGCCGGCCGATATTCGGCCCTTCGGTGGTGCGACGGATGTTAAAACAAACAAGGCGCTGATCACAATCGAATATCAGCCCCATGCGGTTCGGGTTGATGAATTGAGCGCATCGAAACTCTCCGAGCTTATCTCATCGAGGAAAAGTGAATTGGCCGATCGCACGCTTCAAGTGCGCGCATTTGCCAATGTGCAAAACGGTAATGTCACGGAAGCGCGTCGCTATAGCTATTACCGTGCGATGGGGTTGCGCCAGTTTTTGGTTGATGCCGGTTTTCCGGCCGATCAGATCCGGGTCGGCATTGAAGACATCACCAATCAAGATTTATCGGACACTGTTGAGCTTTTTGCCCTTTAATTGTAACGGATTTATTGCGCTATGAAACCATCCCACATGACACGCGATACGAATTCCTTAAAAACAATCCAAATCGAACTTATCAAATCATGCGTGGTTATTTCTGCGATTTTGGCTTTGGTTTTTTGGCAATCCGAATTTGCTCTTAATGGCATCCGGGCACAGCCCGCGTTGAACTTGGCCATCATCAGCGTGTTTGCGTTTGGCACGGCCAAAGCGCTGATATCCAATTTCCATCTGTTTGGTGAATATCATGCCTTACAAGCGATGAAAGAAACTTGGGCCGATTTCGATGAAATGGAACGGTCCGGGGATCATGGCGGCGTATTGCGGCTGATGCGCGCCGCGGAACCAGCTAAAGTGTTCAGCCTGCCAGCGATTCTTGGGCCTGTTTATGAAGATGTGATGGGCGAGATGCTGAAGACCCGCGCCTTGCGGGCTTCACTTACCCAGCGCAATACATTGATTGCCACGATCAGCGAGGGGATCAAGAACGAGAAATCGCTGGTCAATTATCTAACCGGCACGTTGATCTTGATGGGTCTGATCGGGACCTTTATCGGCCTTATGGAAATGGTGGCTTCCGTCGGCGGAATTATTGGCGGATTGAACGAGGCGGGTACAGGTTCCGAAGATGCGATTAAAAATGTGTTGCGTGATCTTCAAGCCCCCTTGACCGGTATGGCGACGGGCTTTTCGGCCTCGCTTTTTGGTTTGTTCGGATCGCTCAGCCTCGGCCTGATCGCCCGCTTTGGTACAACGGCGGCCAACTCGATCAAGCGCGAATTTGAAACATGGCTTTCGCGCATCAGCAATTTAGAAGCACAGGGCACGGGTAGTGCAACGGGCGCTGCAAGCGTTGACGGTACCACGGTTGCTATTGCCGGTTCGCTGCTGGGAGCCTTTAGAACCACACAGGGTCTCATTACCCGAAGCGCCGAAGTCATGAAGCGGTTGGGCGAGCGTCAAGAAACGCAAACCGAAGTGTTGGCCAAACTGGTGGAGCAGGTTGAAAACCTTTCCATTCGCCAAGGGCAAACCATTACGCAATTAAAGCGTGTCGATATGATCGGCGATGCGCTGGATGGCATGCGCGAAGAGGCGATTTTGCGCGACCGTGCTGCTTCAAATCGATTGGCGGAAGGCATAGGCCGTGTATCGCAAGTCATTGAGAATAGCCGTATCGATCTGTTTGATGCCGTTCAAAATGTAGCGGAACAGGTTCGCGGCACCGAGCGCTTGGGACATGTGCTCGAATTGCAGCAAAACCGCGGCTTCGAAGCCATTGCGCTCGAACTGTCCACAATTGCAGCTGCGGGCAATGAACGCGGCCGGATCTATGCGGAGCATCAAAGCGAGGTCGAAAAATTAATTCGCACATCGCTTCGACCATTGGATGTTGGCACTGTGTCGGATCAATTGGCAGCATCCGTTGATGAGCGCCTAGCCGCTGGCTTCGGCGCGGTTGCGGCTTCCTTTGATGAATCGCTTAACCGACTTGTCTCGGGGCTCGATCGGTTGGGTCAAACCCAAGCCGAATTGGCTGATCGTTTACTGGCCGTTGATGCGGCGACAACACCGGCAGAAGAAATGCGCGCCTTCGGTAAGAATATCGAGCAAGGCGTGGCGAGCGGCTTGGCCGAAATCGCCAAAGTACTCGAAGGCGTCTTGAGCGATCGGTCTCGACAGATTCGCGACGAGGTGGATGCGGCTACAAAAACCAATACGACCGATGATGCCATCGCCGATTCCTTCGAACTCAATAAAATCGTCGTTGAAGCGGTCCTGGATCGGTTCAGAAAAAAATCCAAAAACATCCGGTCAGCATCATAATCTTCCGAAGTGCCGACCTTTTGACTGATAGGAGCCAAACATGCTGGACCGTCCAACGGGGTCATCCCCGAAAAATATAGCAAAGCGTCCTTGCTGCATCATCGCCGAGCTCGGACTCGATGAGCATGATGTTGTGCTTGATGGCGTTGTTCGCTGGCTTGTCTTGGATCGCGCTTTGTTTCGCGAGGCGACACGCTACATCTTGCGGCGTAAAGGCGACTCAGTACGTCTTCGGATTTTGGGTATCGATTACCCCGCGATGATTTTAGGGACGACGTCCGAGGGGTATGAGTTGTTATTCGACAATCCGCTAGATCCGGATATGGTCGACGAACTCGTCTCGCAGCATTTAACCGACGAATAAGAGCGTCTGGCCTTCCGAGCCGAAGCCCATAGTGGCGAAGGCTGGTCGGAGCGAAAGGATTTGAACCTTCGACCCCCTCGTCCCGAACGAGGTGCGCTACCAGGCTGCGCTACGCTCCGATGATCCCGAATGCGGCGCTATATAATGACGCAGTTTTAACCCTGCAAGCGTAAATCTGGCCAAATATGTCTCCCGATTGGAAGTTTAGCGGCCTTGCTGGCTTGCGTCTGCGCGATAGCCGAATTAAGGATCGCCTGCTGCTCATACGGGCAAGCGAATCGCGATGGGGCGTCGCCAAGCGGTAAGGCAGTGGATTTTGATTCCACCATGCGGAGGTTCGAATCCTCCCGCCCCAGCCATTTCTAGCAAAACTCAGGTTCCGCGCGGCTTAGCCCGAGCTGTCGGCATCGCATTGGCGGGATCATCCGGCCAAGGGTGTTTGGGGTAGCGGCCCTTCATTTCCGACTTCACCGCAGCCCAAGACCCCCGCCAAAAGCCGGGTAGATCTTTTGTGATCTGGATGGGGCGATGGGCCGGCGACGTCAAATGGAGCACAAGCGGTAGCTTGCCGCGCGCCACAGTGGGGTGTTCTTTGAGCCCGAACAATTCTTGGACGCGGATCGTGAGCACAGGCCCCTCGACCGCATCATAATCAATCGGATGCCGGTTGCCAGTAGGGGCCAGAAAATGCGTCGGCGCTTCTTCCTCCAGCCGCTTAGCGCTTTGCCAATCAAGGAGCGATTCCAAAGCCTCGCGAAGGCGATCAGCGCCCAGTTCCGCAAGGCTAGTCTTGCCCGTGAGATAGGGGGCCAGCCACTCGGCAGCACCTATCTCAAGCGCTTCATCCGAAAGGTCGGGCCACGATGGATCCGCGCGATGCAGGAACCGGATCCGGTCGAGCCACTGCCGCGCGGAAGCGGTTAGCGGCCAGCGGGCGACACCAAGGCTCGCAATGCCCTTGGCCAAGGCGCTTGCGGCCTCGTCGGTGGCTGGAACCGGGCGCACCTGTTCGCTTAAGACCAAGGCACCCAAGCGCTTCACCCGCCGCGCTCGAAGCGCTGCGGCAGTTTTGTCAAAGCCCAACTCATCGGTCTCTTTGATGGTCTCGGCAAATTCCGCTTCAAGATCGGCCAAGGTCAAAGGCGCGGCTAAAAGAATACGGGCGGATGCCGCCTGCCCGGTGACTTCGGCGATCGCGAGGTAGGCTTCGCGGGCGAGGCTGTCATGGGCTTCAACGGACGCCGCCCGCCCATTGGCCATCACGAAGGCTCCCGTTGCACCGCGCGCTTTGGCAACCCGGTCTGGATAGGCCAGCGCCAAAACGCCACCGGGCGAGAGTTCAGCCCGCGTGGCGGTGTTGGAAACGGAGGCGGCCCAGCCCTTGGCCAGCCGCAGCATTTCGTCCGCCCGTGGCGAGCGATCTCGACGGAACTGCTCCAGCTGGTGTTCCAGATTAACCGAAAGCCCGCCCAGCCCCCGTTCGGTTAGAACAGCGGCAATGTCGGCGGCAAGCTGCGCTTCGCCGCGCCGTCCGGCCTCAATGACCATGCGCGAAAGGCGCGGCGGCAAAGGCAGCGCGCGGATCGCCTTTCCATCCTCGGTGATCCGGCCCGCCTCATCTAACGCCCCGATCGCTTGGAGGTGGCGGACGGCCTCGTTAAGCGCAGGCGCTGGTGGCGGATCCAGAAACCCCAATTGCGCCATGTCGGTCACGCCCCAGACGGCGCAATCAAGCACGAGGCCCGACAGATCAGCCGAGAGGATCTCAGGCTTGGAGAACGGCTCCAGCGCGCCGTTGGCAGCCTCATCCCAAAGCCGATAGGCAATGCCGGGCTCTGTGCGGCCCGCACGGCCACGGCGCTGGTCGGCCGAGGCGCGTGACACACGAACGGTTTCAAGCCGCGTGAGCCCGATCCCCGGCTCATAACGGGGCACCCGCGATTGGCCTGAATCAATGACGATGCGAACACCTTCAATGGTGAGGGAGGTTTCGGCAATCGAAGTAGCCAATACGATTTTGCGGCGGCCCGATGCGGCGGGTTGCACCGCCATATCCTGTGCGCGTTGGTCCATGGCGCCATAGAGCGGGGCGATATCGACGGCCGGGTCCTTGATCCGTTCCGTCAGCAGGCGTTCGACGCGACGGATTTCGCCTTGTCCCGGTAAAAAGACGAGCATCGAACCCTTATCCGCATGGATGGCCTTGAGAATGGTATCGACAATGTCGTCATCGATGCGGCGGTTCGGATCGCGGCCGACATAGCGCGTCTCAACCGGAAAGGCGCGGCCTTCACTGGTGATCACGGGGGCCTCTTGCAGTAGGCTTGCCACGCGCGCGCCATCCAGCGTGGCGGACATCACAAGAACGCGTAAATCATCCCGCAACGCACTTTGCGCATCAAGCACAAGGGCCAAACCCAAATCGGCATCCAGCGAGCGCTCGTGGAATTCGTCGAACAGCACGGCCGCCACGCCCTTCAACTCGGGATCATCCAAAATCATGCGGGTGAACACGCCTTCGGTAATCACCTCAATGCGCGTTTCTTTGGATATTTTCGAGCCCATGCGAACACGCAAACCAACGCGCTTTCCAACCTCTTCTCCAAGCGTTGCCGCCATGCGGGCAGACGCACCCCGCGCGGCCAAACGGCGGGGTTCGAGCACTAAAATTTTACCGCCCTTGGTCCATGCCTCATCCATCAGCGCCAAAGGAACCCGCGTCGTCTTACCCGCGCCGGGCGGTGCCACGAGGACAGCTTTGGTGTGCGTCCTTAAAGCGGAGAGAAGCTCGGGGAGGGCTTCATCAATAGGAAGCGGCGTATCGAAAGTGATCATATTTTAATGAGATACAATGCGCACGGATGAAGAAAGTTCGTCCTTGCGAGCGAAGAGTGAAGCAATCCAGCTCACAGAATTTTCTAACGTGCCACGGATTCGTAGCGCCCTATTTTGCATCATCATCTGGGTTGCTTCGCGTTCGCTCGCAAGGACGAAATAACAGAGAGAGTTTTTCAAAGACACAATCGTCACGCGATGCCGCGCGGCTTGGGGCCACCGGTTGCCCAGTCGATCAGCTCCACCGTATGCACGACAGGAACGGCCTTGCCGCGATCCGCTAATCCTTTACCGATCTGGCTCATGCAACCAAGATTGCCGGTGGCGATGATGTCGGGATTAAGCTTTTCGATATTGTTGACTTTTCGTTCGCGCAATTGACCGGAAATTTCCGGTTGCAGCATGTTATAGGTCCCAGCCGAGCCGCAGCAAATATGGCCTTCAGGAACATCCTTCACGTTAAAGCCAGCAGCTTTGAGAAGCTTTTTTGGTTCGTCGCGCAATTGCTGGCCATGCTGCATTGAGCAGGCAGACTGATAGGCAATCGTTTGTCCCGTTTGAATGGTAGGTTCAGGTAATGTAAAACGGGTCAGCACTTCGGTTATGTCTTTCGCGACGCTTGAAACCTTCGCCGCTTTCTCCGCCCAGTCTGGATCATTGCGGAACATGTGGCCGTAATCTTTAATCGTGGTACCGCAACCCGATGCCGTAATAACAATTGCATCCAAACCTTCGCCATCGATCTCGGCCATCCAAGCGTTGATCATTTGTTTGGCAAAGGCATGGCTCGCATCGTCCTTGCCCATATGGTGAACCAGCGCACCGCAGCAGCCTTGATTTTTCGGGATCACAACTTCAAGACCCATGCGGGTGAGAAGACGGATGGCGGCTTCGTTGATATCGGGATTTAATACCGGTTGAGCACATCCGGTTAAGATCGCAACACGACCGCGTTTTTCGCTTTGCGGAGCGATGGTTTGCGGCGCTTCATAAGGAGATTTGCCGGGTAAAAACCAAGGGGCTAACGCCAGCATGGCCGAAAGCCTGGAACCTATGCCCGGCAGCAAACGGATCAATGGGGCGAAAGGCTTACCCAATGCCGCTAACGTCAAGGCCACGCGAAAACGGTTCGGGTAGGGCAAGATGGCCGCAAGCACCGCTCTCATCGCGCGATCGGCGAAAGGTCGCTCATAGGTCGCCTCAATATGAGCCCGCGCGTGATCGACAAGATGCATGTAATGCACGCCCGAAGGACATGTTGTCATGCACGACAGGCAAGACAGGCAACGGTCGACATGTTTAACGACATCGGAGGAAGCCGGTTTGCCGCGCTCTAACATGTCTTTGATCATGTAAATGCGGCCACGCGGACTATCGAGTTCGTCGCCAAGCAAAAGATAAGTCGGGCAGGTCGCGGTGCAGAAACCGCAATGCACGCAAGTGCGGAGAATTTTCTCCGAGGCCTGCATCGCGGGTTGTTGAAGCGCTTCGGGCAGAAAACTGGTTTGCATGGATAACGCCTATAGACTTGCCGCCATGCGGCCCGGATTGAGAATGCGTTCAGGATCAAAGCTTGCTTTGATGTTGCTTGAGAGCGTCTGCAAAACAGGGCTCAACGGTTCAAATACATCAATACTCGCACGAAGATTTTCCGGCCCGCGAATGAGGGTTGCATGTCCGCCTGTGCCCGATAAGGCTGCGCGAAGGGCAGCAGCACCAGCATCGTTCGTGGCCGATGTTTGTAACCAGAGAAGGCCACCGCCCCAATCGAGTAGATGACGGAAACTGAGGGATGGTTTCAGTGTCGCGAGCAAAGCGGGTGCCTTTGATGCGGCGATTGAAATTTTCCAAACGGCGTGATCGCGTGGCTCGGCAAGCCAAGTCACATCCCGCACCTTTTTCCAAAGCGAAGTCGATGCGTCATTTTCCAAACGATCGCAGGTGCCAAATCCCTTCAAAAGTTCTTTCAACCGATTAAAGCGATAATCAACAGAAGGAACAAATCCTTCAAGACGCAATATCGTTGCCGAAACACGCTCGACGCCATTGGGTAGATGCGCGGCGGCGGTGATATCGAAAGGTGATCCTAAAGCCATCAACATGGCTTCAATGGCGCGCGCATCGTCGAGCCCGTGCAGCGCGAGTGTGACAGTGGTCTCGGGGCGCGGCAGAACTTTGAAGGTTACTTCGGTTAATAGCCCCAATGTCCCATGCGAACCACAGAGCAATTTGACAAGATCAAGCCCCGTGACATTCTTCATCACACGGCCGCCCGATTTCACCATCTCACCTTTGCCATTGATGAAGCGAACACCGATGAGACTATCGCGGCAAGCACCTGCCACGACGCGGCGAGGGCCTGAAAGATTGGTAGCTGTTAATCCGCCCATGGTTGGTTCGCCTTGGGTGCCGAGCAGCGTACGATAATCCGCAGGTTCAAAGGGAAGCATTTGGCCTTTTTCAGCCAGTCGACGTTCCACTTCTTTCAGCGGTGTGCCGGCCAGTGCCGAGATGACCATTTCTGATGGCTCGTACAGCGTCACACCATTTAGCGCGCGCGTCGAGATCGATGTAGCTGCTTGCACGGGTCGGCCCAAAGCAGCCTTTGTGCCGCCGCCTTCAATGATGATCGGCGTCTTGGCCGCATAGGCTTGTCGGACGCTGGCTATAATTTCATCTTCGGCAAAAAGAGAGGTTGCTTCGCTCATACCGAAGGCCTTCCGTCGAGCGGGAAAACTTTTGCAGGATTAAGCAACCACGTCGGATCAAAAACCGCACGCACACGCATTTGCTGGTTCAAATCAATCTCGGTGAATTGCTTGCGCATCAGATCGCGCTTTTCAATGCCCACGCCATGCTCGCCGGTTAAGCAACCACCGACTTCAACACAGAGTTTAAGAATATCATTGCCCGCTTCTTCTGCTTTGTGCGCTTCTTCTGCATCATTGCAATTATAGAGGATGAGCGGATGCAAATTACCATCGCCCGCGTGAAACACATTGGCGACGCGCAAGCCATAGCTTTTAACAATTTCATCGATCCGGCGCAGCACTAAGGGCAATTGACCTGTGGGGATTGTGCCATCCATGCAGATATAATCGGCAATGCGGCCGGTTGCACCAAAGGCCGATTTCCGGCCTTTCCAAATGGCCGCCGTTTCCATCGCCGATTTTGATTCTTTCACCGTTTGCACGCCGTGCTCTTTGGCGATTTTCACGATCTTTTCGAGCGTCGCATCCATCTCGACATCAGAGCCTTCAACTTCGATAATCAAAAGGGCTTCAGCGTCTAACGGATAACCTGCATGGGCAAAAGCCTCGCAGATCTCAATCGCGGGCTTGTCCATAAATTCCATCGCAACGGGAATAATACCGGCGCCAATAATCGCGGCCACCGCGCGGCCTGCGGCTTCGCTTGAATCAAAGCCAAACAACACCGGACGCGCACCCTCAGCCAAAGGCAAAATGCGAACGGTCGCTTCGGTGACAACGCCAAGTTGGCCTTCCGAGCCGATCACGAGGCCGAGCAGATCAAGTCCCGCTGCATCCATCGCATCCGAGCCGATATCGACAATTGTGCCATCGATCAGCACCATGCGGACGCCCAAAATATTATTGGTGGTGACACCATAGCGCAAGCAATGCGCGCCGCCGGAATTCATCGCGATATTGCCCGCAATCGTGCACGCCAATTGCGAAGAGGGATCGGGCGCGTAGAAGAAACCTTTATGTGCTACCTCACCCGAAATCGCGAGATTGGTGATGCCCGATTGCACGCGCATGGTGCGGTCACCAAAATTGATGTCGAGCACGCGGTTCATTTTGCCAACGCCAACAACGATGGCATCTTCTTGCGGAATAGCCCCACCGGCGAGCGAAGTGCCAGCGCCGCGAGGGATTACTTTCACGCCTTGTTCGTTGCAAAACTTCAGCACAGCGGCGACTTCTTCCGTTGTCGTTGGAAGCACGACGGCGAGGGGCATTCGGCGATAGGCCGTGAGCGCATCGGTTTCAAACGCGCGGCGCTCGTCTTCTGTTGTGATCAGCGCGGATTCGGGCACAAGCGGGGCAAGGCCAGCGATGATCGCATCGCGGCGTGCCAGAATGGCTTCGTCCGGCATTGGAAATTGAATGCTCATCGGATTACTCCCGCAGGGTGAGACATGGCTACCATGTCAGAGTTTTCCTGACATTTTGCAAGAGCGTAGTATGCGGCAGATTAGCGGTCGGCCAAAACGCGGGTGGGCGGAAAGGTAATTTCGACCACGGTTCCCGAATGGCGCGCGCTTCGTATCGCCATGGAGGCGCGGTTGGCTTCAATCAGTGCCTTTGTGAGCGGCAAACCAAGCCCGGTGCCACCCGCGCGGCGGGTCGTCGTCACCTGCCGAAACGGCTCCAAAGCGGTTGCAATATCGGTTTCCGACATGCCGACGCCCGTATCTTTGACGCGGATAATCACTTCGCCATCGGGAGAACGCGTTGTCGATACAATCACCTGGCCGCCTGCGGGCGTAAATTTGATGGCGTTGGAAAGAATGTTCAGCATGATTTGGGTCAGCGACCGCTCATCGGCGACGATCGCGGGCATATGCGATGCCAAGCTCGTCCGTAAAATTACCCGCGCTTTGTTGGCCGATTCTTGAACCGTATTGGCGGCTTCAAGGAGCAACGTGTTTACGTCCACTTCAACGAAAGTGAGATCCGCACGTCCCGCCTCAATCTTCGACAGATCCAGCAAATCATTCACAAGATCGAGCACATGCGCGCCCGATTTGAGGATATCGTGGACATAATCGCGATATTTCGTGTTGCCCAAAACGCCGAAACGCTCATCATGCATAATCTCGGCAAAGCCGATAATCGCCGATAGGGGCGTGCGGATTTCATGGCTAATCCGCGCGAGAAAATCCGATTTCCGGGCGCTGGCGGTTTCCGCGGCACGGCGCGCTTCGATAAAGTCGCGCTCGGCCCGCTTAAAGGCGGTTATGTCGCGCAGAACGGCGCAGAATTTAGGGTCAGACGAGGTACCAATGCGGCCCATCGTCATGAAAAGCGGGATGTTTCCGCCATCCTGCGTTTGGCCCGTCACTTCGCGGCCGTCATTGAGCACGCTGGCAACGCCATTGTCTTTGAGGCCCTCAAGATAATCCAAGGCCCGGTTGCGGCTGTTCTCAGACAGCAGCGTGGTGAAATGCTCGCCGGAAATCTCGACCGTATCGATGCCGAACAAGGCTTCCGCCGAACGGTTCATCGAGAGAACCCGCCCATTGTTGTCGAGTACAACCACCCCATCGGTGGCGGTATCCAGAATCGCGGATAGTTCGCTGGCGGAAACGCCCGTTCCCGCGCTCACCGTTTCATCGTCAAACGGGATGAATTCATCCTTGGGCGATGTGACCTTCTCAAAAAGCATCATGCTGGCGGGTAAATCATCCCATTGCACGGTTTGCAGCTTGACGCCCAAAGCGACCATATCGCCATCGCGCCGACGCAAAAGCATAGCACCGTCATCTTCAACGGCGCGGCGCGAGGGATCGCGTCCGCCAAACATCGTATCAATGCCGCCGATTTCGAAAAACGCGTCCGCACTTTCATAGCCAAGCCAATCAAGCAGCGGCTGGTTCATGAGAATAGGAACACCCCCGCGGCTGATGAGAATGCCGATCGGGAGGCGGTTGACCACCTCCATGAGCCGATCCGAACCCCCTGCGTGTTCTGGTAAGGGCTCCACCTTATCGACGCTTGGTAAGCGAGGCATTTCCGCGACCGTCGGGGTCTCGTGCTCAAGCTCCGGCTGGCGGGCGCCTAAGGCTCTTGCGATTTCCCGGAAGGCGTTCCGTTCGCTCTCGCTCAGACCGTTCGAGGTGGACCAAGGCGCGTCGACGGGCTTCGCCGGAGCGGGCTCTGCTATCCGTTCCGGCGCGGATTTTGCCGCAACATTTGCCAAAGCCTTGATAAATCCAAAGCCGCGATAGCCGTTAAACCGATGATCGGCATCGAAAAGCGGTGTTCCCGACACCACAATATCGGCCGATGCGATGCCATCCAGGGAGAGTTTCGTTTCAAGGCCGACAAAGGTTTCGTGCGATTGAAGTGCCTCGCCGACGCCATCATTTTGAGGCCAAACCTTACCCGAAAGCGTCCGATAGAGCCCGGTAATGGCTTCGTGCACATCGGGGAAATGAAACTGGCCTGCAGAATCGGTCTGCCAGACAAACCGGACCCGCCCCTTAGGCGATGCCGAATTGGCGCTGGATCGACCGGGATGGGAGCTTCTGCCGTCGCTCATTCGATAGGGAACCCTTTAGCTTCTCACAAATTTCATAAAAAGATCGGATAAATATTTATCGTTTGGTCACCACCACGTCGAATCGAATCTCACCCGAAGGTCGAACAACCATCAAACACCGTTAACGGGACCACACCATTGACGATTGTGCAGTGCAGCATTATATTGCACTGCAGTATCACGGATAAAGGGCCTGTCGCCCTATCACCTTCAAAAAGGACTGCATCATGGCAAAGTCACCATCAGGTTACGAAATTCCGGCAGAAATGCGCGATTTGGCTGAAAAAAGCGTCGAACAGGCCAAGACGGCGTTTGACGGCTTCATCGGCGCGGCCAACAAAGCGGTAGCCGCCGCCGACACCCAGGCAACCACAGCGCAGCACCAGTCGCGTGACTTGGCCAAGCGCGCTATGGGCTATGCCGAGCAGAATGTGACGGCAGCATTTGATCTGGCCCAACGCCTCCTACATGCCAAGGACGTGCAGGAAGTCGTCCATATCCAGACCGAATTTGTAAAAACGCAGGTTTCGTCCTTGCAGGCTCAAATGACCGAATTTGGCTCAACGGTTCAGGCTTCCGCCAAAAAGGTTGCCGAAACCGCGCAAGCAACGGTTGAGGGTGCCGCTGCCGAAATTCGCAAAGCGGCTTCCACCGTAAAGCCTAAATAAGACCAAGCTAGATTTTTCATCACCAATAGGAGGGGCAAATGGCATCCGATGTTGGAGTTCCAAGTAAATCAAGCGTAACGCCTGCAAAGTCCGCGAAGGAAGCGAAAGCCCCTTCAAAAGCTATCGTGCTAACGGCCGAGCCTGTAGCCGCTGAAAAGCCGTCAACTCCCGCGCCTTTGAGCAATGGGTTGATCGTTGAGGCGGTTCCAACCCAGCCAAAGAAGGCGGTTTCCAAGCCGGTTTCCAAATCGGCTTCGAGCAAAACAGCGAAGGCGAAGGTTGCACCAAAGGCCGAAAAGCCGGCCAAGGTTTCGTCTCCGTCACCAAAGCTCGCCGTTCCACCGGTCGACGCAATCCGTGGCGTGGCCGAGCAATCGCTCGCACAGGCACGGACAGCGTTTGCTAAGTCCCAAGAAGCGACCCACCAGCTTGCCCAAGGCTTTGAGGCCAGCAGCGCGGTCGTTCAGTCGGGGCTTAAAGAGCTGCAGCTGCGCATGGCCGAGGCTGTCGAGGCGCAAACCCATGCGGCCTTCAATTATTTCCGCGCCGTGACGAAAGCTCATACTTTGTCGGATTTGATTGATTTACAATCGACAGAATTGCGCCTTGGCGTTCAAAGAACCTTAGGCGAAGCCAAGGAAATGTCTTCGTTAGCCCAAGCCATTGCGGCCAAAGCTACGGAGCCTGTTCGCAAGGCTATTGATCATGCGGTTGAGACCACACGGCAAAGTCGTTAATCTCTGCGGTTAAAGGTCTTGAAAAAGCGGGCGGGCCGGCGTAGGGTCCGCCCGCTTTTCACTTATGCAGCTATAGCTCAGTTGGTTAGAGCGCTAGATTGTGGATCTAGAGGTCCCCCGTTCGAGCCGGGGTAGCTGTACCACCCTTATTCTGATGGCATCGATCAAGCCGGATCGATCAGCCCAAAGCGATCAGAACGGCTGCAACGGCCAAGATACTTCCCGTGATGCGGTTGATCCGTCGACGTGCAGAAACGCTCGAAAACAATTGCCGAGCTTTTGCGGCAGCCGTTGCATAGGCGGCCAACGTTCCCGCAATGATGACAGCGATCAGAACGGCAACGGTTAAAAAATCCGCGAGCGTCAAATTCTCGAGATCAATAATCGAAGGCAAAAGCGCCACGAAAAAGAGGATTGGCTTGGGGTTGCCAAGAGTGAGCGAGTAAGTTGTCAAAAACAACGAAAACGGCGCATCCGACCCCTGTTCCGACCATGTTTCCGATGCTGGCTCAACAGGAGCCGTCCAGAGCCGATAGGATAGCCACATGAGATAGGCTGCACCGCCCCATTTGATGGCCAAAAAGATCGGGGCATAGGCACCAGCCAGCGCCGCAAAGCCAGCAGCGGCCGCCGCATAAAGCGTTAGATCACCAAGCACGAAGCCCGCGATAAAAGCGGGCATGCCTTTTAACCCTTTGCCAAGCGCTCGGGCTAAAACAGCCGCAATGCCGGGCCCGGGTGTGGCAACGGCAACAAAATAGGTGAGGGCAAAAAGCACTAGTCCTGAAACGGGCATGGTCGGTTTAAATCACGATCTTTGATGGGTTTCTCGTTGTGAAACTGCAAAACGCTTCCCTTGCATACTGCGGTTTAGGATTCCGGAACAAGCATGTCCGACGTTTAATTTGGTTCAATCGGATGAAGGCTCCGCCACCGCACAAGCTTAGCGGAGCGGATCTACCCGCCCTGGCGTCACCAGAAATTGTTCGGCATCAGCGGGCAGATCGGTGAACAGCGTATGATCGGCACCCGTCATGAACACTTGCGCACCTAACGCATGTAATGTGTTGAACAATGCGAGGCGCCGACGTGGATCGAGATGGGCTGCAACTTCATCAAGCAAGACAATCGGCGCCATACCGCTTGTCGCCGCAACAAGGCGTGCATGAGCGATAATAATGCCGATCAAGAGTGCTTTTTGTTCGCCGGTCGATGCGCGATCAGCGACGACATCTTTAGGCCCGTGGCGCACCAGCAAATCGGAGGTTTGCGGTCCGATCGTTGCGCGACCCGCTGCACGGTCGCGCGCGCGATTGGCCTGCAGTAATTTACGAAACATGTCTTCAACATCAACCGCCGCATGATCGGCCAATGCCGCTTCGATCGTGCCTTCCAATTGAAGTTCAGCCCAAGGAAAAGGCGACGTGTCATCGCGTTCTTTGGCAATGAGGCCTGCAAGCTGACCAACCGTTTCCCGTCGTGCCGCGGCAACGGCCACGCCCGTCTCGGCAACTTCGCGTTCAACCGCGCTTAGCCATGTTGCATCGCTGCTATTGTCTTCCAAAATGCGATTGCGGGAGCGAAGGGCGCGCTCAAGGGCGCTCACCCGTGAACCGTGGCTTGGATCAATGGCCAGAACCAGACGATCCAGAAAGCGGCGGCGATCCCCGGCTGATCCCGTGAAGAGGCCATCAAAAGCGGGCGTTAGCCACACCAATCTCAGATAGTCATTAAAGGCTGCGGCGGAGGACGCTGTTTCGCCATTGATCCGGTATTTGCGTGGGCCTTGCCCATCGGGTCCGGCGGGTTCCAATCCCGTCCCAAGCTTTACGGTATCGAAGGGGCCGGAGACTTCTGCAGCTACGGCGAACGAACCCGTTCCCTGCTCGCGCACCATGTCCGCGAGTTCGGCGCGGCGTAAGCCGCGTCCGGATGAAAGAAGCGAAATGGCTTCTAGTAAATTGGTCTTACCGGCACCATTCTCGCCTGTGAAGGCAATCATGCGACCGGCAAGATGAAGATCAAGTGTCGGATAGGACCGAAAATCCTGAAGGATCAGTCGGGTAAGATGCGGGTTTGTCAAACGCGCATCGGCATTAGGACATACAACGCGCTTGCGCCTTCCCGATCTTGTACCAAGGTTGGCGAGCCTGAATCAGCCAGCTTCAAGAAGGCCGTATCGCTATCAAGCTCGGCGCAGATATCGAGAAGATAGCGGGCATTGAAGCCGATTTCCAACGCGCCTTGATCATAATCAACCTCGATCTCTTCGGTTGCAGATCCAGAGTCCGGATTAACAACCGAGAGCGTCAATTTATGATCGTCCAAGGTCATCTTAACCGCGCGGCTGCGCTCGGAAGAAATCGTCGATACACGATCAACAGCGGACGTGAATTCCGCTTTATCAACGGTCAGCAGCTTATCATTCGCCATTGGAATGACGCGTTGATAATCAGGGAATGTGCCATCGATCAGTTTCGAGGTCAGAACGACTTCGCCAAAGGTGAGGCGAATCTTCGTTGAAGAAAGTTCGATCGTCACATTGTCCGAACCGCTTTCAACAAGCTTCAGAATTTCGCTAACGGCTTTACGGGGCACGATCACACCCGGCATGCCCGATGAGCCTTCCGGTGCATCCGTTTCCACGCGGGCCAAACGATGACCATCGGTGGCAACAGCGCGCAACATCGTATGTCCCAACACATCAATCGTGTGCAGATAGATGCCATTGAGATAATAGCGCGTTTCTTCCGTTGAGATGGCGAACTGGGTCTTTTCAATCAAGCGCCGTAACTCGGCCGATGGCAGGCTGAACTGATGGCCGATATCGCCTGCAGCGAGATCGGGAAAATCGCTATCGGGCAAGGTCTGCAGCGTAAAGCGTGAACGTCCGGAGCGAATGACCATGGTGTTGGTATCGCCCGTCATTTCAAGCGATACTTGGGCGCCATCGGGCAGCTTACGAATAATATCATACAGCATATAGGCCGGAATGGTCGTTGCCCCTGCCTGCTCAACATCAGCAGCAAAACGCTCCGTCACTTCGAGGTCCAAATCGGTTGCCTTGAGGCGTACCGATGACTCTTCCGCGCGAATAAGAATATTGGACAAGATCGGAATCGTATTCCGACGCTCCACCACGCGGTGGACATGACCCAAAGAACGCAACAGGGCTGCTCTCTCAACAGTGACCTTCATCGCCAACCTTGCTTAAATCGTATGACGCACGCGCATTTGGATTTACCGAATCCACACGTACAGGGTCGAAAATTTTGACAAGGGAGCCCTCGATAGGCAAGCCCTAGTCGTGCTGAGCGGGGATTTGAAAGCCGCCTTCCACAGAAATCGACGGAAATTAGTCCTGCAGCATCCGCTTCAGAAGCTCCACATCGTCCTTGAGCATCACATCGGCATTCACCGCGCCCTCAATCTTGCGGACGGCATGAAGCACGGTCGTGTGATCGCGACCACCAAAGCGACGGCCGATTTCCGGCAACGAGCGAAGCGTGAGAACTTTTGCAAGATACATCGCGATCTGCCGCGGCTTGACCACGCTGGCCGAGCGGCGGGAGGAGAGGATATCCGCGCGGCTCACATTGAAATGCGTCGCCACCAACTTCTGGATATCTTCAATTTTGACCTTGCGAGGCTCGCGGGTGCGAACCAGATCACGGATGGCAATTTCGGCGGACTCAACCGTCATCGTACCGCCGGTCAGCGTCGAATGAGCCAGCAAGCGGTTAACCGCGCCGTCCAAATCGCGACCATTTGAAACAATCGTCTTCGCCACATAGCTGATAACGGACGGGCTCACTTCGAAGCCTGGCTGATGTTGCCGCGCGCTTGCAATCCGAGCTTCGATAATCTTGACACGGAGCCCTTCATCGAGGGGCCCCATTTCAACGACCAAACCGCCGGCCAATCGCGACTTGACGCGCTCGTCCAAGCTTTCGAGATCCGTCGGCGGACGATCGGCAGCGATAACGATCTGGCGACCGGAATCGATCAATGCGTTTAGCGTGTGACAGAATTCTTGCTGGATCGATTTGCCTTGCAGGAATTGCACATCGTCAATCACGAGGAGATCGATACCGCGAAGACGCTCTTTGAAATTGAGTGCCGTCTGCGCTTTCAGCGCCGATACGAAACCGTACATAAATCGGTCCGCGGTGAGATAAATCACGCGACGGCCTTGTGCGGTTGTTTCATGCGCAATCGCGTGGAGCAAATGCGTTTTGCCGAGCCCTACGCCAGCATGCACATAAAGCGGGTTGTAGAGAGGCGCTTCGCCAGCGGTGTTTTGCACAATATGCTCAGCCGCGGCATTGGCCAATGCGTTGGATTTGCCAACGAGAAAATTAGTGAAGGTTAGGCGACGGTCTAACGGTGCACCCGTTAGCGCATCGTTTTCCGAAGCAGGCTTGCCTTCAGCAAGAGCGATGGTGTCGACTTTATTGCGCTCTGGGAAGCTTCGCTCGGTCTGCGTCTGTTCGGTTGTATGGGCAACCGAAGGGCGTTGGGCAGGCTTGCCTAATGCGCCTCTTACCGAAAGCGAAAGATCGGATACATCCTTGAACTCTTCGACCAGCAATGCACGCAGGCGATCAATATAATGTGATTGAATCCAGCTTTTCAGAAAGCGCGTTGGCACCGAAAGAAAAACCATTGAGCCTGAAATTTCGACGAGCTCAAGACGACCGAACCAGCTTGAAAAAACATCTTCACCAAGCTCAGCACGAAGACGACGGCGTACGCGATCCCATGCCTCGGCCGAGGTGAGTTGAATATCAACGTCATGGATGGGATTGGCCTTCAATACGCTCGACATCATAACACTTTAAATTCCAAGTCAGTCTCAATTTCAAAAACGAAATAGTGTGCAGCGTAACTGCTTTAAAATTTATTCCGGACAATGCTCAAAAAAACCATGGGTCACGAATGCCGATAATGGATAGCTCGCACATGGGTCGGTTGAGAAGGCTAGCATCCAATTATCTCCCTCGATATCAATCGTTCATCAGGAACCGAAAAATACGATCCCGTCGTTTCATTGAGCACCCGAGAACCCGTCACCAATTTTAGAGCAAGATAACTCGCCCCAAACAATGAGGAATGGCGTTCTTGTTTGCCTGTGAAACAATCACCGCAAGCCGCGCTGACAGGAAGGAGTCTTACACACCGAAAAAAATCCATGCAACGGACCGAGCACAACCTAAGCTAGAATTGGCCCATCAATGGCCACGGCAAAGCCTGTCGCACTGGATCAGATTGGCGCAAACGCTTGGCTTCGTTCACGTTTCCTTAATCCTAATGCGTACGGAAAATATTTATTTTTTATTTTTCAGTTTTAGCTTGGAGCTATGGCAAAGGGGGGGGCCCGAAGATGAAAAAGCGTCTTAGGTATTAAGCCGTTGAAAACGCTTCGTTAATTTTGTGCGCTTGGCGTCAATGAAATGTCACTCTCGAGGTAAATTCGGGAATGGAGTGTCAAGCAAAAATTTGAAAATTGAGCGAAATATTTCTGTTGCATTTCTGTAAAAATTGGCCATCAGCCAAAGAAAAAGCCCCGCTTTTGGCGGGGCTATCTAAACAACTAAAAGTTGTCTCTAATCGAGTTACGCGCTGAGAGCGCTGATCGCTTTTGCCAAGCGAGAAACCTTACGCGAAGCGGTGTTTTTATGAACAACGCCTTTTTGTGCCGCCCGCATCAATTCAGGCTCGGCATGCTTGAAGGCTTCCGTCGCTGCGGCCTTGTCGCCAGCCTTCAAAGCTTCTTCAAGCTTCTTGACATAGGTGCGGACGCGCGAACGGCGGCTACGGTTTACGGCCGTGCGGCGCTCGATCTTACGGGTGGCCTTCTTTGCAGAAGTCGTATTGGCCATTGGTGTACCTCACGGCGGGACCATTTCCCTCTCAGGAGTATGGATAACCGCCCATGGTTGGAAGGTTGAAGACTGCCCGGACGAAGGTCAGGAAAGCCCTTGTGTGGCGGGGTTAATAACGGCTTCAGCGTTGGGCGTCAATGTCCTTCAGCCCAGAAACCGAAGATTTACGAGAAAGATATGGGCCGGATTGGTCGGATCAAGCAGCATGCGGATCGAAAGCGCGCAGCAGGTCAGGACAATCAGGGGGCGAATAATCCGCGCACCCTGTTTAATGGCAAGCCGTGAACCCAATTGGGCGCCCAGCATCGAAAAAAGCCCCATTCCAAGCCCTAAAGGCCAAATAACACTGCCTGCGAGCGTAAAAAGCAACAGAGAACCGGCATTGCTGCCACCATTCAGCAGTTTGGACATCGCCGTCGTACGGGTAATGCCGAAGCCTTGCAGGGCAATCAAAGCAAGGGCGTAAAAAGAACCGGCACCCGGCCCAAGAAACCCGTCATAAAAGGCAATGGGGGGCACCACCAGCAGGATAAAGCTCAACCGCGTGATACGGCTCTTGCGATCAGCATCCCCCAACCCCCGGATCAAGCCAAAATAGAGCGCCACGGCAATCAAAAGCGCAGGAATAAGGGCCGCAATCGCCTCTTTCGGGAGAATATGGACGGATAAAGCCCCGCCAATGCCGATGATAAAGGACATCGCGGCCATGGGTATGCCCGCCCGCCACTCGACAATGCCCGAGCGGTTATAGGTATAAAGGGCGGATAGAATAGAAAGCGTTCCCTGGACTTTATTGGTGGCAACGGCAGACACTGGCGGTACGCCAGCCAATAACAGGGCGGGAATGGTGAGCAATCCCCCTCCACCCGCTATGGCATCCACAAAACCCGCGGCAAACCCAGTCGCGCAGAGCAGCGCGATCGCGTCGAGGCTTAAATCCATTTAGCGGTCTTTAAAGGCGGATGGACGTTTTTCGATAAAAGCTGCCATGCCCTCTTTCTGGTCTTCCGTCGCAAACAGCGATTGGAACAGGCGGCGCTCAAAGCGGATGCCTTCGGCAAGGCTCGTTTCAAACGCCCGGTTGACGGACTCTTTTGTCATCAAGACGCTTTGGCGGGAGAAGCCCGCAATGGTTTGGGCCGTTTTGACGGCTTCTTCGACGAGGTCGGCAACGGGGATGATCCGTGACACAAGGCCAGCGCGTTCCGCCTCTTGGGCGTCCATCATCCGCCCCGTGAGGCACATTTCCATGGCTTTTGCCTTGCCAATGGCGCGGGTCAGGCGCTGACTGCCGCCGGCACCCGGCATAATGCCCAGCCGGATTTCAGGCTGGCCGAATTTGGCGGTATCGGACGCAAGAATGAAATCGCACATCATGGCCAATTCGCATCCGCCCCCAAGGGCAAAGCCCGAAACTGCCGCGATCAGCGGTTTGCGATGCTGCGAAATAGCGTCCCAAGCGGTGATAAAATCATCGAGATAGGTGGAAGGGAAGGAAAGGTCCTTCATTTCTTTCACATCGGCACCGGCCGCGAAGGCCTTTTCCGAGCCGGTTAAAACAATGGCGCCAATCGCTGCGTCCCGCTCAAAATCGCCCAGAGCATGGGTAATCTCGCGAATAACAACGGAATTGAGCGCGTTGAGCGCATCGGGGCGGTTAATGGTGATGAGACCCGCTTTCCCACGGATTTCCGTCAAAATCGTCGCATAGGCCATAATTGCCCCCTTTTTTCCGTTCAATGAGTGCTAGCGCGGCTTTGCCTTTGGTTCAAGGCCGCTCATTTCTGGCAGGTTTTACAATAAAACGTCGAGCGACCCGATTGAACAATCCGCTCAATAGTCCCTGAACACGAAACCGTAGGGCATTTCTCACCCTCGCGGTCATAAACCCTGAACCGGTGCTGGAAATAGCCGAGCGAACCATCCGTTTGCGCATAATCCCGCAAGGAGGAGCCGCCCGCCTGCACGGCTTCCGTCAGCACGTCGCGGATGATCGTCGCCAATAGCTCGGCCTTCCCTTTCATACTTCCCCGATTGGTCGATAGCGTCCCCGCGAGCCGCTTGGGCGAAAGGCCGGAGCGGTGCAGCGCCTCGCAGACATAAATATTGCCCAAACCCGCGATTAGCCTTTGGTCGAGCAGCGCGGCCTTTAGCGGTGCTTTTTTGTCGGCGAACAGGGTTTGGATCAGCTCGCCATTCAGTTCATTGCCCAGCGGCTCGACGCCCATGGCCTTGAAATGCTTGGATTCGGCCAAGGACGCGCTGGGCACCAAATCCATAAAACCGAAACGGCGCGGGTCATTATAGGTAATCCGCGCACCATTCTCCATATGGAAGACGACGTGGTCATGGGGCGAGGGACTTGAGGTTTCGTAGTGAAAATCGCCGGGCTTCGAGGTTGTGCCGCTCATTTCCACCGTAAAGCGTCCGCTCATGCCCAGATGCATGATGAGCGCTTCTTGGGAGGAGAGATCCAGCACCAGATATTTCGCGCGGCGGGATAAACCCGTCACCCTTTGCCCCTCAAGCCGCTCCTTGAACCGCGCAGGAAACGGGAAACGCAGGTCTTTCCGGCGTTGTTCCACTTGGATGAGACGTTGTCCGGCCATTGCGGGCTCTAGGCCGCGGCGTACGGTTTCAACCTCGGGAAGTTCGGGCATGGATCAGTTCTCCCTTGTGCAGCGACGGCATAGCGTCTTGACGCGCCGCGCGCTATGGTCTTCAGCAAGAGATGAAAAGGCAGGTTGAGACGGCATGATGGACAATGACACCCGTAAGGACAGTGGCGACGAAACCCATTTCGGGTTCTCCTCCGTGCGCCTTGGCGAAAAGCAGGCGCTCGTCGACGATGTCTTCCACAAGGTTGCCGAGCGCTACGATGTGATGAACGATCTCATGTCTTTCGGCTTGCACCGCGTCTGGAAAGACGCGCTCGTCTCCTCCTTGCGCCCCAATAAGACAAAACCTTTCGCCCTGTTGGATGTAGCGGGTGGCACCGGCGACGTGGCCTTTCGGGTAATGGAAGCGGCCGGCACGCGCGGCCGTGCAACCGTCTGCGATATCAATGGCGACATGTTGCGGGTGGGTCGCGACCGGACGCCGAAAGCCCTTGTTGACCAGATCGAGTTTGTACAGGGCAATGCCGAAGCGCTTCCCTTCGACGATAACAGTTTCGACGCCTATACGATTGCGTTTGGTATTCGCAATGTACCGCGCATCGATCTCGCTCTTTCTGAAGCCTATCGCGTGTTGAAGCGCGGCGGACGCTTTATGTGCCTTGAATTCTCGGCTGTCGATGTGCCGGGCCTAGATAAAATCTACGATCTGTTTTCGTTCAAGATTATCCCTCCGATGGGGAAAATGGTCACGGGCGATGCCGAGCCGTATCAATATCTTGTCGAATCCATCCGGCGTTTCCCTTCCCCCGGAAGGTTCTCCACCATGATCCGTGATGCAGGCTTTGGCGAGGTTAGCGCGCGGCCAATGTCGGGCGGGATCGTGCAGCTTCACTCCGGCTGGAAAGTATAGACCGACCGTGCCTCGTATTGCCCCCATTCATTTATTGCGTTTGGCCCGTGTTGGCTTTGTGCTGGCGCGCGAAGGTGCGTTTGCCCTCGTCGATCTTTCCGAAGCGCCTCCCGGCATTCGCTTTTTGGTGCAAGCCGCACGTTTGCTTGAAAAGCGCGGTGCATCCTCCAATGCCGAAGGGCTTGTTGCGGCGCTGACCCGATTGGGGCCGTCTTATATCAAGCTCGGCCAATTTATGGCGACACGGCCCGATGTGGTCGGTGTTCGTGTCGCGCGCGATTTGGAAAAATTGCAGGATCGTATTCTCGCCTTCGGAATGCCCGATGCTTTGTCAGCGATTGAAGCCGCGTTTGGCAAACCGGTTGACGGATTGTTTTCTGAATTTAGCGCACCGATTGCCGCCGCTTCGATTGCACAGGTGCACCGCGCCGTCACCTTGGCTGGTGAAACCGTTGCTGTAAAAGTGTTGCGGCCGCAAGTACGGGCGCGGTTCCGCCGCGATTTATCCGCAATGGCTTATGCGGCCGAATTTATGGAATCGGTTTCACCCGAAGCACGCCGTCTCAAATTCATCGAAGTGGTTGAAACACTCGCCCGCTCGGTAACGATGGAAATGGATTTGCGGCTTGAAGCGGCAGCCCTCTCCGAGATGGCCGAGAACGCTAAAGATGATGCGGAATTTCGTGCCCCCAAAGTGCTATGGGATTTAACGGCGCGCGAAGTGCTGACCATGGAGTGGATCGAAGGCATTCCGCTGCACGATATCGAGGCGATTGCCGCCGCAGGCCATGATCTTAAAGGTCTGGGCCGTATCGTCATCCAATCCTTTTTGCAGCACGCGCTACGCGATGGATTTTTCCACGCCGATATGCATCCGGGCAATCTGTTTGTGGATGCCGAGGGCAGGCTTTGCGCCGTCGATTTCGGCATTATGGGACGACTTGGATTAAAAGAACGTCGCTTCTTGGCCGAAATTCTCTTGGGCTTTATCACGCGCAATTATCGCCGTGTAGCGGAAGTGCATTTTGAAGCGGGCTATGTGCCCGCCCGCCATTCGGTTGACGATTTCGCGCAGGCCATTCGCGCGATTGGCGAACCCATTCATCAGCGCTCCGCCGATCAGATTTCAATGGCGAAGCTCCTGACGCTTTTGTTTGAAGTCACGGGCCTGTTTGACATGCGCACGCGCACGGAACTCGTGATGCTGCAAAAGACAATGGTGGTGGTGGAGGGCGTTAGCCGCTCGCTCGACCCGCATTTGAATATGTGGACGACAGCCGAGCCGGTGGTGCGCAGCTGGATCGAACGGAATCTAGGCCCGATTGGCAAGATTGAGGAATTGGGCCGCGGTGCTGTTTCGCTCGCCGGAATGGTCGGCCATTTACCGGCATTGGCGTCGCGTGCCGAAGCGCTGGCTGAACAATTGGCGCATGCCGCCGATAAAGGCTTTCCGCTCGATGCACGATCAATTGCCGAAATCGGAAGGGCCGAGGCTCGTCGAAACCGCTGGGGCAATCTCGCGCTCTGGATTATTGCGGGTGTGTTGCTGGCCGTCGCCATGCGGGTGCTTTAAAACGCCTTCTCGTACCAGAATTTAAGATACAAATTGGTTGGATGCGCATTATAGGTGAAATCGCTCCAGGCCGATAAATTGCCGCAATAATACGCGCGATCATAGTCGTCGATACAAGGCTCGTGCGATACCGACTGACCAAACCAACCGCTCGCCTCGATGATCAAATGGGCATCGCGTTTTTCCGACATAAACCAGCGCTTCGAAACGCCCAGCAAAAGCGCCGGGCTCACTTTTAATTTTGGTGATGAATAGCCCGTATCAATCCCGAAGGTGATGGCGTTGCTGCCATCCAGCATCACAAAGCCAGACATTAAAATTTGCGGCATTGACGACGAATAAAACCGATTAACATCAAAGCATATGGCGTTGTCATAGATTGAGCAGACACGATCCGGACGAGCCATCAGGGATTGACCGCCCGCAGCGAACATTTTCTCACCAACGAAAAAACCCGTAAGCGCAATATAGCTCCGGTCATCCAGCGCATGCCAATAGTCGGCCGGCAATTGCGCATCCATCACAAAGGCTTGTTTGGCGGAGGTTGGCAGTAAACTGGTTTCAGGTTCGAGCCCCTCGGAAAATGCCGGGGTGCCCCATGATATGATTAAAATGAGAACGATAATGCGCCGCCACATGGCGCTCAATAGGCATTAAATGACGTTACGTCAATTAATGCTATGAGAGCCGATACTTTGCCAAGCAAACCTCACCGCAAATAGCCCACCGGAGCAAGCGCACGCGAGAGCGATGCTTCGCCTTGGCCATAGATCGCTTTGTCGCAACCGCCGGTCGGACCTGCAGATGAACCTTGATAACAGGTTAGCGTGTCGTATCGAGCCGTCGTCAGAAGGATATCTGCGGTATTGGCGCCGGTGAGATTCGGAAATTTTTGACGCACAATTGCGGCATACCCCGCCACGCGCGGCGCAGCGTAGGACGTGCCATCGCCACTCAAAAGTTGCTGCCCATTGTAATAGTCACTTAATGCAAAACTAAAAACGGATTTACCAGACTCAACTAAAAATCGTGATTGGATGGTAGGATCGGTCCCTGCTTTGTTCGAATAACTGGCAATATAGGCACGCGCACCCACTTGGCCGATATCATTGAGAGCACCTACAATCAATAATCGCATCACATCGTTTGAGTTTTGTGAGATCCAATAATTGAGGGGTTCATATTCGGCGTCAATGTTGTCATTCCCAGCCGCTTTAACCAGTACCGCATCGCTTAGATCGAAACCGCCAGCTAGATTTGATAAACCCTTATAATTGGTGTTTGTTAAAAGGGTTGCGCGATTTGAATAAGACAATTGATACGAATTTCTGGCGGCGAGTAATCCCGTTTGCGAAAAAGGAGTATAGGTTGGATTTTTAATAAAGAAGCCAGACAGATCGGCTCCATAACTCATATTGACGATATTGATGGAGATATTTGGTATATCATTATATATACCTCCATCGAGAGTTAAGACATTAGGTATCGTTGTCTGATAACTCATACCATAAAAAGTAGATCCCCAAGCATAACGCTGAGCGATCGTCTCGACTGTTACGGGATGCTCCGATGCTGCTGTATCACTAATATCATCCCAGATAAGAATATTTTTTCCAGAACCTGTCCATCCTTGATTCCAGGCATCGATAACTTCGGGGGAGGGAGCGGGTAGAGTGGCACCACAATTAACGTCATTAGCAGTTGCGACCATGCATGCTACCCCTCCCCCCGATAAAACTCCATTAAAGATTTTCTTCGACGCCGAGAGGGTGTAGTTTTTGTCACCAATAAAATTAGCAGCATATGCTGGACCAGCCGGATCCGGCTCCCCCCATCTTAAATCATACGTCCCTTTTGTGGGCGCTGTCACATAAGCATTTGGATCATTGATTGCGCCTGAAGCAATCGCTCCAATGGGCGTCAGGGTTGACTGCTGAAAAGGCTTGGTAACTGTGCCATCTTCATAGATGTACTTATAGCCATCGCCAAACACATCCTGCTTGGGCGATGTGACGGGTTTTGTGACGGTTCCGGTTGATGTGCCCGAGGACCAATGGGACGGATAGTTCACTCCTGTTAGCATAGGAGCAGTAAGCGTTGGACCGATCGTTTCGACAAAGGGATTGGTCGTTCCATCGGTGAAGCGATAAATCGTGGTTTTGGTGATGTGGTCGTTAGCCCATTGTACGGAATCGATTGATCCCGTTAGCGACGCTGAGGAGCTTGATCCATCGCTATAAGAAGTGGTGGTTGTTTTCGTGACGCCATTGCTTGAGAAGCTCACGGTTTGAGACGTGACCGATTTCGATGTTCCGCCACCCCCGCCGCCGCTGCAGGCCGAAAGCGTTACTGCGGCGAGCACCGCAATAAGGGTGAAAATTCTCGTCATTAAAGGATAGCCCCAGATTTTTGCCCAAGCTTTATTGCCGTAAGGTAAAGTCCAAGACTACGCACTCAAAGTTGAAAACTTTGATATTTTTCAACCCTAAATTGTACAAACCTGAGGGACGGCGTTTTGCTGTGGCGGGGTGGTTCTCCCCGTTCCAGACTTTTACTATGGGAGTGAATGAGCTAGGTTGCTGCAGGAAAAGGACTTGCAATGGCGCTCAAGGGCAAACGCGTACTCCTCATCATTGGCGGCGGCATCGCGGCCTATAAATCGCTGGAGCTGATCCGCGAGATCACCAAGCGGGGCGGTTCCGTGCGGGCGATTTTAACCAAAGCCGGTGCCGAATTTGTCACCCCGCTGTCTGTCGCAAGCCTGTCCGGCGAGAAAGTATTCACCGATCTCTTCTCGCTCACCGACGAGGCCGAGATGGGCCATATTGAATTATCCCGCTCGGCGGATCTCGTCGTTGTCGCTCCTGCCACCGCCGATCTTCTGGCCAAAATGGCGCAGGGGCTGGCCAATGATTTGGCCTCCACCGCTTTGCTCGCCACCGACAAGCGGGTGCTTGTGGCCCCCGCCATGAATGTGCGGATGTGGCAACATGCCGCAACCCAGCGCAATCTCGCCACGCTGAAGGCCGACGGCATTCTATTTGTGGGCCCTGATGACGGCGCGATGGCGTGTGGCGAATTTGGTCCCGGCCGTATGGCCGAGCCGGTTGCGATAGCGGATGCCATTGAGGCGGCGCTCGCGCCAGTGTCTCGCGTGCTCGAAGGCCGCCATGTGCTGGTCACGTCCGGCCCGACGCATGAGCCAATTGATCCCGTGCGCTATATTGCCAATCGGTCGTCCGGCAAACAGGGTCATGCGATTGCGGCAGCCGCCGCGCGTGCTGGGGCAAAGGTCACTTTGGTCTCCGGTCCCGTATCCATCCCGCATCCGGTCGGCGTCACGGTGATCTCGGTCGAGACAGCGGATGAGATGCTGCGGGCCGTCCAACACGCCCTTCCGGCCGATATTGCCGTTTTTTGTGCGGCGGTCGCCGATTGGCGCGTCGCCGCGCAAAGCGGGGATAAGCTCAAAAAGACCGAGGCCGGACCGCCCGCTCTAACGCTGACCCCCAACCCCGATATTTTATCGACCATCGGGCACCTTTCCGCCAACCGCCCCTCGTTGATCGTCGGATTTGCGGCTGAAACCTCGAATGTCATCGACTATGCGCGCGGCAAGCTCGATAAAAAGGCCTGCGATTTAATCGTTGCCAATGATGTCGGCGGCGATAGCGGTGTCATGGGCGGGGATATGAACACGGTGCACATTGTCTCAAAAGACGCCGTCGATAGCTGGCCAAAGCTGAGCAAAACCGAGGTCGCCGAGCGGCTAATTGCCCTTTTTGCCACCAAATTTGCCAAAGCGAGCCGCTGATGAGCGTTTCTATTGGTGTTCGCCGCTTGGAGCATGGGGCGGATCTTCCGTTGCCAGCCTATGCAACACCCGCCTCGGCGGGCATGGATTTAACGGCCGCTATCCCGGCTGATAAAATATTCACATTAGAAATCGGGAAAAGGATGTTAATCCCGACAGGAATGTGTATTGAATTACCAGACGGTTATGAAGGTCAGGTTCGGCCAAGGTCGGGTTTGGCGCTCAAACATGGCATTACCGTGTTGAATGCGCCGGGCACGATCGATGCCGATTACCGCGGTGAAGTGTCGGTGCTGCTGATCAACCATGGCGATCAGCCCTTCGAGATCACACGCGGTATGCGGATTGCCCAATTGGTGGTGGCCCCTGTCGTTCAGGCCGTTTGGGATGAACGCGTTAAGCTGGCGGAAACGTCACGCGGCGCGGGTGGATATGGCTCTACCGGCGTGTGAGATGGTTGTCTCCGGTCTGTGAGGGCTTGGAGCGAACAGGGCATTCCGGATGAATCTTCTTTCTCGTCGTAGTCTTTTGGCCATTGCAGCCGTGGTCGATATTGCCATTCACGCCCGCCCTGATCCTGTGGCGGCCAAGCATTTGGCTGAACGTCATCAATTGCCACCCCGTCACCTTGAAACGATCCTGCAAGCGCTGGTGCGCGCGGGTATCTTAAAAGGCGTTCGCGGACCAAAGGGCGGGTATGAATTGGCCATCGAGCGTCGACGGATCGCGGCGGGCGATATCGTCCGGGCGGCGATGAATGCGGCGGATGACGAAGCTTCCCTTCCCGAACCCCATTCGATTTTGGTCAATGAGGTCATCGAGCCGGAAATCAAACAGGCCAGTCAGGTGTTTTTGGCCCATCTGGATAAGATATCGGTCGAGGATTTGTGCCAGCGCGCCGATAAAGCGGGCTTTAACAGCAGCGCTGAAACAGCCGATTTCGCAATTTAAAATGTGAAATAAAATATTAATCGACAAAATCTGCAAATATATTAAAATAAGCACAATGTAATCTTTGATGGGAGACAGCACATCATGACCAGCAGCGCTTCATCCACCCATAAGCCCGGCCGAGGCCGCATCTATAATTCGATCACGGATACGATTGGCGATACGCCGATTGTGCGGTTGGATCGGGTTGCCAAGCAAAAAGGCGTCCACGCCAATCTTTTGGCCAAGCTCGAATTTTTCAACCCCATCGCCAGCGTCAAGGACCGTATCGGTGTCAATATGGTCGATGCGTTGGAAGCCGCCGGCGCGATCAAGCCAGGCTCCACGCTGATTGAACCAACCTCCGGCAATACCGGTATCGCTCTCGCCTTTGTGGCGGCGGCGCGCGGGTATCGCCTCATTCTTGTGATGCCGGAATCAATGTCGATCGAGCGCCGCAAAATGCTCGCTCTTTTGGGCGCGGAGTTGGAGCTGACGCCAGCAGGTCAAGGCATGAAGGGCGCGATCGCCAAGGCCGAGGAGCTCAAAGCCTCCATCCCCGGCTCGGTTATCCCGCAACAATTCCAAAACCCGGCCAATCCTGACATTCACCGTCGCACCACGGCGGAAGAAATCTGGAACGATCTCGATGGCAAAGTCGATATTTTGGTTTCAGGCGTTGGCACCGGCGGCACCATCACCGGGGTCGGCCAAGTCTTGAAGGCGCGCAATCCGAACGTCAAAATCGTTGCCGTCGAGCCGGAAGATTCACCCGTTCTGTCGGGCGGCAATCCGGGTCCGCATAAAATCCAAGGCATTGGCGCGGGCTTTGTGCCCGATATTCTGGATCGCTCGATCATTGACGAGGTGATCCAAGTGGCCAATCAAACGGCCTTTGATACGGCCCGTCTTTTGGCCCGAATTGAAGGCATTCCTACCGGGATTTCATCGGGCGCATCGGTCGCGGCAGCGCTCGAGATCGCGGCACGGCCTGAATCCAAGGGCAAAAATATCGTGATCATCATCCCAAGCTTCGCCGAGCGTTATCTGTCGACGGCCTTGTTTGAAGGATTGTGATGGATTTAGTCGGGTAGGGCCTAGAGCCCTATCCGTCACTGCGAGCGATAGCGAAGCAGCCCAGCTGATGCCGACAAAGGGAATGCAAAGGTAAAGCCGCGTTCAATTGGCAATCATCAACTGGGTGGCTTCGCTCTCGCTCGCCATGACGGAATGCTAAAAGGCTAACCCCTTACACCATCGACGCAATCACCCGATCGGGCGGCCGGTGGCCGTCCATGAAGGTGCGGATATTGATAATCACCTTCTCGCCCATCTCGATGCGGCCTTCGATAGTGGCCGAGCCCATATGGGGCATCACGAGAATACGGTTTTGCTTGGCAAGCTTCAGCATGCGCGGTGAAATAGCGGGCTCATGCTCAAACACGTCGAGGCCAGCGCCCGCCAATTCGCCCGCTTCGAGCATTTTCACGAGCGAGCTCTCATCAATAATTTCGCCACGGGCGGTATTGACGAGAATGGCATCGCGCTTGAGGAGCTTCAGCCGCCGTGCCGATAAAAGATGGTAGGTCGCAGGCGTATGCGGGCAATTGACCGAGACAATATCCATCCGCGCCAGCATCTGGTCGAGCGAATCCCAATAGGTCGCCTCTAATTCCTGCTCAACGGCGGCGGCCACCGGACGCCGGTTATGGTAATGAACCTGTAGGCCGAAAGCCTTGGCCCGGCGGGCAAGCGCCTGGCCGATCCGCCCCATGCCGACAATCCCGAGGCGTTTGCCGGTGATGCGATGACCCAGCATCCAAGTCGGCGACCAGCCATGGAAATTGCCTTCCGGAATAACCCGCGCGCCCTCGGCAATGCGGCGTGAAACGGCAAGAATAAGCGCCATCGTCATATCGGCCGTATCATCCGTCAGCACTCCCGAAGTGTTCGTAACGGCAATGCCCTTGGCCTGGGCGGCGGCCACATCGATATGGTCCACGCCATTGCCGAAATTGGCGATCAGGCGCAATTGCTCGCCTGCGGCGGCGATCACATCGGCATCAATTTCATCGGTGACGGTGGGGACAAGAACCTGAGCCGTTTTGACGGCTTCGATCAGCTCGTCCTTGGTCAAAGGGCGATCATCAATATTAAGCGAGGCGTTGAAAAGCTCCCGCATGCGCGTTTCGATGGTGTCGGGGAGGCGGCGGGTAACCACAACCAATGGCTTTTGTTTCGTCATTTCCCCACTCCCTTAAGCCCTTTTGGTCCGCACCGACCGAATTTACGCCGTTTTAAGGATCAATAGACAATAGATGGTGCCGTAAACTCAGTTGATTTCTTTCCATATCAGCTTAGACCGATCAACCTGATCTATCGCGCCGATGTACCCCTGCCTATCTCTCTAACGGGCAGAAAGGTGAAAAACAACGGGCGTCAATCCTCGTAGGTGCCACGGGTGCGTATGTTTCGTTTAAAGCCCTTTCTCTCAGGAATAATGGCCAGCGTTTTCGTTGCGGCGCTTTCAGCCGTTCCGGCTTTTGCGGTTGATCCGAATATTGGCTCCACCACGGGCCTGCCTTTGCCGCGGTTTGCAAGTTTGAAGTCCGACCGCGTCAATTTGCGCGAAGGGCCGAGCAAAGACCACCGCACAAAATGGATTTATGAGAAGGCGGGCTTGCCCGTTGAAATCACCGCCGAATTCGAGACATGGCGTCGCATCCGCGATTCGGAGGGCTCGGAAGGATGGGTGTTGCACAATCTCCTATCCGGACGGCGGACGGCAATTGTTGCGCCTTGGGGCAAGGAAAAGCCGGTGCCGTTGCGCGCCAAACCGAATGTCGAAGCCCCGATGATCGCCCAACTTATGCCCAACGTCGTCGCCTCGATCAAATCGTGCGACGGGCAATGGTGCAGGCTGATCGGCGAGGGGTTTGACGGCTATATCCAGCAGCAACAGCTCTGGGGCGCCTATCCGGAAGAAAAAGTCGAGTAGACCTCAGACTTCCTTGCGGCGCAGCCGGATTACGACTTCCACGCGCGCGATTTCCATGCCTTCGGGAATTTCAGGCAACATCGAAACCGAGATGTTCTGCCCCTCAATGTCCAAAAGCTGGTTTTCACCCTCCACAAAGAAATGGTGGTGCTGGCTCGTATTCGTGTCGAAATAGGTTTTGGCACCCTCAACCGCTACTTCGCGCAGCAATCCGGCTTCGGTGAATTGGTGCAGCGTATTATAGACGGTGGCCAACGAAACCGGCACCCGCGCCTTGGACGCCTCTTCATAAAGCGCTTCTGCCGTCAAATGGCGGTCACCACGGGCAAACAGCAGCCAACCTAAACCAACCCGCTGCCGCGTTGGGCGCAAACCGGCATTGCGCAGCTTTACCCGCAAATCATGGTACAGGCAGCCGCTCTGGTCGCGCCAATGGGTCGTGGTTGAGGAGGCAGTCGCTACTGACAAAATCGGGATTCCTGTATGTAAACCGAATGTTAGAAGAATAAACGCTATGCCCGAGTGCTGCAACCCATTAAAATCGGGTTGTTGGGGTGTAGCTTTGAAGCAAACCGACACTATGGTAGTGTTCGGGCTTGGCTTTAGGGGATCAGCGTGGCATTGGCCACGCAGGCGTGAAGAAATAGAGAGCGGGCGGAACATGCAACAGCGTTCGAGTTATGAATATGAAGACCTTCTGGCATGTGGCCGTGGTGAGCTTTTTGGCCCCGGCAATGCCCAGCTTCCGCTCCCTCCGATGTTGATGTTCGACCGCATCGCCGAAGTGTCCGAAACCGGCGGCGAAAATGGCAAGGGCATTATCCGCGCCGAATTCGCGATCCGTCCCGATCTTTGGTTCTTCCCCTGCCATTTTCAGGGCGACCCCGTAATGCCGGGCTGCTTGGGGCTTGATGCGCTTTGGCAGCTCTGCGGCTTTTATCTGGGCTGGCTCGGGGCTGAAGGCCGTGGCCGTGCTTTGGGCGTCGGCGAAGTGAAATTTATCGACCAAGTCCTGCCAACCGTCAAAAAAGTGGTCTATGAGGTCCATTTGAAGCGTGTTTTCCGCTCTAAATTGGTTCTCGGCATTGCGGACGGCTATCTTGAAGCCGATGGACGCCGGATTTATGAAGCGCGCGACCTGCGCGTGGGATTGTTCAAGTCCGCCTGAACAGCCATATCCGCACCACATCCTCTTTCTAGATCGGCGTCAGCGTAGAGTACCGATCTTTTTGCGCTAAGGAGTTCCACCATGAGACGCGTCGTTGTTACCGGCATGGGCATTGTTTCGTCGATCGGCAATAATACCCAAGAAGTATTGTCTTCGCTGTATGAAGCGCGGTCTGGTATTATTCACGCCGAGAGCTACGCGGAATTAGGCTTCCGCTGCCAAGTCCACGGCCAGCCCAAGCTTGATCCGGCGGAGATCGTCGATCGCCGCGCAATGCGCTTCCACGCGACAGGCACGGGCTGGAACCATGTGGCGATGGATCAGGCCATCCTCGATTCCGGCCTCGAGGAAAGCGATATTTCCAATGAGCGCACGGGCATCATTATGGGCTCGGGCGGCCCTTCGACGCGTATTCTCGTCGAGGCAGCCGATATTACGCGCAAAAATATCAGCCCAAAGCGGATTGGACCTTTTGCGGTGCCAAAGTCGATGTCGTCAACGGCGTCGGCAACGCTCGCGACATGGTTTAAAATCAAGGGCGTGAATTATTCGATTTCATCGGCCTGCGCCACGTCGAACCATTGCATCGGCAATGCCTTTGAAATGATCCAATGGGGCAAGCAGGATGTGATGTTTGCCGGCGGTTGCGAAGAGCTTGATTGGACCATGTCGCAATTGTTTGATGCGATGGGTGCCATGTCGTCCAAATACAATGACACGCCAGCCAAAGCCTCGCGCGCCTATGACAAAGACCGTGATGGTTTCGTGATCGCGGGCGGCGCAGGCGTTTTGGTGCTCGAAGAGCTTGAACATGCCAAAGCGCGTGGCGCGAAAATCTATGCCGAAATCGTCGGCTATGGCGCAACGTCAGACGGCTATGACATGGTCGCGCCATCGGGTGAAGGCGCGATCCGCTGCATGCGTCAGGCACTCGCGACGGTGAACACCAAGATCGATTACATCAACCCGCACGCAACTTCGACGCCGGTTGGTGATGCCAAGGAAATCGAAGCGATCCGCACCGTGTTTGGCGCTACCTGCCCGCCCATTTCGGCAACCAAATCATTGACGGGTCACTCGCTCGGCGCAACGGGCGTTCAAGAAGCGATTTATTCGCTCTTGATGATGAACAATGATTTCATTTGCGAAAGCGCCAATATTCAGGAAATCGATCCGGACTTTGCTGATATGCCGATTATCCGCAAGCGGATCGACAATGCAAAAATCGGCGCTGTGCTTTCGAATTCGTTTGGCTTTGGCGGCACGAATGCCACCATCGTCATGAAACGTCTCGAAGCTTGAGACAACGCGCTACCAACACGAGAGACAGGACGCCTCTATGACCGGATTGATGCAGGGAAAACGCGGGCTCATTATGGGTGTCGCCAATGACCATTCCATCGCCTGGGGTATTGCAAAAACGCTTGCGGCGCAGGGTGCGGAAATTGCCTTCACCTATCAAGGCGACTCGTTGAGAAAACGCGTTGAGCCGCTTGCCACCGAGGCGGGCTCGGATTTTCTCATTCCCTGCGATGTCGAGGATCTCGCTTCCGTCGACGCAATGTTTGCCGAAGTCGAAAAGAAATGGGGCTCGATTGATTTTCTTGTTCACGCCATCGCCTTTTCCGACAAGTCCGAATTGAAGGGCCGCTTCGCCGACACAACGCGCGAAAACTTCTCGCGCACAATGTTGATTTCGTGCTTCTCGTTTGTTGAAGTGGCCAAGCGTGCTGCAGCCTTGATGCCCAAGGGCGGCTCGATCGTCACGCTCACTTATGGCGGCGCGACCCGCGTGATGCCAAATTACAACGTCATGGGCGTTGCCAAGGCAGCGCTTGAAGCGTCCGTGCGCTATCTCGCTTCCGATTTCGGACCGGATAATATTCGCGTCAATGCGATTTCCGCCGGACCCATCCGCACTTTGGCGGGTGCAGGCATCGCGGATGCGCGGTTGATGTTCAATTATCAAAAGCGTCATGCCCCTTTGCGCCGCACGGTGTCGATTGAGGAAATTGGCGGATCCGGCCTTTACCTCTTGTCGGATTTATCAACCGGCGTGACCGGCGAAGTCCATTTCGTCGACTCCGGCTACAACATTATTTCCATGCCCCAACCTGCGGCGCTTAAAACCGTCGATGATGCCGAGACCGCAGCCGAAGCGCGTCTGGCGGGCAAGGCAGCGGAGTAACAAAATCGTGACGAACCCGGCCCCAAGCAGCAAAGACGGTATTCTCGCAGCGCAAGATATTCGCGCTTTGCATTCGGCCGGTGTCATTCAGGCCGATCGGCCTTTCGCCGATGGGCAGGTTCAGCCCGCCAGCCTTGATTTGCGCTTGGGCCGCCGCGTCTGGCGTGTCCGTGCGAGTTTTCTTCCTGGTCCCGATCGCGCCGTCAAAGACCGGCTGGATCGGATTGCGCTGCACGAGATTGATCTCACCAATGGCGCGGTGCTTGAAACGGGTGCGGTTTATATAGCCGAATTGCTCGAAGGCTTGGCGCTTCCCGCGGATATTTTGGCGTCAGCCAATCCCAAAAGCTCGACCGGACGGCTGGATGTCTTCACCCGCGTGATTGCCGATCACGCGCAAGAATTTGATCAGATTGAGGCCGGCTATCACGGCCCGCTTTATCTTGAAATTTCGCCTCGGACGTTCCCGGTTCTTGTGCGCACCGGTTCGCGTTTGTCGCAGGTGAGATTTCGCCGCGGTCTTGTTCGGTTGGATGATACACAGCTAAAAGCCCTGCATGCGCGCGATCGGCTTGTGACATCCTCAGAACCTTCAATCCAAAACGGCATCGCGGTATCGGTTGATCTTTCCGGCTTCGGTAAAGACCATCTTGTTGGCTATCGCGCCAAACGCCATACGGCCTTGGTCGATGTGGATCGGGTCGGCGGGTATGAGGTCGATGATTATTGGGATCCGCTCTACGCGCGCAAAGACCGCGATATCATTCTGGATCCCGGCCAGTTCTATATTCTAGCCTCCAAAGAAGCCGTTCATGTTCCGCCCGATCATGCGGCTGAAATGACGCCCTTTGATCCGCTTGTCGGAGAATTCCGCGTTCACTATGCAGGCTTTTTTGATCCGGGTTTTGGCCATGCGGGCAGTGGCGGCGCGGGTAGCCGAGCTGTTTTGGAAGTCCGTTCCAGAGATGTGCCATTCATTTTGGAAGACGGGCAAACCGTCGGCCGTCTGGTCTATGAGCGGATGGCTGCCTTGCCGGACATGCTCTATGGCAAGGATTTAGGGTCGAACTATCAAGCCCAAGGCTTGAAGCTCTCGAAGCATTTCAAGGCACCCTAAGCACCTCGTTTATTTCGTTGGTATTGAAATAATATCCGCAATGGCGGTGGCATAGGCTGCCATCTGCTTCTTCCCAAATTCAGTCATTTGAATGGATTTGGCGCGCCCGTCGGTCGTGTCTTGGACTTGAGCAATCAATTTCAATTTCTCAAGCGCCCTAAGATGTTGGCGAACGGAAGCATCGGTGGCTTGGGTATATTCATAAATCGCCGATAATTTGGCTTTGAAATCGTTTTCAGCAAGAAAAATAAGAATTTCTATACTGGTATGGGTACGAGATTTGAAAATCGTCTGTTCGACTTCGATAAGACTTCTGCGCCGCTTCGCTATTTCCGAAATATGGATACTATCGATTTTTTCGGCCATTTTTAAACAGAACGCTCAATCCATAAGTATAATCACTGATCGAGGATTAGCACACCGATAAGAATAAAAATCTGCACTCTATTGTGCCCAATCCTCGCCTCAGCCAGGACAATCCGCGTAAACCGAGATGAAATAAGGGCGCTGTCCCCTTGATCCGTGGCCCGATCCCCACTACGCCGATAGTCCTTGTATAAAGGACCGA
>CANGLU010000022.1 GCA_947455025.1 Hyphomicrobiales bacterium
ATCTCGAACGAAGCCATGCCGCATATGAGCGTGCGCTTGGGCAAGATTTGCGGCATGCCGACACGGCTCTTCCGCATGAGCTTCACGGGCGAACTTGGGTTCGAAGTGAACGTGCCAGCCGATTACGGCCAAGCAGTATGGGAATCCATTTGGGCGGAAGCGCAGAAATACGACGCGTGCGCTTATGGCACCGAAACCATGCACGTTCTACGCGCCGAGAAGGGCTATATCATTGTCGGCCAGGAAACCGACGGCACCGTCACACCGAACGATCTCGGGCTTGATTGGGCGATTGGCAAAGCGAAACCCGATTTCGTCGGCAAGCGCTCGCTGACGCGTCCGGATCTTGTGAAGGCGGACCGCAAGCAATTGGTAGGTCTTCTCACGGTTGATCCGCAGAAGGTTTTGGAAGAAGGCGCGCAGATCACGCTGGTGGGTAATCCGCCTGCAGGCACTTCGGCGCTAGGCCATGTTACCTCGTCCTATCAAAGCGCCGTGCTTGGCCGCAGCTTCGCGCTGGCGATTGTCTCGGCAGGCCGTGCACGCATGGGCGAAACGCTCTATGTGCCGATGCCCGATGGCCCGATTGCAGTCACCGTTACTGATCCGGTTTTCTATGACAAGGAAGGAGCCAAGCTCCATGTCTGATTCAAAAATCACCCGCCGCTCGGCCTTTGAAGGCTTGCATCCGATTGACGTAGCGGGCGCGGTTACCGTTGCACCGGCGCCTTACGCGACACGCTTCTCGTTTCGGGGTGATCCGAAGGCGGCAAGCGCCTGCTCGAAGGGCTTTGGCGTCATGCTGCCGAATGCTTTGCTGAAAGCCGAAAGCGACAATGGCCGCACGGCAATTTCGCTCGGTCCCGACGAGTGGTTGCTCATCGCGCCCGATGGCGAGGTTGAGGCGCTCGAAGCATCGATTGAGAAAGCGCTCGACAAGCAGCACCATTCGCTGGTCGATATCAGCCACCGCAATACGGCGTTCACCGTGTCAGGCCCAAAAGCTGAAACGCTTTTAGCCAGCGGATGTTTGCTTGATCTGCATGTCTCCGCGTTTCCGGTCGGCATGGCAACGCGCACGATTTATTCGAAAGCGGATATCGTGTTGTGGCGTACCGCAGCCGACACATTCCACGTCGAACTCTGGCGCAGCTTCGTGCCGTTTGTGTGGGGGTTATTGGAAGAGGCGAGCCAAGAGCTGTAACGCCCTTTCCGTCATTGCGAGCGAACGCGAAGCAACCCAGCTAAAATTAAAAAGAAAAGCGCCATGTTTCCGTGGCGCTTTTTTCGTTTTCATCAGCTGGGTTGCTTCGCGTTCGCTCGCAATGACGGGAGATTTACTTCCTCTCCAACCGCGCCAACAGGCTCGACGTGTCCCATCTTCCGCCGCCCATATTTTGCACTTCGCCGTAGAACTGGTCGACCAGCGCCGTCACCGGTAAATTAGCGCCATTGCGGCGGCTTTCCGCGATGCAGATGCCCAAATCCTTGCGCATCCAATCTACTGCAAACCCGAACTCGAATTTCGACTGGTTCATCGTCTTGTAGCGGTTTTCCATCTGCCAGCTTTGGGCTGCGCCCTTCGAGATCGTTTCGATCACGGCTTCGACATCAAGCCCCGCTTTCTTGGCGAAATTCACGCCTTCGGCCAAGCCTTGAACCAAGCCTGCGATGCAAATCTGGTTGACCATTTTGGTGAGCTGCCCCGCACCCGATGGCCCCAATAATTTGCACATACGGGCAAAGGACATGATCACGGGTTCGACACGGGCATAAATCGCCTCATCCCCGCCGCACATCACGGTCAGCACGCCGTTTTCAGCTCCGGCTTGGCCGCCAGAAACAGGGGCGTCGATAAAGGCTAAACCGTGCTCTTGCGCGATTGCGTAGAGCTCGCGCGCCACTTCGGCGGAAGCGGTGGTGTGGTCGACAAACACGGTGCCCTTCGCCATGCCCGCAAAAGCGCCATCTGGGCCCAGCGTGACGGAGCGCAAATCATCATCATTGCCGACGCAGGCAAACACAATCTCTTGGTCTATGGCTGCTTCGCGTGGCGTCTTGGCAGCCTTGCCGCCATGGGCTGCTACCCAAGCCTCAGCCTTGGCGAAGGTACGGTTATAAACGGTGACGTCGTGTCCCTTTTGCGCGAGATGCCGCGCCATCGGGAAACCCATCACACCCAAGCCCAGAAATGCTACTTTCGCCATGTCGATCCCTCCGATGAATGGGTTGAATACGGTTGAGGCGCCGATATGGACCGATCAAGCGATGCGGGCAAGCCGTCTTTGCGAAGAACGGTTGACCTTGCAACCCGCAACCCGCCATAAAGCGTCACGCATCATCAAGGAATCCTCTCGTGGCGAATGAACAAGACCTGCGCAACGCTCTCTCCCTGTTAAAAGGCCCCGACGGTAAAACGCCGTTTTTGCGCTCCGGCCTGTTGGGCGGCATCTCGATTCAGGGCGATAAAGCCTATGTTTCGCTGGTCGTGGATGAAGCCCAAGCGAAAACCATTGAGCCCGTTCGCGCGGCCGTTGAAGCGACGCTCTTATCGGTCAAGGGCATCGACAAAGCCCTCGTCACGCTGACATCCGAGCGACCCGCGCAACCCAACGCGCCCGCGGCTCCTGGCCCTCGTGCGCAGGCGGCAACCGCCAAAGCCATGATCCCCGGCGTGAAACATATTGTCGCTGTGGCATCCGGCAAAGGCGGAGTAGGCAAATCCACCGTTTCGACCAATCTCGCGCTGGCGCTTTCAAAACTCGGCATGAAAGTAGGCATTCTGGATGCGGATATTTACGGCCCCTCTTTACCAAAGCTGTTTGGCATCACCGGTCGCCCGACGATTGATGAAAACAAGATCATGCAGCCGCTCGATGGCTATGGCATCAAAGTGATGTCGATAGGCTTTCTGATCGAGGAAGAAACGCCGATGATCTGGCGCGGCCCGATGGTGATGTCGGCTTTGCAGCAGATGATGCGCGAAGTGAATTGGGGCACGCTTGATGTGCTCATCGTCGATATGCCGCCCGGCACGGGTGACGCGCAGCTCACCATGGCGCAATCGGTGACATTGGCAGGCGCCGTGATCGTTTCAACGCCGCAAGATTTGGCCCTGCTGGATGCGCGGCGTGGCGTGTCCATGTTTAAGCGCGTGGAAGTGCCGATTCTCGGCATCGTCGAAAATATGAGCTATTTCCTCTGCCCCGAATGCGGCACGCGATCCGATATTTTCGGTCATGGCGGCGCGCGTCACGAGGCGGAGCGGTTGGGCGTCCCCTTCTTGGGCGAAGTGCCGCTGCATATTGATATCCGCGAACGCTCGGATGCCGGAACGCCAGTGGTCGCCACCGCGCCCGACAGCGCCCATGCCAAGATCTTTTTAGGGCTCGCGGAAGCCTTAAAAACACGGCTTGAAACAGGCGCGCCCGCCCGTCAGGGGCCGAAGATCATCATCGAGTAAGAAGCACCCTTATGACCCTCAATAGCGATCATCCAAACACCGCCGATATTGTGATTGTTGGCGGTGCGGTCATCGGTTCTTCCACCGCCTATCACATCGCCAAAGATCCGGCCTTCAAAGGCCGCGTCATCGTGATCGAAAAAGACCCGACCTACACCTATTCGGCCTCGGCGCTATCAGCGGCCTCCATTCGCCAGCAATTCTCGTCGCCGGTGAATATTCATATCTCGCTCTATGGCATTCATTTTTTGCGCACCATTGGCGAGCATTTGGCCATCAATGGCGAGAAGCCCGAAATCGGTTTGCATGAAGGCGGTTATCTCTATCTGGAAACCACGCCCGGCGCGCCAATTCTCTCTGAGACGCAACGGCTTCAAAATAGTCTTGGGGCGGATATTGTTCTTTTCGATCCCAAAGGTCTCAAAGCCCAATTTCCCTGGTTGATGGTGGATGATTTATCGGCTGGCTCGTGGGGCCGAACGGGCGAAGGCTGGTTTGACGGGTGGGGCCTCATGCAAGCCTTTCGCAAAAGCGCCCGCCATCACGGCGTGACCTATATCGACGGCGAAGTCACAGGCATTGAGCGCGAAGGCCAGTCCATCACGGCGGTGCGCTTGAAGGACGGCTCGCGCATTGCCTGCGGCGCGGTATTGAATGCTGCGGGCGCGTCAGGTGGCCGTGAGCTCGCCGCGATGGCTGGTGTCGATATTCCGGTGCACGCCAAGAAGCGCTGCGTCTTCTCCTTCACCTGCAAAGGCGATGTGCCGAATGCACCGCTTTTGATCGATACAACGGGCACATGGTTCAGGCCTGAAGGACAGCGCACGGCGGAAGGCCAGATGTTCATCTGCGGCGGCTCACCGGGCGAGCAGGATCCCGATTCAAAAGAGTTTGAGGTTGAATGGTCGCTGTTTGAAGAGATTTACTGGCCGGCATTGGCCACCCGCGTTCCGGCCTTCGAGCAAATCAAACAAGGCCGCGCTTGGGCGGGTCATTACGACATGTGCGCGCTGGATCATAACGCGATTGTCGGCCGTGCGGTCGGCTTTAACAATTTCTATCTCGCCAATGGTTTTTCCGGCCACGGCCTGCAGCAAAGCCCCGCCATCGGGCGCGGGCTTTCGGAGTTGATGATCCACGGCAAATACCAAACGCTTGATCTCAGCGATTTAGGCCATGAACGCGTCGTGGAAAATCGGCCATTGCTCGAGAAGAATGTGATTTGATCCGCTTAAGCGCTTTCCAAATCCTTCAACCGTGGCGGGTTAGACCCCTTTTGCGTACAGGTAAAAGCTGAGGCTCTAACGGCAAACGAAAGCCATTGTTCAATCGCGCTTTGCGTCCAAGGCGCATGGTTTTTGCCCAACGCCCCGTCACGATCCATTGCAAAGAGCAGCGACGACATCAGACTATCCCCCGCGCCCACCGTATCCTGAACCGTAATTTTCGGAGCCGGAATCGCGATATGCCCGGATGCGGTAAACGCTTCCGCGCCGTTGCCGCCGCGCGTTAAAATCGCAAGCGTCGGGCCTTTCTTTAGCCATGCCTGTATCGCGTTACGCGGCGCGAGATCCGGATACAGCCATTCCATATCTTCTTCGCTGGCCTTCACTAGATCGACAAGCGCCACAAGCCGCTCGACATCCGCGCGCGCTTTAGCTTTATCGGGCGTGATCATCGGGCGGATATTGGGGTCGTAACTCGTCGTCCGATGCCCCTTCGCCTGTTGCATCGCCTCAAGCACGGCACCCGACATGGGCGGCACCAACGTCGAAAACGATCCGGCATGAATATGCCTTAACGCATCAGGCCAGTTTTTTGGGAGGGCAGGCGGCGTATCAAACGCGGTTCCGGCAATCGTGAAAATATAACGCGGTCCGCTCTCAGCGGTGCCTTCTTCCACCAAAGCCGTCGGGCTTTGTGCATCCGAAAACGCGATATAAGTCAAATCAACGCCGTCAGCTTCGAGCGCTGCTTTAAAGCGTTGCCCGTCTTGATCGGTCGAGAGCGACGTAGCAATCGCCACCTTCGCGCCGAGGCGGCCAAGGCCAATCGCGACATTATAGGGCGAGCCGCCCAATACCGCCTCACGTCCCTTCGGGCCAGGCACCAGATCAACCAGCGCCTCGCCCATCACCAGAATATGCGAACTCATCTTTTAACCCGCGAATGTATAGGCCGTCTTCACCGTGGTGAAGAATTCCTTGGCATACGAACCCTGCTCGCGCGAGCCATAGCTTGAGCCCTTACGGCCGCCAAATGGCACGTGATAATCCACACCTGCGGTGGGCAGATTGACCATCACCATGCCCGCTTCCGAATTGCGCTTGAAATGCGTGGCATATTTCAGGCTCGAGGTGCAGATGCCTGCCGAAAGACCAAAATCCGTATCGTTGGAAATCGCCAGCGCTTCATCATAGCTCTTGGCTTTAATGACCACGCCCACAGGTCCAAAAATCTCTTCGCGCGCAATGCGCATCGAATTATCGACGCCGGTGAACAAAGCAGGCTGGAGATAGAAGCCGGGGGTTTCGCGGTTCAATAATTCACCGCCCCACGTGAGTGTAGCGCCTTCCTTCTGGCCGAGCGCGATATAAGAGAGATCCTGATCCAACTGGCTCTGGTCGACGACAGGGCCGATATGTGTACCAGCCTTCAACGCGTTATCCACCGAGAGGCCTTTGAGGCGCTCGGCAAGCGCTGCCACGAACGCATCATGGATGCCTTCTTCAACGATCAAGCGCGACGACGCCGTGCAACGCTGACCGGTCGAGAAGAACGCGCCATTCACCGCCGCTTCAACGGCGGTTTTAAGATCGGCATCGTTGAGCACAACGAGCGGATTTTTGCCGCCCATTTCCAACTGCATCTTTTTCATCGGCGAGGATGCAATGGCGGCCTCCGCAACCTTGCGACCGGTACCCACCGAACCCGTAAACGTAATCGCGTTGACATCTTTGTGGTTCAAAATCGTCTGGCCCACTTCCGAGCCGCGACCCATCACAAGGTTCAGCACGCCCTTTGGCAAACCGGCACGGTTCAAAATATCAACAATCGCCCAAGCCGAACCCGGCACGAGATCGGCAGGCTTGAACACAATCGTGTTGCCATGCGCGAGTGCGGGCGCGATTTTCCAAGCTGGAATGGCAATCGGGAAGTTCCACGGCGTGATCATACCAATCACGCCAACGGCTTCGCGCGTCATTTCAACACCGACGCCCGGACGCACACTCGGTACCGTCTCGCCCATCAGGCGCAGCGCCTCACCCGCGAAAAACGCAAAAATCTGACCGGCGCGGGTCGCCTCGCCAATGCCTTCCGGCAAAGTTTTTCCTTCTTCGCGCGACAGCAATTTGCCGAGCTCGTCCTTACGCGCCAAAATCTCGTCCGACGCCTTCTTTAAAATCTCGTAACGCTCTTGCGGCGTGGTCCGCGACCAAGCCGGAAACGCTGCTTTTGCCGCAGCAATCGCCTGTTCAGCCTGCTCCTTGGACGCACGGGCAAAATGGCCGACCACATCATTGGTGTCGGACGGATTGATATTGATCGAGACGGAAGCGCCATCGACCCATTCGCCAGCGATAAGATTTTTGAAATGTTCGGTCATGCGTCAGGATCCTTAAAAAACACGCGGAAAAAAGATTGAGAGTTCGATAGCAGATTTTTGAAAGGTGAACAGCTAGATCAAACCGCGCTTCGCCAAATTACGCATCAAATGCGAGGCACCAAACGTCCAAGGCGGGCAATCATAGGCCGATTGCATCCGGCTAACGATGGAGCCGAGCTTCGGCGTGTGCACGGTCACGATATCGCCCATTTTATGCGTAAAGCCCTTGCCGGGCGCGTCACGGTCCTTGATCGGTGAATACATGGTTCCGGTGTAAAGCACTGCCCCGTCCGGATATTGGTGGTGCTTCCCAAGCATTTGCGCCGATAAATCCGCCAGATCGCGGCTGATTTTGGCAAGCGAAGAGGAGCCTTCGAGCGAGAAACCATCCGGCCCCTCAACCCGCAACGTCACCACCGCTGTCCGCAAATCATCGAGCGTAAACGCCCCATCGAAAAAGCGAATAAAAGGTCCCGTCACAGCCGAGGCATTGTTATCTTTCGCCTTGCCCAAAAGCAGCGCCGAGCGCCCTTCGACATCGCGCAAATTCACATCATTGCCGAGCATCCCGCCTACAATCTTTCCCGTTGAGGCAACTACAATCACCACTTCCGGTTCCGGATTGTTCCAGGTCGACATCGGATGCAATCCCGCATCCGCGCCCGTTCCAACCGCTGACATGGACGGGGCTTTGGTGAAGATTTCCGCATCCGGCCCAATGCCCACTTCAAGATATTGGCTCCACGCGCCTTGGGCGATTAAAACCTCTTTCAGCTTCATCGCGTCGGGCGAGCCGGGCTTCAGCTTGGAAAGATCATCGCCGATCAAAGCGGTGATTTCCGTCCGCAACTTCGCAGCCGCCTGAAAATCGCCGCGCGCTTTTTCCTCAATCACGCGCTCCAGCATGGAAACGGCAAAGGTAACGCCTGCGGCTTTGATGGCCTGCAAATCATTGGGCGCAATCAGCCATGGCTTGGTCGTGTCGCGGCCATCCGGCGGCGTATTGGCCAAAATAGCCTCAAGCGACCCGATGTTTTCACCCTTCGCAGCCTTCAGGCTTGCGGCCGGATCGGCGGTTTCGCACAGATCCCGCATGGTCGGAAATGTCGAGGAGATATCGAAAACCCCATCCGCGCGGATGGCGACGACCGACGGCCCATCCACATCCGGACGCCATACCCGTCCCGCGAGCACCCCGGCATAACCATCATCCGGCAAGGTCGTTTCTGGCTTTAGGGCAATCTTCGTCATCGCGGCGCTCTCCTCAGACTTTGTTTTTATTCGCCCCCGACAATCGCGATTTTTTGCTCTGATGCAAGACATGAGCAGCTATGCAGCGCCGAACATCGAGAAATCCTTGCGAAATTATTCCGCTTCGGACACGATGCGAGAAGGCCAGACAAGCAAAAACCCAATCGGCCATATCATTTCGGAGAACGCCATGAACGCCCCTGTTGCCAACGCCCCTCGTTTTGTCCGGTTGAATGCGGCCGATACCGTCGTGACCGCTGTCGACCCGATCGAGCCGGGTGCCGTCATTCATGGCGCAACCGCCAAAGTCCGCGTGCCGCGCGGTCATAAAATGGCCATCACCGGAATGGCACCGGGCGAACCGATCATCAAATTCGGCCAGATCATCGGCTTTTCCTTAAACGGCATCGAGCCGGGCGAATGGGTTCACGAGCACAATGTCGTGATGCATGATTTCGAGCGCGATTACCGCTTTGCCGAAGATGCGCGCAATGAAGAAATTCTCCCCGTCAGCCAACAAGCCACCTTTGAAGGCTTCCGCCGCGCCAATGGCTCGGTCGGCACCCGCAATTACATCGCCATTCTCACTTCGGTGAATTGCTCGGCCTCGGTTGCCCGCTTCATTGCGGAAGAGATCAACCGCTCGGATTTTTTAAAGGATTATCCCTCCATTGATGGCGTCATCCCGCTCGTGCAAGGCGGCGGCTGCGCGATTGATGTCAAGGGCGAAGGCTATGAGGTGCTGAAACGCACGCAATGGGGCTATGCCACCAATCCGAATGTGGCAGGCGTGTTGATGGTCGGTCTTGGTTGCGAAGGCTTTCAGATTGGCCGCTGGAAAGAGGCCTACAACATCGTCGAAAGCGACACGTTCCGCACCATGACCATTCAGGAAACAGGCGGCACCAAAAAGACCGTCGCCGCCGGTGTGGATGCCGTCAAAACCATGTTCCCGATTGCAGCCAAAGCCAAGCGCGAAACCGTGCCCGCATCCGAACTTATGCTCGCATTGCAATGCGGCGGCTCGGATGGTTATTCGGGCATCACCGCTAACCCTGCCTTGGGTGCGGCGGTCGATGAACTCGTCCGCCACGGCGGCACGGCCATCCTCTCCGAGACGCCGGAAATTTACGGCGCCGAACATCTCCTCACCCGCCGTGCCGCCAACAAAGCCATCGGCGAAAAACTCGTCGAGCGCATCCATTGGTGGGAGGATTACACCGCGCGCAACAAGATGCAGATGAACAACAACCCGTCCCCCGGCAACAAGCTCGGCGGGCTCACCACCATCTTAGAAAAATCCCTCGGCGCCGCCGCCAAAGGCGGCACGACAACGCTTACCGGCGTCTATGAATACGCCGAAAAGGTCGACGCCAAGGGCTTCGTCTTCATGGACACCCCCGGCTATGACCCCGTCTCGGCCACGGGCCAAGTCGCAGGCGGCGCTAACATCCTTTGTTTCACCACAGGCCGCGGCTCCGCCTATGGCTGCAAGCCAACGCCATCGATCAAGCTCGCCACCAATTCCGAAGTCTACCGCAAGATGACCGACGACATGGACATCAATTGCGGCGACATCCTCGATGGCGTGTCGATCGAAGAAAAGGGCAAAGAAATTTTCGCGAAAGTGCTGGAAGTTGCTTCCGGCACGCGGTCTAAATCCGAAGATCTCGGCTATGGTGACGCCGAATTCGTGCCTTGGACGATTGGCGCTACGATGTGAGGGGGAAACCCTCATGGTTGGCTGGCGCGACGGAACGCCGTGAACGACGCATATTAATATGATTGGCATTCCCGAGTGAGTCGGTAAGGGTATGCTTGACAATTTATGAGTACATACTCATAATGAGAAACAGATGAAGGATTTACCTTCGCCTACACGACCTTTGATATGGGTTGGTTCAAGTCGAAAAGATTACGGTGAGTTTCCAATCGCCGTTCAAGAATTGTGTGGCTTTGAGCTTTTCCTAGCTCAAACCGGGCAATTTCCACCCTCAGCTAAGCCGCTGAAGGGCTTTGGCGGTGGGCTTGTTGAGTTGATAAGTAGGTATGATGGCGACGCGTTTCGAACGGTTTATACCGTGCGTTTTGAGAAGGCAGTTTATGTGCTTCACGCGTTCAAGAAAAAATCCAAATCGGGAATTAAGACACCTCAGACCGATATTGAATTAATCAAACGCCGCTTGCGTGATGCGGAACAAGATTACGCAATGCGCATCAATGGAAGGCAATAAGGCGATGAGCAAACACGTGGCCGAGATTCATAAAGGATCGGAAAACATCTTTGCCGACTTGGGCCTGCCCGATGCGGATAGCCATTTTCTGAAAGCCAAGATCGTAGCTGAACTTTATCGTCTTACGAACAGCTTAGGCCTAACCCAATCAAAGGCAGGCGTCTTGATGGGTATATCCCAACCTGAAGTATCGAGACTTTTCAAAGGTCAATTTCGTGAATATTCGATAGAGCGATTGATGATGTTCTTGACCGGCTTCAATCGAGATATCGAGATTACCGTCAAGCCTCGTTTGGAGGATAGCGGTAGGGGCGAGATTAGGTTTAGTTTTGATGGGGCGTAAGCCGGACCGACGGTAAGTACCCCTCACCGCGTCGCCATATACCCTGCCACCAGCAATTCCGCCGTCGCTGGGTTACACGCCATCGGGATGTCATACACCAGAGCCAACCGCGTGAGCGCTTTCACATCCACATCATGCGGGTGGGGGGAAAGCGGGTCGACGAAGAACACCAGCCCGTCGATTTTGCCTTCCGCGATTAAGGCGCCGATCTGTTGATCGCCGCCCAAGGGGCCGCTTTTCATCCGCTCGATGGTGAGCTCTGGACAACGCTCTAAAATGCGTGTGCCGGTCGTGCCCGTTGATACGATATCGCACAGGGCCAGATTGTCGCGATGCTTCTCGGCCCAATCGACCATGCGGTTTTTCATCTGATCGTGGGCGATAAGCGCGAGTTTAAAACGGGCCATAACAGCGTGTCCTTTTTTCGAAGTGAGCAACGCCACCATAAGGCCCCGCGGCCCATTTCGAAAGCATGCGCTTAAGCGATAGATTTGCCGCAAAAAGTGACTTCACGCTTTGGCTGCGCCGTGCCATGGTCAGGCTCAGGCAGCCTAGCCGGGCTGCGCGATTGTTAAAGAGGGGATTTTCCATGCGTTCCTTTATTCTCGGTGCGATGATGACGGCGGGTCTGACGCTCGCTGCTCACGCCGATACCATCAAGCCAGCCATTGTGTATGATCTTGGCGGCAAATTTGATAAATCCTTCAATGAAGGCGTGTTCCACGGTGCCGAAGCGTTCCAGAAGTCCTCGGGCGTTGAATTCCGCGACTTCGAAATCCAGAACGACGCGCAGCGCGAGCAGGCGCTTCGGCGCTTTGCGAAAGACGGTTTCTCGCCGATCTTAGCTGTTGGCTTCAGCCAGGCATCCGCCGTTGAAAAGGTCGCCAAAGAATTTCCCGATACGAAATTCTCGATCATCGACATGGTTGTTGATGCGCCGAATGTGCAGTCGATCGTGTTTAAAGAACAGGAAGGCTCCTTCCTCGTCGGTCTACTGGCTGCAAAAGCCTCCAAGACCGGGAAAGTCGGCTTTGTTGGCGGCATGGATATCCCGCTGATCCGTCGCTTTGCCTGCGGCTATGTGCAGGGCGCGAAATACGCCAATCCAAAGGCTGAAGTGTTGCAAAACATGACGGGCACCACGGGTGCTGCATGGAATGACCCTGTGAAGGGTGCCGAACTCGCCAAATCGCAAATCGATCGTGGCGCGGATGTGGTGTACCACGCCGCGGGCGGCACGGGTGTTGGCGTTCTTCGCGCCACGGCGGATGCGGGCAAGCTCGGCATCGGTGTTGATTCGAACCAGAACGGCATGCATCCCGGCAAGGTTCTCACCTCCATGCTAAAGCGCGTCGACAATGCCACGATTGCCTCTTTCCAAGCCGCGAAAGATGGCACCTGGAAGCCGGGCATCAGCGTTTTGGGTCTCAAAGAAAACGGCGTCGGCTGGGCCTTAGATGACAACAACAAGGACCTCATCACGGCCGATATGAAGGCCGCTGTTGAAGCTGCAACGGCAGATATTGCTTCGGGCAAAATCACGGTCCACGATTATATGTCGGACAGCAAGTGCCCCGACTAATGAATCCGATGGCGGGACAAGCGCCCGCCATCGCTCTTTCCGGTATCGATAAACGCTTCGGCGAGGTTCGCGCGAACAGTAACGTGAACCTCGCCGTCGCAAGCGGCTCCGTGCATGGAATCGTCGGCGAAAACGGCGCGGGTAAATCGACCTTGATGTCGATCCTCTACGGCTTTTACGAAGCCGATCGCGGCACCATTCATATCCATGGCAATCAAGTCCGCATCCGCTCGCCGAAAGAGGCCATCGCGTTAGGCATCGGCATGGTGCATCAGCATTTCATGTTGGTCGAACCCTTGAGCGTCATCGATAATGTCATGCTGGGCGCTGAAGGTGGCCCCATCCTCGCCAAGGGCGAAGCGCAGATGCGCGCCGCACTCGCCCAACTCGCTGAAACCTATGGCTTGGTGATTGATCCCGACGCGGTAGTCGGCGATCTCCCCGTCGGCCTGCAACAACGCGTTGAAATTCTAAAAGCGTTGGTGCGCGGTGCCGATATTTTGATCTTGGATGAACCCACCGCCGTGCTCACACCCGATGAAGCCGAGCAACTTTTCGTGCTGCTGCGCACACTCGCCGCGCAAGGTAAAACCGTCATCCTCATCACGCATAAACTCAACGAGATCATGGCCGTTACCGATAACGTCTCGGTCATGCGGCGCGGCGAGATGGTTGCAACCCTTAAAACCGCCGAAACCTCGCCCGCGCAATTGGCCGATCAGATGGTCGGCCGCCATGTGCTTTTGGACGTCTCCAAAGGCCCTGCGAAACTCGGCCCCGTGCGTCTCAGCGTCGAACATCTCATCATCCGCGATGCGCATTCATCGCTGCGGGTCAAAGATGTTTCGTTTGAAATTCGAGCGGGCGAAATTCTGGGTCTTGCAGGTGTCGCAGGCAATGGCCAGAGCGAGCTTTTGGAAGCGCTTGCGGGCATCATCACCCCTACGCTCGGCAGCATCACGCTCGACGGCCAAGATTTGATTACCCTCGCCCCCACGCCCGCCGAGCGGCGCGAACAGGGCGTGTTGCACATCCCCGAAGACCGCCAACGCATGGGCCTCGTGCCCGCCTTTAGCGCGGCGGAGAGTATGATCCTAGGCTTCCAGTCGGACAACGCCTTTGGCACGGGTCCAATGCTCTCAACCGCTGCGATCCAAACCCATACCGCGAAAGAGATGGATCTCTACGATATCCGCCCGCGTGACGCTTCGCTGAAGACCGCCAAATTCTCCGGCGGCAATCAGCAAAAAATCGTGCTGGCGCGCGAGATCGAGCATCGCCCGAAAGTGCTGCTCGTCGGCCAACCCACGCGCGGGGTCGATGTTGGTGCCATCGAGTTCATCCACAAACGCCTGATTGCGTTGCGCGATGCAGGTGTCGCCATTCTTCTCGTCTCCGTTGAGCTCGATGAAATCATGAGCCTGTCGGACCGCATTATCGTCATGTGCGGCGGTGTCATCACGGGCGAACGCACGCCAGAAACAACGAGTGATCGCGATCTTGGCTTGCTCATGGCAGGCGTCACGGAGCGCGCCGCATGAGCACGCCGATTGAACTTCCAAAATGGGCCGATGTCAGCCTCGTTCCCATCCTCGCGGTGATCGTTGCTTTTCTCGTTGCGGGCCTTGTCGTACTCGGCATCGGCGAAAACCCCGTTAAAGCCACGGTGCTTCTCATCCAAGGCGCGTTAGGCTCGGGCGAAGGCATTGGCTACACGCTCTATTACGCGACAAATTTCATCTTCACCGGTCTTGCCGTTGCCATCACTTTTCACGCGGGCCTCTTCAACATCGGCGGCGAAGGCCAAGCGACCATGGGTGGCCTTGGTGCTGCTCTTATTTGTCTGAATCTGGATTTTCTGCCTTGGTACATCGTCCTTCCGCTCGCCATTTTAGGCGCAATGGCGCTGGGCGCTTTATGGGCCTTTATTCCGGGCTATCTGCAAGTCAAACGCGGCAGCCATGTGGTCATCACCACGATCATGTTTAATTTTTTGGCAGCCACCTTGGTCGTGTATTTGCTCGTCAATGTCATCGGCAAACCCGGTTCCATGTCGCCGGAAACCCGCGTCTTTGCAGCTTCCGCGCATCTGCCCTATCTGCACGAAGCTCTGGCCTATTTCGGCCTAAAAATTCCAAAATCGCCGCTCAATCTTTCCTTTGTTTTGGCGCTCTTAGCTTCCGCCTTTGTCTGGATTACCGTCTGGCACACCAAACTTGGCTACGCCATTCGCACCGTGGGCCATAGCCCAACAGCTGCCACCTATGCCGGCATTTCCATCGGTCGCATTACGTTGATCTCTATGGCGATGTCGGGCGCGTTGGCCGGCATGCTCGCGGTCAACGAAATTTTAGGCGTGCAAACCCGCTTGCTGCTCGAATTTTCATCGGGCTATGGCTTTATCGGCATAGCAGTTGCGTTGATGGGCCGCGCGCATCCCGTTGGCATTGTTTTAGCCTCCATCCTGTTCGGCATGCTCTATCAAGGTGGCACCGAACTCTCGTTTGAAATGCCGCGTGTGACGCGCGATATGATCGTCGCTATTTCCGGCCTCGTTATCCTCTTTGCAGGCGCGCTTGATGGCTTGATCCGCCGACCCGTTGCAGGCGTCTTCGCCCGTTTCTTGAAAAGCGGGGCATGAGCGGAATGGAAATCTACGCCACGCTGATTGCTATTCTGGAATCGGGCTTAAGGCTCTGCGTGCCTTTGGTGTTTGCGTGTCTCGCAGGGCTTTGGTCCGAGCGCTCGGGCGTGGTCGATATTGGCCTTGAAGGCAAAATGCTGGTTGCAGCCTTTGCATCAGCCGCCGCAGCGGGCGCAACCAATAGCGCTGTTATCGGATTGGGCGCAGGCATTATCGCTTCCATCGGCTTTGCGCTCATTCACGGCTTTGCGGCGATCAGCCAACGCGGCAATCAAATTGTTTCAGGCGTGGCGATTAATATGCTGGCGGCTGGCCTCACCGCGCTTGTCGGCAATGCCTGGTACAATCAAGGCGGCCGCACGCCGCCGCTTGAAGGCAATGCCCGTTTCCAACCGCTTACATGGCCAGGCGCTGAAACGATCGATCAGATCCCGATCATCGGGCCTATCTACGCGCATCTCCTTTCGGGGCATTCGGCGCTCGCTTATTGCGCGCTCGTTGCAACCTTTCTCAGCGCGTTTATATTACGCCGTACCCGCTTCGGCTTGCGCATCCGTGCGGTCGGCGAAAATCCCGCAGCCGTCGATACCGCAGGTGTTTCCGTCGTTCGATTACGCTATTCGGCGGTGATCATCGCAGGTATTTTATGCGGCTTTGCAGGTTCCTATCTAGCACTCGGCCAAGCCGCCGGATTCTTGACCAATATGACCGCGGGCAAAGGCTTTATCGCGCTCGCCGCGTTGATCTTTGCCAAATGGCGCGCATGGCCCGCGCTTGGGGCGTGTTTCCTCTTTGGCCTTTTGGATGCGGTCGCCATTCGCCTGCAAGGGGTCATGGTGCCGGGCATTGGTCAAATCCCCGTGCAGGCGATCCAAGCGCTGCCTTATCTGATGACGGTCATTTTGCTCGCAGGCTTTATCGGCAAAGCCATCCCGCCTAAAGCTTCGGGCCTGCCTTACGTGAAAGAACGCTGATGGACGCTACGCTCAAAGCCCTGTTCGATGCCGCTGATCACGCCGCCCAAAAAGCCTATGCGCCCTATTCAAACTTCTCCGTCGGCGCCGCTATCCGCACCGCATCCGGCCACATCCTCTCAGGCTGCAATGTCGAGAATGCCGCCTATCCCGCAGGCACCTGCGCCGAAGCGGGCGCGATTGCGGCGATGATCGCCGCAGGCGAAACCAAAATCAGCGACATCGCGATTGTCGGCGTCAAAAGCAATCCCTGCTATCCGTGCGGCGCCTGTCGCCAACGCATCTTTGAATTCTCCGATGCCGCAACGCGCGTTCATTTGCGCGATGGTGCAACGGGCGAAGCGATTACGCATTCGATTGATGCCTTGTTGCCGCACGCTTTCGGCCCGAGAGATTTAGCATGAGCCAAGAAGTAAAAGCGGCCCTGTTAGCCCTCAAAGAATGGGGCATCGAAGGCCCCTTCGATTATGGCCTCGTGCTTGGCACAGGCTTAGGCCCTGTCGCGGATCTCGTGCACGATCCGTTGATCGTGCCTTACGCGCATATTCCCGGTTTTCCCAAAGGCCAAGTCTCCGGCCACTCGGCGCGCGTCATCGCAGGCACCATCGGCAAGGCACGCGTGTTCGTGATGCAAGGCCGCGCGCATTATTACGAACATGGCGATGCCGCCATCATGCGCACGCCGATTGAAACCATGGCTCCGCTGGGCATTAAAACGCTGATCCTCACCAATGCGGCAGGTTCCTTGTTGGAAGAGGTGCCACCGGGCTCGCTGTCGCTCTTAGCCGATCACATCAATCTGTCGGGTGTTAATCCGTTGATCGGTGTGAGCGATGACTCGCGTTTCGTGCCGATGGTCTACGCTTATGACCCCGCATTGCGCACGTCCTTAAAACAAGCAGCCCTTGCTTCGGGTGTCGCGCTCAACGAAGGCGTCTACCACTGGTTCCCCGGCCCAAGCTTCGAGACGCCCGCGGAAATCCGCGCTTCCAAAATGCTTGGCGCAACCTTGGTGGGTATGTCGACAGTTCCGGAAGTCATTTTAGCCCGCCGCATCGGGCTACGCGTGGCCGCCATCTCAATGGTCACCAATTACGGCGCCGGATTATTCGGCGGTGCACCGTCGCATAGCGAGACGAAGAGTGTGGCAGCGGAAGCAGGCGAGAAGATGAAGACGCTGTTGGCGGCGTGGTTTTCTAATTGATTATTTACCGTCATTGCGAGAAGCGCAGCGACGAAGCAACCCAGCCTTTTCTTGCACCATCAACTGGGTTGCTTCGCTGTCGCTCGCAATGACGGTAAAGAAATTCGCTAATTAACCAGGCTCCCTCGCCAACGCTCCAACCCCTTCCCGATAAGTCGGGTACCTTAACGCAACCCCCAACTCCTCGCGGATGCGCCTGTTCGATACACGCTTATTATCCGCGTAAAAACTCCGCGCCATTTCGCTCATCACCGCTTGCTCAAACGGCACTTCCGGTGGCGGTTCGCGGCCTGTTACTTCAGCGGCAAAGAGCAACACATCTTGCGGCGGTGCGGGCTCATTGTCGGAGACATTATACACCGCTCCCTGACGTGGTTTCGCTATCGAGGCTAAGAGCACCTGCGCGATATCGTCGACATGGATGCGGTTAAAAACTTGACCCTTTTTGATCACGCGTTGCGCGCGTTGATCGAGATTGAGAATGGGGTTTCGCCCCGGCCCATAAATGCCCGCCAATCTAAAAATCTGCGTCGCTTTGCCCGAGCGTGCGCCCAAGGCCAGCCATTCTTGCTCCACCTCAACACGGCGCTGCGTGCGGGCATGCGAAGGGTTTGGCGGCACGTTCTCATCCACCCATCCGCCATCGGCATCGCCATACACGCCGATGGTCGAAAGATAGCCGATCCAGCGAATGGATTTTGACGCTTCAATCTCATGCGCAAAGCGCCGCAACACCGGATCGCCCCTCTCGTCGGGTCCGGCGGAAATCAACACGGCATCGGCTTTGTTTAACGCTTCCGAAATTCGCGGATCGGCACTCTCTTCATTGAACACCAAAACTTCGCATCCGGGTTTGGTTTTTCGTGCGGCTTTTTCAGCCGAACGCACGGTTGCAACAACCGACGCAAACCGCCTTTCGGCAAAGCGCAAAAACGCTTCCGACGTAAAGCCCAATCCGAAGACCACAAGGTTCATGGCGTATGCGCCTCTGCCTGCCATTCATCCGCTACCGTTCCATCGGTTTCGCGCGAATGATAGCGTTCACGCAAGGTGGCGAATTGTCCATCCGAGAGGAGACGCGACAGCGCCCATACCGCAGCCCCCCGCACCACAGGGGACGCATCTTCCAGCAAGCGTTCCGCCTCTTGGGCAAGCGCCGCATCGCCCGAATTGCCAATCGCAATCAGCACGTTTCGGATAAACCGATCCCGCCCTGTGCGCTTGACCGGAGTGCCTGCAAATTTCACCCGAAAATCGGCATCGTTTAACCGCACAAGCTCGGCGAGTTTGGGGGCTGCAAATTCCTCACGCGCTTGCAATTTGGCTTCGCGCGTTGCCACCGCAAATTTGTTCCATGGGCAAACGGCCAAGCAATCATCACAGCCAAAAATCCGGTTACCCATCAGTGGGCGAAGGGTCCGGTCAATCGGCCCCTTATGCTCGATGGTGAGATAGGCAATGCATTTTCTAGAGTCGAGTTGGTAGGGCGCGGGGAAGGCGTTGGTCGGGCAGATCGAGAGGCATTTGGTGCAGCTGCCGCAATGGTCGCCTTCGGGCGCATCGGGCGGCAGGTCGAGCGTCGTGAAAATCGCCCCCAAAAAAAGCCAGCTGCCATGCTCGCGTGACACCAGCACCGTGTGCTTGCCCTGCCAGCCGAGGCCCGAGGCGGCGGCGAGGGCCTTCTCCATCACGGGAGCGGTGTCGACGAATACTTTGACGGCGGGTTCGACGGATGATTTAGCGATTCGATTATCGGAACTGGCCGTTTGACTATCGGATGCACTGGCGTTGTTCACCTCAAAGCCCGCATTAACGATCGCAAATTGAGCAATCTGCTTCAATTTGCCTTTCAAGACTTCGTGGTAATCGCGGGACCGCGCATAGATTGAAATGGCCCCGAGCTCGGGTTTTTCAAGTATATCCAGAGGGTCAAAATCGGGCGCGTAAGACATTCCAAGCATAATGATGCTTTTTACTTGGCCCCAAAGCTTTATGGGGTCGGCCCGCTCCTCAACGCGGGTTTCCATCCAGTCCATCGTGCCATGGTATCCGGCATCGAGATAGGCTCTAAGGTGTTGTAAAGCCTCAGGAATGGCGTCCGGTGTCGTGATTTTAACGGCGGAAAATCCCTCCGCCTTCACTCTGGCGACCAGCGCCTGTTTGAGCGCTGCGGGGGTCAGAAATCAAGGTCCGAATAATGCGCCGAAGGGTCCATTCCCGGCACCCGATCAGCGAGCAAAGGGCGGAACGAGGGACGCGATTTTATCCTTTGATACCAAGCCTTTGCGGCATCATTGGTGGCCCAGGGCACATCACCCAAATAGTCCGCCACCGACAATTGCGCCGCCGCTGCAAGGTCTGCATAAGTCAGCCGCGCACCACCCAGCCAATTCCGGTTGGCCATCAAATATCCGATATAGGAAAGATGGTAGCGCACATTGTTCCGCGCCGCCCTAATCGCCCCCATATCCGGCGCCCCACCGCCCTGCTCGGCGCTCATAAAGCGCTTATTGATTTTCTCATGCACAAGGTAACCCGTCACCTCGTCAAACATCTTGCCATTGAACCAATCGAGTAACCGCCGAACTTCCGCACGCTCTAAGGGCCCATCCGGTAAAAAGCGGTGGTCACCAAGCGCTAAACCCCTTGTTTCATCAAGATATTCGGCGATAACGCCGGCCCCCGGCAAAGGCCCCGTTTGCTCTTCCACAAACACCGGTGTGGTGCCTGCCGGGTTCATGAGGATGAAGTCCCGACGCCGTTCCCAAACGCGTTCCTCAACCAGTGTCACATTAAAATCCAGCTCGCCTAAAACGAGACGGATAAACCGCGATTGGGGACAAAAAGCCGAATGATACAAGGTGGACATAAGGGATTTGGGTTCCAGTACCAGAATGCCAACAACACCGTCGATCCGGCGATTCGAACCGCTCGACACGAAATTAAGCGTATAGAATCCACACGGGTGGGAAACAACCTGTTTTAACCGTTAACTCGGCCTATTATTGCCGGGGCGGCGTCGATTTTGGCTCGAATTTACACAGATCCGCAATCGGGCAGCGCCAACATTCAGGCGTTCGCGCCTTGCACAGATATCGGCCATGCAAGATCATCCAATGATGCGCATGCAGTCCGAATTCCTTCGGGATCACCGCCTCCAAGCCCTTCTCGATCGCCTCGGGCGTCTTGCCAAGCGCCAGCGGAATCCGGTTCGAAACGCGGAAAACATGGGTATCCACCGCCATTGTCGGCCAGCCAAAGGCCATATTCAGCACAACATTGGCCGTTTTGCGGCCAACGCCCGGCAAAGCCTGCAAAGCCTCGCGGTCTTCGGGCACGCGGCTATTGTGGTTATCGATGAGGGCCTGCGACAGAGCGATGACGTTTTTCGCCTTTGTGCGGAACAATCCGATGGTTTTGACGTATTCCCGAACCTGATCCTCGCCCAACCCGACCATTTTTTCGGGCGTGTCGGCTATTTTAAACAAAGCCCGCGTCGCCTTGTTCACCCCGGCATCGGTGGCTTGTGCCGATAAAACAACCGCCACCAGCAGGGTAAAAGCGTTCACATGCTCCAATTCCCCCTTTGGTTCGGGGTCTATTTCAGCAAATCGACGAAAAACTTCGGTAATATCACCTTTGGCCAAGGGCTTGGGAACCGCGGCCTTTCGCCTCGTCGGTTTTGTGGGGGCTGATGGTTTTGTTGCCATGATCCTCACGATATAAGAGAGTTTATGGAAGGCGGGCAAGCGCATGACGGACGCAATCGACACTCCCCTGTTCCAAACCACACTTCGGCCGCATCGGTCGTTGCAGCTTGGCGGATTCAGGCTCGTCATGGCGCTTGTGGCGGGCGCCAGCGCGATTGCCAGTCTCCCTTTCGTTATTCTAGGCTTTTGGCCCGTCGCAGGCTTCTATGGGCTCGATGTCCTGTTGCTCTATTTTGCGTTTCGATCGAATTTTAAGTCTGCTCAGCATTTTGAAGAAGTTCGCATCAGCCCGTTTGAACTGCTCCTTCGCAAAGTATCGCCCGAAGGCCATGCCCGGGAATGGCGGTTTAACCCCGCCTGGACCCGCCTTGTGGCCGAAGAACATGAGGAGTTTGGTATTACCCGTCTGGCCTTGGTGTCACGCGGACAAAGCATTGCCGTCGGGCATTTCTTAGGAGCAGACGACAAGGCAACCCTCTTAAAAGGCTTGTCCCGCGCCTTAGGCGAGGCCAAGCGGGGCCCTTTTTATTCCTGATCGGCGTTTAGCATCGGTTTCGGGTGTTCGATACGGGATAAGCTTGTTAGGGATGGCATGAATTGCAAGCGGAGCCCTGCATGACTGTTCTCGAAGCCGATTCAACCGCCGACTATGACAAAGTCCGCAAAACGCTTGCCTACATCACCGATCATTGGCGAGATCAACCCTCGCTGGAAGAGATTGCGGAGCATGTGGGCCTGTCTGAGCCGCATCTTCATCACGTTTTTCGCCGCTGGTCTGGCCTATCTCCAAAGGCGTTTCTTCAAGCCATTACGCTCGATCACGCCCGCTCGCTTTTGCGCGACTCGGCTTCCGTGCTCGATACCGCCTATGAAGTTGGCCTTTCAGGTCCGGGCCGCCTGCACGATTTGTTCGTCACGCACGAAGCCATGTCACCGGGGGATTGGAAAGCTGGTGGCTATGGTCTCACCTTGCGCTATGGCTACCATCCCTCGCCGTTTGGCGAAGCCATAGCGGTAGCCACGGACCGCGGGCTGTCGGGTTTGGGGTTTGTTGATGGCGGCGATCGTGCTGCCGCTCTGGCCGATATGGTGAGGCGCTGGCCAAAGGCGGCCTTTGTGCAAGATCAAGAGCTCACGGCACCCCTTGCTGCCCGAGCGTTCGATCCGAGCCTCTGGAAGCCCGAAACACCCCTCCGCGTGGTATTTATTGGCACGGATTTCGAAGTTCGTGTCTGGGAAACCTTGCTTCGCATCCCGTTGGGTGGCGCCACAACCTATTCCACGCTTGCCGAAACGCTTGGTAAACCAAAGGCCGCCCGTGCCGTCGGCGGTGCAGTTGGGCGTAATCCGGTTTCATTTGTAGTGCCGTGTCATCGAGTCATTGGAAAATCCGGCGCATTGACCGGGTACCATTGGGGCTTAACCCGCAAACAGGCCATTCTCGGATGGGAAGCGGGGCACGTTGGCAGCATTAAAGAATAAAACACGGCGACAAACTGTAGATTCTTAGCCCTTCTTGAAGAAACGCTTCTTGAAGCCTCTGTGACACCCCCCTATATACCCCCTCGAAGCTGGACCGCACGGTCCGAAATCTTGGAGATCGGTAAAGACCTTAAAAGGCAAAACGCCTTTTACGTTTTTGCCAGCGTCGGCACCGCCATTGGGGTCCGATGATCTCGCTATGACAGGGGAAGCAATAGTATGGCAAAAGTTATTGGTATTGATCTTGGAACAACCAATTCCTGCATCGCAGTGATGGATGGTTCAACTCCAAAGGTGATTGAAAACGCCGAAGGCGCCCGCACGACACCGTCGGTTGTAGCCTTCACCGATTCAGACGAGCGCCTTGTCGGCCAGCCTGCAAAACGTCAGGCCGTCACCAATCCTGAGGCAACATTTTTCGCGATCAAGCGCTTGGTCGGTCGGACCTATGCCGATCCGATGACGCAAAAAGACAAAGGCCTTGTGCCTTATGAAATCGTCAAGGGCGGCAGCGGCGACGCATGGGTGAAGGCCCGTGGCACGACCTATTCGCCATCGCAGATTTCGGCTTTTATTCTTCAAAAAATGAAGGAAACGGCAGAAGCCTTCCTCGGAACAGGCGTTACACAGGCCGTTATTACCGTTCCTGCCTATTTTAACGATGCGCAGCGTCAGGCCACCAAAGACGCCGGCAAGATCGCGGGCCTTGAAGTCCTTCGTATCATCAACGAGCCGACAGCAGCCGCTCTTGCCTATGGCCTCGACAAGAAAAAAGCCGGCACGATTGCGGTTTATGACCTTGGCGGCGGTACGTTTGACGTGTCGATCCTCGAAATCGGCGACGGCGTATTCGAAGTGAAGTCGACGAACGGTGATACCTTCCTCGGCGGTGAAGACTTCGATATGCGTCTTGTTGAATATTTGGCAGACGAATTTAAGAAAGAGCAGGGCATTGACCTCAAAAAGGACAAGCTCGCCCTCCAACGTCTGAAGGAAGCCGCTGAAAAGGCCAAGATTGAGCTTTCGTCCGCCGCTCAGACGGAAATCAACCTGCCCTACATCACGGCGGACGCATCGGGTCCAAAGCATCTCACCCTCAAATTGACCCGTTCGAAATTCGAAGCCTTGGTCGATGATCTCGTTCAAAAGACGATTGAGCCGTGCAAGAAGGCGCTTAAAGATGCAGGCCTTAAGGCAGGCGATATCGATGAAGTGATCTTGGTGGGCGGCATGACCCGCATGCCAAAGGTTCAAGAAGTCGTCAAAAATTTCTTCGGCAAAGAGCCTCACAAGGGTGTCAATCCGGATGAAGTTGTTGCCATTGGTGCAGCCGTACAGGCTGGCGTGCTTCAGGGCGATGTTAAGGACGTTCTCCTCCTCGACGTTACCCCGTTGTCGCTCGGCATTGAGACACTCGGTGGCGTGTTCACCCGCTTGATTGATCGTAATACGACCATTCCAACGAAAAAGAGCCAAGTGTTCTCGACGGCGGAAGACAATCAGAGCGCCGTCACGATCCGCGTTTTCCAAGGCGAACGCGAAATGGCCGCCGACAACAAGGCGCTTGGCCAGTTCGATCTGGTTGGCTTGCCACCCGCACCCCGCGGCGTCCCGCAGGTTGAGGTGACATTCGATATCGATGCCAACGGCATCGTGAATGTGACCGCCAAGGACAAGGCCACGAATAAGGAACAGCAGATCCGGATTCAGGCTTCGGGCGGTTTGTCAGATGCTGAAATCGAAAAAATGGTCAAGGATGCCGAGGCGCATGCAAGCGAGGACAAAGTACGTCGCGAGCTCGTCGAAGCTAAAAATCAGGCCGAAAGCCTCATCCACTCGACCGAGAAATCGGTTTCCGAGCACGGCGATAAGGTGTCTGCGGGTGACAAGTCCGCCATCGAATCGGCGATCGAAGCTTTGAAAACCGCGCTATCGGGTGAAGATCCTGAGACGATCAAAGCGCGCACGACAGACCTGATGCAGGCTTCGATGAAGCTTGGTGAGGCGATGTATGCCGCCGGCCAAAGCGAAGGTGGCCATGAGCATGGCGATGACCACGAAGGCCATCACGATGATGCCCACGGTAAAGATGACGTGATCGACGCCGACTTCCGCGAAGTAGGCGACGACGACAAGAAAAAGCGGGCCTGAGCGTAGCCGTTTTTCAACATAAGACCCGGCACATCACTGTGTCGGGTTTTGTTGTGAAAGGGCCACCATCCGCGTTCGAAACGGATTAAGTATGGATCAGGCATGAGCAAGCGCGATTACTATGAAATACTTGGCGTCGACCGTTCGGCGACCGAGGCTGATCTTAAATCGGCCTTCCGCAAACTCGCGATGCAACACCATCCCGACAAAAATCCCGGAAATTCCGAAGCAGAAGCAAAATTCAAGGAGTTGAACGAGGCCTATCAGATTTTATCTGACGGGCAAAAGCGTGCGGCCTATGATCGATTTGGTCATAACGCGTTTGAACAAAACGGCGGTGGTGGCGGCGGCTTTAATGGCGATTTTGGATCGTCAATGGCCGATATTTTTGAAGATTTATTTGGTGGCATGGGTGGTCGCAGCCAGCGCCGCTCAGATGGCCGCGAACGGGGATCAGACCTAAGATACAATTTAGAAATTGCTCTTGAGGATGCCTTTAACGGCAAAACGGAAACACTGACCATTCCGACGGCGGTGACCTGTGAGCCATGCAGCGGAACAGGCGCAAAACCGGGGACGAAGGCAAAAGCCTGTCCGACCTGCGGTGGCCAGGGACGGGTTCGGGCAAGCCAAGGCTTCTTCTCGATTGAGAGGACATGTCCAAAGTGCCAAGGCCGTGGAGAAATTATCCAGGATCCTTGCGCTTCCTGCCGCGGCGCTGGGCGCGTAACGACGGATCGGACGCTTTCGGTCAATATTCCTCCGGGAGTGGAGGATGGAACACGCATTCGCCTATCGGGTGAAGGTGAAGGCGGGTTGCGCGGCGGACCATCGGGCGATCTCTATATTTTTCTGTCGATCAAATCCCATCGCTATTTCCAAAGGGATGGGGCGGATCTTTATTGCCGCGTTCCGATATCAATGGTGACGGCGGCGCTTGGTGGCGAATTGCGCGTTCCGATGATGGATGGCGAGATGAAATCGGTCTCGGTTCCAGAAGGCACGCAGTCGGGTAAACAAATCAAATTGCGCGGTAAAGGCATGCCGGTCTTACGGTCGCGGGATCATGGCGATCTCTACATTCAGGTTTCGGTTGAGACACCGCAGAAACTAACGCCGCGCCAAAAAGAGCTACTCAAGGAATTTGAGACCGAAAGCTCGAAAGATACGCAGCCTGAAAGCGCCGGATTTTTCAATAAAATGAAAGAGTTTTTCGCGGGCGGACCCGAATAAACGTACTTATCCGAATTGTTTAGCCTGACGATAACCGCTCTGATCTCGTCATGGCTTTCAAGAACGATTTACACGACGCCTCGCGCTTTTTTAGGGCGTGGATCGACGGTCCAATGGTCATGGGTGCGATAGCGCCTTCCGGCAACGCGCTTGCTAACGTGGTCGCGAAGCAGGTTGATCCATCTTCCCTTGGACCCATTATTGAGCTCGGACCGGGCACCGGCTCCATGACGGATGCGCTCATTAAACGTGGCATTGATCCTAAAAGATTGATCCTTATCGAATTCAATAAGACATTTTGCGGCCTATTGAAGGATCGCTTTAAAGGCGCCACGGTTCTGCATGGCGATGCCTATCAGATGGGCCATGCGCTTAAAAACCTTTCTATTAACCCAGCCGCTGCCGTCGTTTCGGGATTGCCGCTTTATTCGCGCCCACAAGAGGAGCGGATCCGCCTTGTCCGTGAGGCTTTTCGCTATATGGCTCCCGGGGCCCCTTTTATCCAATTTACTTATGCGGCAACGTCTCCCATTCCCCTTGATACCCATGATATTGCGGCCGAAGGATTGCCCTTGGTATGGCTTAATCTTCCACCGGCCCGTGTTTGGATTTACCGGAAAAAGTCAAATCGCTTGATATAACCGCTCGAATCTGGGATCGCAGACGTCTGTTCCAGATGAAAGTGGCGAGTGATGTCCAAGATAGAACCACGCGACCGGATGATTGTGGCGCTCGACCTTCCGAGCGTTAATGATGCTCAAGCGATGATTAAGCAGCTGGGCGACAGTGTGACATTTTATAAAATTGGGATGGAGCTCGTTTATGCGGGCGGCCTGGATCTCGTTCGTCAGCTTTCTTCCAATGGGAAAAAAGTATTTTTAGATCTAAAGCTGCACGACATTCCAAATACGGTTGAAAAGGCCACTCAAAGAGTGGCGGATTTAGGCGCTACCTTTTTGACCGTGCATGCCTTTCCGCAGACGATGAAAGCGGCGGTGAAGGGTAAGGGTTTGAGCCTGCTGCACATTCTCGGTGTTACGGTGATGACGTCCTATGATGATTCCGATCTTATTGAAGCCGGATATTCGATGGGCGTTCGAGATTTAGTCGCCCACCGTGCGCGACAAGCCAAGGCCATTGGCGTTGACGGACTTATCCTTTCTCCTGAAGAAGTGGCTGGTATGCGGGCACTGATCGGCCCTAGCCTCACGCTGATTACGCCTGGCATTCGACCAAAAGGATCGGAAAAGGGCGATCAAAAGCGCGTTATGACGCCGGGGGAAGCCATTAGTGCAGGCGCGGATTATCTCGTGATCGGACGACCGATTACCGCGGCCACGGATCCCAAAAGCATCGCGGATGCGGTTGTTGACGAAATTTCGTCGGCACTTGGTTGACCAAGCCCTGCCAATCGCGTTTTGTGCGGCAATCGAATTGTTATAGCGGAAGAGAAACGTCCCGATGTCTGGCACGCGCATTATTGTCATAGGTTCTGCCGGTCGCATGGGCCGAATGTTGATTGAGACCATCCATGAAACCGATGGCGCAACATTGGTCGGTGCCATTGAGCGAGAAGCCTCGCCGTTTCTGGGCAAAGATTCGGGACTAGTGGCCGGAATCGGTGAAAACGGCATTCCAATTACCGATGACCCGTTGGTTCTTTTTGCAAAGGCGGATGCCGTCATTGATTTCTCAACGCCAGCATCGACGACACATTACGCGGCATTAGCCGCACAAGCGCGCATTGTGCATGTCATCGGGACAACAGGATTGGCGCCCGAGGATATCGCCAAATTGGAAGCGGCGGCGCGGCATGCGGTTATTGTTCGCTCCGGCAATATGAGCCTTGGTGTGAATTTATTGGCCGCGTTGGTGAAGCGCGTTGCGCAAACGCTTGGCGAAGACTTCGATATCGAAATACTTGAAATGCACCATCGGTTAAAAGTAGATGCGCCATCCGGCACCGCATTATTACTAGGTGAAGCCGCCGCCGAGGGTCGCGGCATCCCCCTTGATGACACCCATTCCATACGCAAAAGAGACGGCCACACCGGCCCCCGCGACAATGGTTCGATCGGCTTTGCCACGCTGCGCGGCGGAACGGTTGTTGGCGAACATAGTGTTATTTTTGCCGGACCATCGGAGCGGATTACCCTTTCCCATAGTGCTGAAAACCGTGGCATATTTGCCCGTGGTGCCGTAAGGGCAGCGCTTTGGGGGCAAGGCAAAAAGCCCGGAATCTATTCAATGATGGATGTGCTTAATTTGGGCGATATATAGTCGCTTTTGTTTTTTAGGAGATCAATATGGATCGGGTGCTTGTGCTTGTTCGTCACGGCCAAAGTGACTGGAACTTGAAAAACCTTTTTACGGGATGGAAAGATCCCGATCTAACGCCGCAAGGCGTTTCAGAAGCGGCTGCCGCCGGTCAGCGTCTTAAAGATTTAGGCCTAACTTTTGATGTTGCTTATACTTCTGCGCTAACCCGTGCTCAGCATACATGTCGGTTGATTTTGGACCAGCTTGGCCAATCTGACCTCCATACCATTCGCGATCAGGCCTTAAACGAGCGGGATTATGGGGATTTATCCGGCCTTAATAAAGATGACGCTCGTGCCAAATGGGGCGAGGATCAGGTTCATTTGTGGCGCCGCTCTTACGATGTTCCGCCTCCCGGCGGCGAAAGTTTGAAAGATACGGTTGCGCGCGTTTTACCTTATTACTGTCAGGAAATACTTCCCCGAGTCTTGCGGGGTGAGCGGGTTATAGTTGCTGCCCATGGTAATTCTTTACGGGCTTTGGTCATGATTTTGGATGGCCTAACACCCGAAACCATCCCAAGCATGGAATTGGATACAGGTGTTCCTCTTGTCTATCATTTGAAGGCGGATTCGACGGTTGAATCGAAAAAGGTTCTAAAGGCTTGATAGAAATAGCTATTTTAGAGGGCGATGAGGCGCGGCGGCGGATTCCGGAGCTGGCTCTTGTTCTGCAAGATTGCGTTGCCAAGGGTGCTTCCGTCAGTTTTATGAATCCATTTAGTCTTGCCGAGGCGATTGGATACTTCACCGATATTGCCGAGGCGGTTGCGAGACAGGAAATTATACTTTTTGCGGCCATCGAGAAAGGTCGGGCGGTCGGAACGGTTCAGCTTCACCCAACATGGAAGCCCAATCAGCCTCATCGGGCTGAAATAGCCAAAATGCTGGTCCATTCGGCCCATCGAAAGCAAGGAATTGGTCAAAAGCTGCTTGAATCGGCAGAATCGGAAGCTAAAAAGAAGGGATATTCCCTGCTTACACTGGACACTGCGTCGGGAGATGCTGAGCGGCTTTATACGCGGGTTGGGTATAAAATGGCAGGTAAGATCCCAAACTACGCGCTTTGGCCTGATGGCGGGTATTGTGACACAGTATTTTATTACAAATTAATCGATGGTTGAAGAAATACTCATCAAGCCCGGTGTTTTTTACTATCCGGAATATTTTAGCCGTTCCGTTCAAGAGGAATTGCGCGAAGAAATATTGAGTTATTCCAATGAGTTAGGATGGTTTCAGCCGACGCTTCCGCGGTGGGGGGCGCCTTTTTCGGTTAAGATGTTGAATTATGGGCCATTGGGATGGGTTTCCGATAAATCGGGCTACCGCTATCAGCCAACACATCCCGAAAATGGAGTAATGTGGAGGCCATTTCCGATAATCATATCCAGTCTATGGAGTAGTCTAAACGCAGGATTCGATAATCCCGAAGCATGTTTGATTAATTACTATCACGCTCAAGCCCGCATGGGGCTGCATCAGGACCGAGACGAGCAGGATTTGACGGTCCCTGTGATCTCGGTCTCGCTCGGCGATACCGCCTTGTTCCGGATTGGAACCTCTGATCGCAAAGGGCCGACGCAATCGTTAAAATTGAAGTCAGGTGATGTCCTCGTTTTCGGCGGGCCGGCAAGACTCGACTTCCACGGCATAGATCGCATCTACCCTGGAACCTCGACCCTTCTTCCGGAGGGCGGCAGAATAAACATGACCCTGCGGCGGGTAACAAAATCCGAGACGTGAAGTGCCTTTTAGGCGACCGTGTCGACCCCGCCATTGGCTGTGCCTTTTGGGCCGCCTTTGGCGACGCCCACCAAGGCCGGACGCAAGACGCGCTCGCCGATGATGAAACCGGCCTGCACCACTTGTGTGACGGTGCCCGCGGCTACCGATCCATCTTCCACCTCGAACATGGCTTGATGCAGGTTGGGATCAAATTTTTCGCCCTTAGGCTCGAGCTTTTTAATGCCGTGACGCTCAAGCGTTTTCAACAAGTCGCGTTCAATCAATTCGACGCCTTCGATCAGGGCTTTGAAAGGCCCGTCGGCCGTGCTCGCTGCATCGGCAGGAATGCTTTCGATACCGCGTCGTGCATTATCGGCCACCGTCAACATATCGCGAGCGAATCCCGTCACCGCATAGGTACGAGCGTCGGCGACTTCTTTTTCGGTGCGACGGCGCAGGTTTTCCATATCCGCTAAAGTCCGCAGCGCCTTATCTTTAAGGCTGGCGTTTTCGGCATTAAGCGCCTCGATAACGGCAAGGATTTCCGCTTCCGTCTTTTCAGATCCGGCGGCGTCAATAGGGGCGGCGTCATTTGCAGGCTTGTCAGTCATGGTACCCAATCGATGATGAATGGAAAAAATCTACACGCCCGATATCAGGTGTGTGGCTTAGAAAATCAAGGTCTATGAAAGTAATTCGGCACAATTAGACATACCTGTTGAAGAATTAACCTATTTGACGCCGAAAAGTTCTAAGAGCGTTTTCCGAATGGAGCCCTGCCGCGCGGTATTTCCAATTTTTCCACCGGTTAGATCGGTGACGTAGAAGACGTCGACGACCTTTTCGCCAAAGGTTGCGATATGGGCTGAAGCGATATTAAGATTTAGCTTTCCCAGTATCGTCGTGAGTTCATAGAGGAGCCCGGGACGATCAAGGCCCGAAACTTCGATCACGGTAAATCGACTCGATGCCGTGTTATCGATCACGACTTCGGGCACAACGGAAAACGCTTTCGAGGCTTGGCTGCGTTGAGGGGCTCGTGCGGCGACGGCATCTGAAATTTTAATTTCGCTTTTCAACGCTTTCTCGATGCCGTGCGCAATGCGATTGGCGCGCCTCAACTCATCTTCATCTTCGTCAAAGGCACGTGAAACAAAGATTGTATCGAGTGCGAGTCCGTCATTTGTCGTAAAAATCTGAGCATCAACGATATTGGCACCCGCAGCGGCACATGCCCCCGTTATAATGGCAAGCAATCTCGGATGATCAGGCGCCGAAACGGTTAGTTCGGTTATGCCGCGAAATTTATCGGTCGCAACTTCGGTCGAAAGCGTACGCATTTCCCGTTCAGCCGCATAAAGAAAATGGGCATGCTTTACTCGCCGTTGAAGATCAACTTTGAGCCAATAGGCGGGATAATGGCGCGAAACATAGGCATCCAATTCGATATCGGTCCAGTTGGGTAGCGCGCGACGTAATTCTTCCTGAGACGATCGTACCCGCTGCTCGCGGTTAATGGCCGAATGCCCGCCCGCCAGAACAATTTCTGTTTCCCAAAAGAGTGTTCTTAGCAACTGCCCCTTCCAACCGTTCCACACGCCGGGACCAACGGCCCGAATGTCGCAAACCGTTAGAACCAACAGCATCCGAAGCCGCTCAAGCGTTTGCACAGTCGCTGCAAAGGCTTCGATGGTGGCTTGGTCCGAAAGGTCACGGCTTTGGGCAACGGTCGACATATCCAAATGATGCTCGATCAACCATGCAACGGCCTCTGTCTCAGCTTCGTTAAGGCCCAGTCTCGGGCATAGACGGCGTGCGACTTTAGCTCCCGCGATTGAATGATCCTCAGGCCGCCCCTTTGCGACATCGTGCAGAAACAACGCAACATGCAAAATGCGCAAATTTCGGATCATTGGAATGATTTCGTGGGCAACCGGCAATTCAGCAGCGTGACGTCCCGCCTCGATTTCGGCTAGCGCACCCAATGAACGCAAGAGGTGCTCATCTACTGTATAATGATGGTACATATTGAATTGCATCATCGCAACAACACGGCCAAATTCGGGAACAAATTTTCCCAAAAGACCTGCTTCGTTCATCCGCCGCAAAGTGATTTCCGGCGAATTTTTTGACACAAGCAATTCAACAAAAAGACGATTTGCTTCGCTGTTTGATCTGAGCGTCGAGTCAACGAGTTTAAGCGATTGCGTAACCAGACGAGCAGCATGGGGATGAATAGCCCGATTTAAGCTATCTGCCATATGAAATAGGCGGATTAGATTAACGGGGTCACGCGTAAAAACCTGATCGTTCGTAACTGTTAAACGCTCATTCTCAAGAATGAAATCTTTCGATCCTGCAACAGCATTATTTTTTCGTTTCAAGCGACCGACGAAACGATTAAGGCCGGAGGCCGGCTTTGCATGTCGTGCTTCAAGGGCTGCACACACAATGGCGGTTAGATCACCAACGTCTTTTGCGACGAGGAAGTAGCGTTTCATAAACCGCTCTACAGCCGATAGGCCGCCGTGACTCGCATAGCCCAGGCGTTCGGCGATGATGGGTTGGATATCAAACGATAAACGCTCTTCGGATCGGTTTGTTACGAAATGTAATTGCGAACGAACTCGCCATAAAAACTCTTCGCACCGAAGAAAGAGTTGACGCTCTTCTTTGCTAAAAAGTCCGACGTCAACAAGATCATTTACATCGTGAACTTGGTAGACATATTTAGCAATCCAAAACAGCGTATTGAGATCACGAAGCCCACCTTTACTATCTTTGACATTGGGCTCGACGAGATAGCGGGATGAGCCTGCACGTGAGACACGCGCTTCTCTCTCGGCAAGCTTAGCGGCCACAAACTCCGCTGCGGTGCCGCTCACGATTTCAAGCTCATATCGCTTTTGGAAGTCGGAAAACAATCCGGCGTTACCGGTTAACAACCGGGCTTCGAGTAGAGCCGTTCGAATGGTCATATCCGTTTTGGCTTCACGAATACATTCTTCAACGGTGCGAACGGAATGACCGACTTTTAATTTAAGATCCCAAAGAGCGTAAAGAATAATTTCGATAACGCTTTCGGACCAGGGCGTAGCCTTATAGGGCAGGAGGATTAGGAGATCGATATCGGAACCAGGCGCAAGCGTTCCACGACCATAGCCACCAACGGCAGCGATGGTCATTTTTTCGGCGAAAGAAGGATTGGCTGACGGATAAAATATATCGGTTGCTACGTCAAAAAGGGCACCAATAATCTCATCCATGACGTTTGAAAGAGCCGTTACGCATTCAATGCCGTTACGTCCCTCATTCAGCAATCGTTCGGCGTTTTGACGGCCTTCCAACAGTGTTTGCCGCAATATTGCGACAACAGCCTGGCGCCTTATGGCCATATCCGCATCGCCTGACGCGACCGCTCTGACTGCAGACAATAAGGAAGAGGGCTCATTTGGCTCGGAAGCAGGGCGATTGACCATGAGTGCCTGTTTTAAACGTGCTTGGACCTAAGGGTGGTGGGTTAACTTTGTCGCTCTCCGTCTACCCAAGATGAATGTATCACCTATTTGTAGCCTTGCTGCAAAGCCAATAGGCGATTAGTGAGGGGGTAATAACCGATGGAGTGATACATGGACGACGAAGATTTGGTCATTGTAAAAGATTGTAACGGAACGCGTCTCCATGACGGCGACACGGTTCATGTGATTAAGGACCTTAAGGTTAAGGGCACATCCTCGGTTATCAAGCAGGGCACCAAAGTTAAGGGCATTCGCTTAACGGATGTGGCCGATGAAGTAGAATGCCGGGTCGATCACATTAAAGGCCTTGTGTTGAAGACCCAGTTTCTAAAGCGCGTCAACTGAAGCGCTTTACGCTTTAACGCTTTGATTCAATGGCATCCCAGATGGCAGCCGCCAGATCTGGGCCGCCTAAGCGCTTGATGGCGCGAAGGCCTGTCGGCGAGGTGACGTTGATCTCGGTGAGGTTACCGTCGATGACGTCGATGCCTACAAAGATTAGGCCAAGCTCGCGCAGCATTGGACCAATTCGCTCACAAATCTCTTGCTCCCGCTTCGACAATTCAGTTGTCTCGGCAGCGCCGCCCCGCACCATATTGGAGCGTATATCGTCACCCGTTGGCACGCGATTGACCGCACCCAGTGCCACGCCATCGACGAGAATGATTCGCTTATCGCCTTCCACCACTTTGGGCAGAAACCGTTGAATGACCCATGGCTCCCGGAAGGTGACGGAAAACAAATCGTAGAGAGAGCCAAAATTAGGATCTTTCGCGCTGACTTTGAACACGGCTGCACCGCCATTGCCATAAAGCGGCTTCATCACGACATCGCCATGTTCACGGCGGAAGGCTTCGATTTCAGCCTTGTCGCGCGTCACAAGCGTTGGGGGCATCAAATCGGGAAATTCGGTGACCAATATTTTCTCAGGCGCATTGCGCACCGATGCCGGATTATTCACGACCAAGGTTTTGGGATGGATGCGCTCCAGCAAATGCGTTGTCGTAATATAGGCCATATCGAAGGGCGGATCTTGGCGGAGCAGGATGACATCCATCGTTGAAAGGTCATGACGGATCGCAGGCTCGATTGTGACATGATCGCCTTTGATGTCGCGAACGGTTACCGCCGATACAAGCGCGCTGACGACGCCGTCCCGCATCGCCAGCGTATCGGGCGTGTAATAGAAGAGCGAGTGGCCGCGTGCTTGTGCTTCAAGCATCAAGGCGAAGGTTGAATCACCTGTAATATTGATCTTTTCGATGGGGTCCATTTGGACCGCTACACGGAGTTGAGCCACGCTTAAAATCTCCTCAAAGGAATATGGGTCTCATTTACGCGAAAGGAAGCGAGAATGCATCCTCGATATGATAGGGCAAGCGAAAGGGACGGATGATGATCGCGTCGCATCGTAAAACACAGTCGGATGCCCAAGGATTGCGCATCAGCCAATGATCGACGGCCGAGGCAAATCGGTTAATTTTTCCGGCATTAATGGCGTCAATACCGGATTCTAAATCTTTCCTCGCTTTAACCTCGACAAAGGCTACGAGGTCTTTGCGGGTGGCGATGATATCAATCTCTCCGCCGCGCGCGAGATAGCGGCGGGACAATACGCGGTACCCTTTCGCGAACAGATAAAAAATGGCGATCCATTCGGCGAGATGTCCCCATTTTAAAGCCCTTTGCCGGCTTTGCTTTGAGCGGGCCATTTAGTCGTCTCCACGCGCCAGCGCGACGGCCCGCGTATAGACTTGGCGACGGGGTAGACCGGTCTCCTCGACGGTTACGGCTGTGGCATCTTTGACGGAAAGATGCGTCAGATGGTGACGAAGCCGATCATCCAAGCCTGCATCGCTTCGCACCACGTCAGTTTCGGCCGAAGGCGGGCCGATCAAGACAACAATTTCACCTTTCGGGGTTGCTGCTGCTTCGAATTCGGCGGCAAGCGTCGATAGCGTTCCGCGTTTGACGGTTTCGAACAATTTTGTCAGTTCGCGGGCGACTGCTGCCGGACGATCACCAAGGATTTCGGCCGCATCGGCCAGCATGGCGGCTAAACGACGGGGTGATTCGAAAAAGACCAGCGTCGATGGAATAACGGCAAGAAGGGATAGGCGTTCGCATCGCGCCGATGATTTAGGGGGCAAAAAGCCTTCGAAGAAGAAGCGATCGGTTGGCAAACCTGCTGCGACGAGGGCGGCGAGGACGGCGGATGGCCCTGGAACGGGCGTGACCTTTAGGCCTTCTTCAAGAACGGCTTCGACGAGCTTATAGCCGGGGTCGGATACCAGCGGCGTGCCCGCATCCGAGATCAAAGCGAGTGCTTCACCCGCATGCAAACGTTTCAAGACCTTCGGCCTCATCTCTGCCGCATTGTGCTCGTGATATGGAATGAGCGGCGTCGTTATTCCATAATGGGCCAACAAAGTGCGGCTAACGCGCGTGTCTTCCGCAAGCACCGCATTGGCTGCGGCCAACGTAGACAAGGCGCGCAGCGACATATCGCGCAAATTGCCAATGGGGGTGGCGACAACGTGGAGACCGGGGGCGATTCCTTCGGCTTCGGCTTTCAAGCCGAAAACGGTGTAGGAAGAGGCCTTATCATCGCGCATCACAGTCTCCGGGCGATCCATCGCATTCATAAAGAGGATTGGCATGGGGTAACCTTGTGACGCAAGCGCATCTGCATTGCGATCGTGCAAGGACCCCTTGTATGATGGCTTAAGAGAATTGACGTTGGGAGAGTGGTTGTTGATGAAAGTCGTCCATGGTCAAGCGCGGATAATGCGGCTTGTTGGTTTCACTCTTCTTTGCACGCTCCTTACCGGCTGTGTCGCCTCTAATCGAATGGGCGGCGCCATTATGACGCCGCAGGTTTCGCTGCCCGATCAACCGGCCGAGCCTGAAACGGCCGCGCAAACATCAGAGCCGATTACGGGGACGGAACTTGGCGCGCCGGGTGCTGCGCCCGTTGATGCCGCCCAACCAGCGGCCATTGCGGCACCGCCTCCGGCAGGAACGGTGCGCGTCGCGTTGCTGCTGCCGCTATCGGCGCAGGGAACCACGGGGAATGTCGCGCAATCGCTTAAAAATGCGGCCGATATGGCGATGGCGGAGTTTTCGGGCGCCTCGATTGATTTGGTTGTGAAAGACGAGCGCGGAACGCCCGATGGCGCACGCGAAGCCGCCAAGCAAGCGATGGCGGAAGGCGCTTCGGCGATTATCGGACCTTTGCTTGCGCCCTCCGTGCAAGTTTCGGGTTCGATTGCGCGGTCGGCGGGTAAGCCTGTGATCGCGTTTTCGACCGATTCGGGTGTGGCGGGACGGGGCGTTTATTTGTTGAGCTTTATGCCGCAATCGGATGTCGACCGAATTTTGGATTACGCGGCGGCGAATGGTAAAAAATCGCTCGGTGCCTTGATCCCCGATACGCCCTATGGTTCGGCGGTCAACGCTGTGCTGCAAGATGGCGCGGCGCGACGGGGCATAAGGCTTTTGGCGATTGAGCGCTATTCGGGCTCGTCGGTAGACGCGGCGGCGAAGCGGTTGGCGGGCATTAAGGACCAGATGGATTCGCTGTTTTTGCCGGAGAATGGCGATGGGGCCGTAGCGGCAGGCAAAGCGCTGCAATCAGCCGGGATCGACACGAAGAAAATCCAGCTGTTAGGCACAAGCGCGTGGGATGATGCGCGTGTGTTTTCGACGCCGCAGTTTCAAGGCGGCTGGTACGCGATGCCGGATAAATCGGGGTATGATGCCTTCGCCGCTCGCTATCGGGCGAAATTCGGCAGCGATCCTGTGCGGATCGCGACGCTCGCTTATGACGCGGTTTTCTTAGCCAATGCGTTGCATAAAAAGGCAGGCGATCATGCCTTTGAGGA
>CANGLU010000023.1 GCA_947455025.1 Hyphomicrobiales bacterium
CTGTCACGCGAATCGGTCCTTGTGATAAACGAGACGGCGGCTTTCGGGTCGCCGTCATTCTTATGAACGGATGAAAGGATTATCCCATGGCAACTGTTACCGCGGGAATGGTGAAGGATCTTCGCGAGAAGACCGGCGCTGGTATGATGGATTGCAAGACGGCGCTTGATCAGAACAACGGCGATATCGAAGCCGCTATCGATTGGTTGCGCACCAAGGGTCTGGCAAAGGCCGCCAAGAAGTCTGGCCGTGTCGCGGCTGAAGGCCTGATCGGCCTGCGCGTTTCCGGCAAGAAGGGCGTCGTCGTTGAAGTCAATTCGGAAACGGATTTCGTAGCACGCAACGAAGAATTCCAGTCGCTTGTCACGACGATCGCGAATGTTGCGCTCGAAAAGTCGGCTAATGTCGACGCGCTCAACGGGACGCATTATCCCGGCGGCGGCACAGTTCAGGAAGCCATCCAGAACGCCATCGCCACAATCGGTGAAAACATGACGCTTCGCCGCGCAGCCGAGTTGTCGGTACATGAAGGCGCCATCGGTTCTTATATCCACTCGTCGATTGCGGATGGTTTGGGCAAAATTGGTGTGATCGTGGCCCTTGAGTCGACGGGCAAGGCCGATGAATTGTTGGCCCTTGGCCGTCAAATCGCCATGCATGTTGCAGCAGCCAATCCGCAGGCACTTGATGCTTCGGGTTTGGACGCTGGCACGATTGCTCGCGAAAAGGCTGTTTTGGCTGAAAAGAACGCTGGCAAGCCTGCCAATGTGATCGAGAAGATCGTCGAGAGCGGCATCAAGACTTACTACAAAGAGGTTTGCTTGCTTGAGCAGTCTTATATTCATGATCCATCGAAGACCGTTGCACAGGCTGTGAAAGAAGCGGCTGGGCGCGTTGGCGGCCCCGTTGAGCTTAAGGGCTTCGTTCGTTACGCCTTGGGCGAGGGCATTGAGAAACAAGAAAGCGATTTCGCCGCAGAAGTCGCGGCGGCATCGGGCGTCAAAGCCTGATGCAAGAATTCAAAAGGCGGTGCTTGGCACCGCCTTTTTTTTGACGATAGAAGAATAAACGGAGGCTTCCATGGCTGATATCAAGCGTGTCCTTGTAAAATTGTCGGGTGAAGCCCTGATTGCTGCCGATGGATATTGGTTGGCACCCGCTACCCTCTCACGATTAGCTGCGGATTTGGCAGCGGCTTCGCGGGCCGGATATGAAATTGCGGTCGTTATCGGTGGCGGCAATATCATCCGGGGTGCCAAAGTGGGTGCAGCCGGTTGGATTGACCGCGCGACCGCTGACTCGATGGGCATGTTGGCGACCATCATGAATTCTATTGCGCTTGAAGGTGCCATTGAGGCGCATGGCACATCGGCGCGGACGCTATCGGCTGTTGCTGTCCCCACGATCTGCGAGACCTATGCGCGGCAATTGGCATCGCACCATATGCAAAAGGGCCGTATCGTTGTGTTGGCAGGGGGGACGGGTAGCCCGTTCTTTACGACCGATACGGCAGCCGTTCTTCGGGCCGTCGAGCTTAAATGTGACGCCGTTTTAAAAGCGACACAAGTTGACGGTGTTTATACGGCGGATCCGAATAAAGATAAGACGGCTACTCGGTATGATCGCCTGACCCATGATGACGCGATTGCTCGCGACCTTAAAATTATGGATACGGCGGCCTTTGCTTTGGCGCGGGAAAACCGACTAAATATTTTGGTCGGTTCGGCGCATGGTGAGGGGGCAATTACCGCGATCTTGCGGGGCGAGGCGAAATCCACTCTGGTTACGCCTTGAAAGGGGTAGGCCTACGTCGTAATTAAAGAGTCATATCTGTTTTCGTGTTAGGAGCCTACCAAGCCATGAGCGCAACCTTTGATCTTGCTGATTTAAAACGCCGTATGCAGGCGACAATTGCCTCTTATAAGCATGATCTAGCGGGGCTGCGGACGGGTCGTGCTTCGTCGTCAATGCTCGATCCTATCCAAGTGGATGCCTATGGTTCATCCATGCCACTCAATCAGGTGGCAACCGTAACGGTTCCTGAGCCTCGCATGCTGTCTGTTCAAGTTTGGGATCGGTCCATGGCGGCGGCTGTTGATAAGGCCATTCGGGAGGCTAATCTTGGCCTTAACCCTCAAATGGAAGGTCAGATCATCCGGGTGCGCATCCCTGAATTGAACGAGCAGCGCCGCAAAGAAATGGTCAAAGTTGCGCATAAATATTCCGAAGAAGCCCGCGTTGCAGTACGCCATGTACGCCGGGACGGACTCGATCTTCTCAAGAAACTTGAGAAGGACGGCAAGATGAGCGAAGATGATGTCTCAAGACAGTCGGATCAGGTTCAAAAGGCCACGGATCAGTCGATCGTTGAGATCGATCAGATTCTCGGTGCCAAAGAAAAAGAAATTATGCAGGTCTAGGGTTTTGTAACCTTTTGATAGTCTAAAACGTTACGTAATTAAATGTTTCGGTAAACACCCTTTGTCACCCTCTATGACGGACCCCATTTCCTATATCCCCGATCATGTCGCCATTATCATGGACGGCAATGGGCGGTGGGCGTCGCAACGCGGCCTGCCAAGATTTGAGGGCCATCGCCGGGGTGTCGATGCGTTGCGCCGGACCATTACGGCCGCCGAGGAATTGGGTATCCGGTTCCTGACGGTTTATAGTTTCTCATCAGAAAATTGGCGTAGGCCCGTTGCCGAAATCGCCGAATTGATGGGGTTGCTGCGCCGCTTTATCCGCAATGACCTTGCCGATTTGCATGCGCGCAATGTGCGCATACGGGTGATAGGGGTGGATGACGGATTATCGGCCGACATCGTCGCTCTGCTCGATGAGGCTGAGAAATTAACCAGTGGTAATACCGGCCTGACCTTCGTTGTTGCCTTTAATTATGGCGCGCGTCGTGAAATCGCCGATGCCGTCCGGGCGTTGGCTGCCGATGTCGCTGCCGGTCATTTGCAGCCCTCGGCCATAACGGAAGATATGATTGCAGCCCGGCTCAATACAGCCGGAATTCCCGATCCCGATCTCATTATTCGGACATCGGGTGAGCAGAGGCTCTCCAATTTTCTCTTATGGCAGGCATCCTATTCAGAATTGGTTTTCAGCCCAGTGCTTTGGCCTGAATTCGGCCGCGATGCCTTATTGCAAGCCATCGACGCCTATCGCGTCCGTGATCGGCGGTTTGGCGGATTGTCAGCGGCGATCGGCGGATCGCGTTGATTGATCCTGTCGCATCCTCCACTCCTGCGGGAAATGGGGCTGGAAAAGCATCGGAACTTAAAAGCCGCGTGTTATCGGCGATTGCACTCGCGCTTCTTGCGCTCGGGAGCGCGTGGTATGGCGGGCTAATATTTGCCATTGTTTGGGGCGTAGCAGCCATCGCCGTGCTCAGTGAGTGGCAAGGGGTCATTGGCTTTTCGGGACGGAAACAATGGTTTTCCGTTGCGATTGGCGCCGCTGGACTCATTTGTAGCATTGGGTTGCTGGTTTGGAAATCGGTGCCACCTCTGATCGGATTTGCGCCGGTCATATTGGCGGGGCTTATTAATGTAGGGGCGTTTCGACGTCCGTCCATGGCTTGGCCGTGGTTGTTCTTCGGCCCGCTCTATGCGGCGGCTGTCGTCTTAGGGCCTATGATGGTGAGGGCGCGAGAGCCCGAAGGGCTGATCATCATCGTCTGGTTATTCTTGGTCGTTTGGATTTCGGATATCGGCGCGTTTTTTGTAGGCCGTAGAATCGGCGGCCCTAAATTATGGCCATCCGTTAGCCCGAAAAAGACGTGGTCCGGCTTTATCGGCGGATTGCTTTCCGGAACAGTGGTGCCGATTTCTGCCGTTTATGCCGCCAAACTAGGGTTGGCGGTGGAGTGGTTGGAAGGATGGCCTTTAATTTTTCTCACTCTTACGACGGCGCTGGTGTCTGAATGCGGGGATTTGTTCGAATCGGCGATGAAACGTCGGTTCGGGGTCAAGGATTCGGGTCATTTAATCCCGGGGCATGGTGGTATTATGGATCGGCTCGACTCTTATACAGCCGCGGCCTTTTATCTCATGCTGGTAACGGGGATTTTTTCCGTTTGATAGGTGTGGACGGTCGAGCGGGAGCCTGACGTGTCACACCCTAGCCCCAATTATATGTTAGCCGAGCAGATTAGATTTTAGGGTTGGTTTCATGAATATCACTGACATTCCGAGCTATCTGGCAGGCGGATTTATCAATACTATTGTCCCGTTCTTGTTTGTTCTGACGATTATCGTCTTTTTCCACGAATTGGGACATTACCTTGTCGGGCGTTGGTGCGGCGTTCGTGTCACTACATTTTCCATTGGATTCGGTCCTGAACTGATTGGTTGGAATGATCGCAGCGGGACCCGTTGGCGCATTGCACTGCTGCCGCTTGGCGGATTTGTTCGCTTTTTTGGCGATGTCGATCCCGCCAGCACGCCGGACTACGACACCGCAGAAGCCTTATCGCCAGAAGAGCGAGCGGTTAGTTTTGTTTTCCAGCCCGTGTGGAAGCGATTTCTGATCGTATTGGCTGGCCCATTAGCCAGTATTTTGCTCGGAATCGTCATTTTTTCGACGAGCGCCTATCTGTACGGACGGGTTGTGCTCATTCCAAAAGTGGCAAGTGTCGTTGCTGATAGTGCCGCGGCGGAAGCGGGCTTCAAGGTCGGAGATATTATCCTGTCGGTTGAAGGAACGGAGGTCGAAAGCTTTATCGATCTCCAGAGAATCGTTGGCATGTATGCCGGCGTTCCGCTGAAATTCGTAATTAACCGCGATGGCGCCGAGATTCCCTTGGTCGCTACGCCGAAAATGCAATTGAGAGAGTCGATAGCGGGAAACCGGCGCATGGGCGTGCTCGGTATTGCCGCGGCACGAGACGCCACAACCCTGATTATGAAGCAGGAAACGGTCTTGGGGGCGATGGCCTTCGGGCTTCGTCAGACTTGGAATGTGATAGAGAGCAGTGGCGATTTTCTGAGTGGACTTATCTCGGGAAGGGCCTCCACCGATCAATTGTCTGGGCCGGTGGGCATCGCCAAGATGTCGGGTGAAGTGGCCAAACTCGGCCTAAATGCGCTCATTGGGTTTGCCGGAATGATATCGGTGTCCATTGGTCTGCTCAATCTTATGCCGATCCCACTTCTCGATGGCGGCCATCTGGTGCTTTATGCCATTGAGGCTGTCAGAAATCGCGCTTTGAATCAGAAGGTTACGGAAGTTATATTCAAGATTGGATTAGCCATTATTGCATGTCTGACGTTGTTTTCCCTCTATTTGGATCTTCGTTAGCCGTTAGCGTTAACCATTGGATAATCCTGATTGCAAAATTTGACGAGAAATCGGCGATATTTTTCGGCCAAGTGTTTGCAGTAGGCTGCAAAAGCGTTAAAAGGTAGAAGTCGTATTAGGCTACCCACGATGTTCGGGGTGGTCCACGCTCGGATCGGGATTGTGTTGCAATGATGTTAGTTAAAACCGCCTTTGCTCTTGGCCGTCGGTCGTTTTTCTTCCTTACGGTTATGGTCATGTTGTCGTTCGGCACGATTGTGCCCGGACACGCAGAGGTTATCGTTGTTAAGGGCAATAGCCGGGTCGATGTGACGACTATTCAATCCTATGTCTCGGGCCAGTCCATTGATGTTGCCAAGAAGGACCTTCTGGCGACCGGACTTTTTTCGAGCGTCGATATCGCAAAAAAAGGTGATGAGATCGTTGTAACGGTCAAAGAAAACAACATCATCAACCGCGTGGCCTTTGAGGGCACGAAGCGACTCAAGTCGGAGATGTTTGAGGGGGAGCTTCAACTGAAGCCGCGTGGCTCGTTCACGCAAGCGGCGCTTGATGCCGATATCGCGCGGATCAAGGAAATTTATCAGCGCGTTGGTCGCGCCAGTGTTGATGTTCAGTCGCGCATCGTTCAGCTTGAAAACGGTAAGATCGACGTCGTGTTTACGGTCAATGAAGGCAGCAAGACCGGCGTGAAGTCGATTGAGTTCTCCGGCAATGCCAATTTCTCGTCAGGTCGCTTGCGCGATGAAATGCAGACGACAGAAAGCAATTGGCTTTCATGGATCAAGACGTCGGACGTTTATGATGCGGACCGTTTGGCTGCCGATGCTGAGTTGGTGCGCCGTTTCTATCTGCGTCACGGTTACGCCGATATGCGCGTCGTCGACACCAAGGTAAACTATGACGAAGCTGCAGCCGGTTATCGCGTCGTGATTACGGTTGATGAAGGCAAGCAGTACAAAGTCAGCGATATTTCGATTGTTTCCAAGATTCCGGAAATCACTGCTGAGTCGCTTCGTCCAAAGGTCGCGCTTAACCAGGGTGATGTTTACAATTCTGATTTGGTTGAGAAGTCTATTTACGGCATTACGACGCAGGTTTCCGCTAAGGGTTACGCATTCTCGCAAGTGCGTCCTAAAGGTGACCGTGATCCTGCGACGTCGACAATTAAGCTGTCCTTTGTTGTCGAAGAAGGTCCGCGCGTTTACATCGAGCGTATCAATGTTCGTGGCAATACCCGTACGCGCGATTACGTTATTCGTCGCGAGTTCGATATCGGTGAGGGCGATGCCTACAATAAGGTGTTGGTCGACCGTACCGAGCGTCGTTTGAACAATCTTGGCTTCTTTAAATCGGTTCGCATTTCTAATGAGCCGGGTTCAACGCCTGATCGTGTGATCGTGAATGTCGACGTCGAGGATAAGTCCACCGGTCAATTCTCGGTCGGCGGTGGTTACTCAACGTCGGAAGGCGTTCTTGCCGAAGTCGGCGTTCAAGAATCGAATTTGATGGGCAAGGGTCAGTTTGCGCGTGTTCGCGGCTCAACCGGTCAATATTCGAAGGGCGTGGAATTCAATTTCACCGAGCCATATTTCTTGGATCGTCATTTGGCTGGTGGTTTTGATTTGTATTCGAAGCAAAACGACAATTCCCAATTTGCTTATTATTCGAACGTGAAGACGGGCGCTACATTCCGTCTCGGTGCTCCGTTAACAGAAGAGTTTTCGATCACCGGTCGTTATTCAATCTACAATAACAATTTGACGATCACTGATAGCTCGAATGCGTCTTTGGCCATTCAAAGTGCTCAGGGTAACAACCTGACCTCAGCTTTGGGTTACACACTGGCCTATAACACGCTTGATAACGTGAATAATCCGCGCTCCGGTCAGATGCATGAATTAAAGCAGGACATTGCTGGATTTGGTGGTGACTCGCGTTTCATCAAAACAACAGCCGATCTCAAATATTATCACGAGCTTTCGGATACGTTTACGGGCTTGCTGAGAGGGCAGGCGGGTTACGTTTATTCGGATAATCTTCGGATCATTGATGGCTTCTTCATGGGCCCTGATCTGGTCCGCGGCTTTGCTATGTCGGGCTTTGGCGCACGTGACAGCAATACGGCTCAAGTTTCCCGTAACGCTCTGGGTGGCACTACCTATCTGGGTGGTTCAAGCGAACTTCAGTTCCCGTTGTTTGGTATGCCACGTGAAGTTGGCCTGAAAGGCGCGATTTTTGCGGATGCTGGTACGCTCTTCGGCTATTCCGGTCCTACCTCAAACGTTAGCGTTGTCGGTGATGACAAATCGATCCGCAGCTCAGTCGGCGCAGGTGTGCTTTGGGCGTCGCCAATTGGCCCGATCCGGCTTGATCTTGCTTATCCTGTCACCAAGAATGATTACGATCAGACGCAGGTATTCAGGTTCTCGGCCGGTTCTACATTCTAATTGGTAGACCTGTTGGCAGCTCAAAGACTGATTTGGATGGTTGAGTGACGCGGAGTGACGGTCAATTTTTTGAGGTTACCCCGCGGAGCCTTTTGGAAATTGCGGAACTCACTTCTGCGTCTCTTGCCGCTGGATTCCCAACCGAACTCGTTTTAGTCGGCGTCGCAACGCTCGACAGGGCTGGTGCATCGGAGCTGTCCTTTCTCGATAATTCAGCCTATCGGAAAGCGCTGCAAAATACCCGCGCGGGGGCCTGTTTTGTTTCCGCTGCCGATGCGCATTTAGTACCCAGCGGCACGGTTGCTCTTGTTGTAGGCCATCCTTACGGAGCCTTTGCAAAGGCTGCGATGGCGCTTTATCCGGAGGCAGCATTTCCATCCCCCGTTTTTGGACGCTCGGGTATTTTTCCGGGCGCCACCGTTCATGCAGAAGCCCGCCTTGAATCTGGAATTTCGCTTGATCCCGGCGTTGTAATTGGTCCTGGTGTTGAAATCGGCGAGGGGTCGACGATTGGGGCCAATACGGTTATCGGCCCTTATGTCCGAATTGGCCGCCATTGCCATATCGCATCGAATGTTACGATCATTCATTCGCTTATCGGCAATGATGTCATTATTCATTCTGGCGTGAGCCTTGGACAAGATGGGTTCGGCTTTGCCATTGGTCGTGAGGGACATAGCAAAGTACCGCAAATCGGACGCGTTATTGTTCAGGATAAGGTTGAACTCGGCGCGCAGGTTACAATTGATCGCGGCGGCGTTAGGGATACGATCATTGGCGAGGGTTCCAAGATCGATAATATGGTGCACGTCGCACATAACGTGGTCATCGGCAGGCATTGCCTCATCGCAGCTCAAACGGGTATTGCGGGGAGCACGGAAATTGGTGATTTCTGTGTGATCGGCGGACAAGTTGGATTTAACGGCCATATTAAAATTGGCCGTGGAACCCAGATTGCCGGTGGCAGCTCGGTTATCGGGGATCTGCCTCCTGGTTCGAAAGTGGGCGGTTACCCTGCAAAGCCGATCAAGGAATGGTTTAGGGAAGTTGCTGTTTTGGGTCGTTTGGCTCAGACATCCCGTGGCAATACAAAAGCATCGAGCGCAAGCGAACGAAAAGACGGAACGGAGTTGGACGATGAATGATACCGGCAAGAAGGAATTAGGGACGGCTGACATCCTAAGGATCCTCGAATTGCTTCCCCATCGTTATCCTTTTTTATTGGTCGATAAGATCATTGAAATGGATGGTGATGAATCATGCATCGGTATTAAAAACGTCACCTTCAATGAACCACAATTCAACGGGCATTTTCCGGGCCGCCCCGTTATGCCCGGCGTAATGTTGATCGAAGGAATGGCACAAACGGCGGGCGCTTTGTGCGTTGCTTCAAAAGATGATGCCGCTCCTAAGATCGTTTATTTTATGACGATCGATAATGCCAAATTTCGAAAGCCTGTAGGCCCCGGCGATACGGTTCATTATCATCTTAAGAAATTGCGTCAGCGCGCGAATATGTGGTGGTTCCAAGGAACCGCAACCGTAGACGGTAAGATCGTCTGCGAGGCTGAGCTTAGCGCGATGTTGGTCAATTAAGGTTTTGGGCATGAATCAATCAACCCAAATCCATCCGATGTCCGTCGTCGATCCATCCGCAAAGCTCGGCACGGGCGTTGTGATCGGTCCGTTTTGCACCGTGGGGCCTGATGTTGAATTAGGAGATGGCTCAGAACTGGTGAGCCAAGTATCGATTTCAGGCCGTACCAATATTGGCCCCGGCGCGCGTATTTTTCCTTTCGCCTCGATTGGTCATATTCCGCAGGATCTAAAATTTCACGGCGAGGAATCGACGCTTGAAATCGGCGCTAAATGTACGATCCGCGAAGGCGTCACCATGAACCCCGGCACAGAAGGTGGCGGCCTTGTTACCCGTGTTGGTGATCGCTGTACCTTTCTAGCCAATTCCCATGTCGCCCATGATTGCATCATTGGCAATGATGTTATTTTTTCAAACAATGTGATGTTGGCTGGCCATTGCCAAGTAGGCGATTTCGCGATTTTGGGCGGCGGCGCTGCGGTTCATCAATTTTGTCGCATTGGCGCGCATGCCTTTATTGGTGGCCTCTCGGGCGTTGAAAATGATGTGATCCCTTATGGCATCGCCTTGGGAAATCGCGCGCATTTGGCCGGGCTTAATATGGTCGGGTTGAAACGCCGCGGATTTTCGCGTGAGGCGATCCAAGATATTCGACGCGCCTATCGTTTGCTTTTTGCCGAAGAAGGTACGTTACAAGAGCGTATTGAAGATGTGCAAAATAATTTCGCCAATGATCCGATTGTCGTTGAAATTCTCGACTTCTTGCGGGCGAGCGGAACGCGGTCGGTGTGTACGCCGCGCGACAGCAAGGCCGCGTGATTGTCGCCCGTGATGTCGGGCGAACGGATCGGGGTTATAGCCGGTAGCGGCGCGTTTCCGCTTGAAATTGCAGCATCGATTCAACGGTCCGGACATTCGGTTTTCGTTGTCGGATTGCGTGGCTTTGCAGAACGTGGCGTGCGTTCCTTCTCGCATGTTTACGCTGATATGCTTGATCCGCACCGCGTTTTAGATGCGCTACGCCAGCAAGGCATTAACAAGCTTGTCTTGGCAGGTGGTGTTGCTCGCCCCGGACCTATGGCGCTCTTTTCGATTTATACTTTTTTTCGCAACCGTGATGAGCTGCGTCGTATCGTAAGCGGCGGCGATGATCGAATTTTACGGGGCGTTATTCGACTGTTTAACGATGAAGGATTTGAAGTCCTAGGGGTCGATCAAGTTGCCCCCGATTTGCTTGCGCCGCTTGGTAGTCTTGGTCAGGTAAAATTGAACGATGAGAATAAGGCCGATATTGAGCTTGCCTTGCAGTGTTTAACAACCATGGGCCGGTTTGATTTTGGGCAAGGGGTCGTTGTTGGGGGTGGTCGCATTTTGGCCATCGAAGGTCCTGAGGGCACCGATGCGATGTTGCGTCGTGTAAGCGACCTCCAAAGAAATCGTCGCGTGAGTCTTGAGAAGCCCAGTGCGATTTTGGTTAAGGCTTCCAAGCCCGATCAAGATAGGCGCGTTGATTTACCAGCTATAGGACCAAAGACGGTTCAATCGGCGGCGAAGGCTGGATTAATCGGTATCGCGGTTGCGGCTCATGATGTCATCCTTGTCGAAAAAGAACGATTGATCAAAGATGCGGATCGAAAGGGAATTTTTATCGCGGGGGTTAAAGGATGATTACGACGCAGCGTCCTTTACGCATCGGAATTATCGTTGGCGAAATTTCCGGTGATGCGCTTGGTGCGAAGCTTATTCCTGCTCTACGAGAACGGTTTGGTTCGCGGCCTATCGAGTTTTTTGGTATCGCCGGACCTGCGATGGAGCAAGCAGGGCTGAGCAGTGTGTTTCCGCTGGAAGACATCGCGGTAATGGGCATTGTCCCTGTTATAAAACGTCTACCGTCTTTGTTGCGTCGGATCCGTGAAACAGCCGCAGCTATGATTGCCTTTCAACCCGATCTTTTGTTGATTATCGATAGTCCTGATTTTACGCACCGGGTTGCTAAACAAGTGCGGCGCGTTTTGCCGAACCTGCCGGTTGTTGATTATGTTAGCCCGTCCGTTTGGGCGTGGCGCCCCGGTCGCGCGAAAGCCATGCAAGGCTATATTGATCATGTCTTGGCGATCTTACCTTTTGAGCCTGAAGCGCACCGTCGTTTGGGTGGTCCACTCTGCAGCTATGTCGGTCATCCGCTGATTGAGCGTTTGGATGTATTGCGACCTAGTGCCGTTGATGAGGCACAACGGAAAGAGCAGCCACCCTGTGTGCTCGTTCTTCCAGGTAGTCGTCGTTCTGAAATTCAACGTTTAATGCCGATCTTCGGCGAAACCATCCAATTGGTTTCGGAGCGTTACGGTCACAATTTGGAATTTGTTTTGCCCGTCGTCGATCATGTGAGGCCAATGGTTGAGGCAGCGATAGAGCATTGGTCGATCAAGCCCAAGCTCGTGTTTGGCGAGGTAGAAAAATTTACGGCCTTCCGACGCGCCAAAGCTGCCTTGGCGGCATCGGGTACGGTGACCTTAGAACTTGCCTTGGCACAGGTGCCGATGGCCGTTGGCTACCGCGTTGGGGCTATTGAAGGCCAGATAAGGCACTTCATTCATGTGTCCTCCATCGTCCTTGCCAATCTGATCATCGGCGAAAATGTCATTCCGGAACGGATTCAAGCCGACTGTAATCCTGAGCAATTAGCAGCCGATCTATTGCCTCTGTTGACGGATACGGTGCAGCGGCAAAAGCAGTTAAATGGTTTTGACAGGCTTGCTCATTCGATGGCGATTGGCGCGTCAAACCCAAGTCAAAAAGCAGCCGACATCATCGCTGAACTACTGGCCATTGGGCATTAAAAAGGGGCGCCATTGGCACCCCTTTTAATCTCGTAAATGCCTTAGGCATCAACGCATATGCGTCGGCACATAATCGCGTTGTGGCGCACCGGTGTAGAGCTGACGCGGACGACCAATCTTCTGGCCTGGATCTTCAATCATTTCCTTCCACTGCGCAATCCAGCCGACCGTACGGGCCAAGGCAAATAGCGCCGTGAACATCGAGGTTGGGAAGCCCATCGCTTTCAACGTGATGCCCGAATAGAAATCGATATTCGGATAGAGTTTCTTCTCGATGAAATAGGAATCGCTCAGCGCAATGCGCTCGAGTTCCATTGCCACGTCGAGCAACGGATCGTCCTTGATGCCGAGTTCATTTAATACTTCATGCGTCGTCTTTTGCATGATCTTGGCACGCGGATCGTAATTCTTATAAACGCGATGGCCGAAGCCCATCAGACGGAACGGATCGTTCTTGTCTTTTGCGCGCGCGATGTAATGTGGAATCTTATCAACGGTACCGATCTCTTGAAGCATCTTTAGAGCGGCTTCATTAGCACCACCATGCGCTGGTCCCCAAAGGCACGCTACACCTGCAGCGATGCACGCGAATGGGTTGGCACCGGATGAGCCGGCTAAACGAACGGTTGATGTTGACGCGTTTTGTTCGTGATCGGCATGGAGGATAAAGATACGGTCCAATGCACGCGAGAGAACCGGATTGACTTTGTATTCTTCCGTCGGCACGGCAAAGCACATGCGGAGGAAATTCGACGTATAGTCGAGGTCGTTTTGTGGGTACACGAAAGGCTGGCCGATGGAATATTTATAGGCCATCGCGGCGAGCGTTGGGAACTTCGCGATCATGCGCATGGACGCAATCATGCGCTGGTTTTCGTCCGCAATATCGGTTGAGTCATGATAGAACGCCGACAAGGCGCCAACGCTTGCGACCATCACCGACATTGGATGCGCGTCACGGCGGAAGCCTTGGAAAAAGCGCATCATCTGTTCATGCACCATTGTGTGGCGCGTAACGCGATAATTGAAGTCGGTCCGCTGCGCTGGATTAGGCAGTTCGCCGTAAAGCAGGAGATAGCAGGTTTCGAGAAAATCGCCGTGTTCGGCCAATTGGTCGATCGGGTATCCGCGGTAAAGCAATACGCCTTCGTCGCCGTCGATGTAGGTAATTTTCGACTCACAGCTCGCCGTCGAGGTGAATCCCGGGTCATAGGTAAACATCCCTGTCTGGGCGTATAGCTTGGCAATATCGACCACGCTCGGACCAATGGTTCCGTCTTTAACGGTGAGGTCCAATTTCTGATCGGCGACATTTAAAGAGACGGGTTTCGACATGCTAAAGCTTTCCTGAACGGATTTGGCCTAAAACTGCCTATGGATCGGCACAGGCTATAGGTACTCCACTTAGGGGCGCTGCACAATCACGCTAAAGGCTAATCCTCGCAGTGCAGCATTTCGAATTCGGGGGGTCTTGCCCGCCCTTTAAATGGCTAAATCCCTCAGGCGGGCAAGGCACTCGTCGCGCCCCAAAACGGCCATAACGTCGAATAGGCCCGGTGAAGTAGAGCGGCCGGTTAATGCAGCACGCAGAGGTTGCGCCGCTTGCCCCAATTTGAGTCCTTGGCTTTCGGCAAACAAACGAACCACTGCTTCCGTCGTCTCGGCGCTCCAATCGGTGACGGACGCTAGGCTTGGCAGCATCGCGACAATTCGTTCCTTGCCGCCATCGGCCAAAATCGCTTCTGCCTTTGGCTCAAAATTGAGCGGACGGGTTGCATAGATAAAATAGGCAGAATCGATCAGCTCAATGAGCGTCTTGGCGCGTTCTTTTAACCCCGGCATTGCCATCAAGAAATCACCGCGGGCCTTATCCGAAAGGGAGGAAGGCCAGCCGCGCTCATTTCCAATTTCCGGTAAAAGATTCTCAATCGCAGCCAATAGGTCGGCGTCCGTGCTGGCGCGCATGTAATGGCCGTTAATATGCTCAAGTTTGGCAAAGTCGAAACGGGCAGGCGAGCGACCAATCGTCTCAAGGCCAAAAGCCGAGACCATTTCATCGGTTGTAAAAAATTCTTGATCGCCATGGCTCCAACCGAGGCGGACAAGATAATTGCGCATGGCAGCTGGCAAATAACCCATGGCGCGATAGGCATCGACACCAAGTGCGCCGTGGCGTTTGGAAAGCTTCGCGCCATCTGGCCCATGAATAAGCGGGATATGCGACATTTGTGGAACGTCCCAGCCGGCTGCCTGATAGATTTGCGTTTGGCGGGCGGCGTTGGTGAGGTGGTCGTCGCCGCGGATGACGTGGGTTACGCCCATATCATGGTCATCAACCACCACAGCCAACATATAGGTTGGATTGCCATCGGAGCGGAGCAATACGAGATCATCAAGATCTTTGTTTTGCCATACCACGCGGCCTTGGACATGGTCGTTTACGACCGTCTCGCCTTCTTGTGGTGCTTTAAGGCGGATAACGGGCTTGCGGCCTTCGGCGATAGCGGCCTTTTCGGCGTCTGATCCGCCAAGTTCGCGCCAGCGTCCGTCATAGCGCATGGGTTGTCCAGCAGCGCGGGCCTTTTCGCGCATGTCTTCCAATTCTTGCTGTGAGGCATAGCATTTATAGGCGTTGCCCGATGCGAGAAGCGTTTCGGCAACTTCGCGATGCCGATCGGCGCGAGCATATTGATAGACAACATCACCGTCCCAATCGATGCCTAGCCAGCGCAACCCGTCTAGGATCGCCTCGATGGCTGCGTCGGTTGAGCGCTCGCGATCGGTATCCTCAATGCGCAACAGCATTTTACCGCCGTGCCGCTTGGCATATAGCCAATTAAACAGGGCCGTGCGGCCGCCGCCAATATGCAGAAAGCCGGTTGGGGAGGGGGCAAAGCGAGTGATCACGGGTTTAGACATTGAGGTTCCTGAACTTCCTGGTTGCAACTGGCCGTTTCGCAACCTTACGGTTCTGGCCTGAATGCGTCAGTCCTGTACCATTGAATATCGCCAAGGTTAAGTACGGATCCAAGAAGGGCACGCATATTCCATGCAGAACTGGCGTCCTGATCGCCCCAAGCGTGCTCAAGCGATTGGCACGGCTCTTATTGGGCGTTTCGGCAAAAGCGCGCCATTTGCTCTATCCGTTGCCGCGGGTCATCTTCGAACATGGTTTACTGACGCCATTTTAGCGGAGATCGACGCAAGGCGACTTGTGCTTTGGCTGGCGCCACTCTCAATGGTGGGCGTGCTCCTTTATTTTTTGGCCGAGGAAGAACCCAATATTTGGGCTTCGCTGAGCCTTTCGGTAGCACTTCTGATGGCGTTCGTTATTTTCCAAGGTGCAAGGGATTCAATCCGTTTTTTCTTGGGCGCCTTCCTCGCGGTCGCCATGGGCTTCATCTCCGGCGGTTTACGCACCCTGCGGTCCGATGCGCCGATCCTAAAAGAAACCGTAATCACGCATGTCGACGCGATCATTGAAACAATCGATTGGAGCGCTAGCGGCGGACGGCTCCTGATCAGGACCATTAAGCTTGGCAACAAAAGCGACGACATTCCTTTTCGGCTTAGGATAAGCGTTGCGAGCCGAACGCCTATTTCACCGGGCGACCATATTTCGGCCCTCGTTCGGCTACTGCCGCCGCCTTTTCCTGCACGCCCCGGCGGTTATGATTTTGCACGTGACGCTTATTTTGCGCGCATTGGCGGTGTCGGCTCCGCTCTCGGATCGGTTACACTTTTGCCGCCGATCCAAACGGATTGGAGGCTCGACGTGATGGCGCGGGTTGATCGGCTACGGATTGCACTAACCGATCGCATCGCTCAGTCGATTGGCGGGCAGAGCGGGGCGGTTGCGGCGGCTCTTTTTACCGGTAAACGCGGCTATATCTCCGATGAGACCAATGATGATTTACGGGCAGCCGGAATCTATCACGTCGTTTCCATTTCGGGCCTTCATATGGTTTTGGCTGCCGGAATGGTGTTCTTTCTCGTGCGTGGCATCCTCGTTTTAGTTCCGGGCGTGGCGTTACGGTTTCCGATTAAACAATGGGCGGCCGCCGCCGCTATGGTCGGCGCTACGGCTTACGACATCTTTGCCGGATCTGAAGTGGCAACCGAACGCTCGCTCATCATGAGTTTGGTGATGTTTGGGGCCGTCTTGATTGGACGTCGTGCTCTATCGATGCGCAATTTGGCCTTTGCCGCTTTGATCATCGTGGTCATTGAACCTGAAAGCGTTTTGGGCCCAAGTTTTCAAATGTCTTTCGCCGCGGTCGCGGCTTTGGTTGCAGCGTTTGAACATTTGCCGCCGCGTGGCGATAGGCCTCCCATTTTTTCGTCGAGATTAAACAGAGCGCTGGAAAAGGGGCCACCTCCAAACCTCTTTGATCGGCTTTTGGGATGGCTGTTCAACCATTCGAAAACCGTGTTGCTCACAACCTGTTTAGCGGAAGCCGCTACCGGTCCTTATTCCGCTTTTCATTTCCAACGGTTTCAGCCGCTGGGTCTTATTGGCAACGCCCTCACCATTCCGCTCATTGAAAGCCTCGCAATGCCCGTCGGATTTTTAGGGGTTTTGGCCATCCCTTTTGGCTTGGACCATTGGTTTTGGAAGTTCATGGGGTGGGCCGTTGATGGCATGCTGTATCTATCAGGACTTGTCGCATCGACGCCTTTTGCAACGCAGGCACTCCCCGCTATTTCCATAGCTTCCTTGCTCTGTCTCACCTTCGGCCTTTTATGGCTCACTTTATGGTCGTCGCAGCTTCGTTATCTCGGCGTCGTTCCGATCCTGTTGGGACTTTCTCTCACCCTTCATAACACCCGCCCTGATGTTGTCGTCGCGCGCAATGGTCTGTCATTGGCCGCTCGCGGACCGGATGGAAAATTGATGATTATGGGCAAGGGAGCATCAGCCTTTGTCGTTGCGCAGTGGCTATCGGCCGATGGTGATATGCGGAATGCCAATGATGCGACGCTCCGGCAGGGAGCCTATTGCAATGCAACGGGATGTTTCGCGCGCCTCATGGACGGTAAATCGATCACGATCAGTTTGCGCGAACGTGATTTGGCCGATGATTGCAAGGCCATATCCATCGTTGTCACGCCGCTTGAACTACCAAGCGAATGCCGCGCGCTCTCCATTGATCACAAGGTAACGCAATCGCTCGGCAGCGTCGCCTTATTACCAGATGGGGCAGGGGGCTACACGATCCAAGGGGCACGATCGGCCACTTACGACCGCCCATGGTCTCCTAAGCCTAAACCGGTCACGCCGCTTGAAACATTCCCGACAGCCGAACCTGAAGACCCAACGGCGCAACCCATAACCCCACGGTGATGGGGGTTAGTGATACCGCCGCATCAAGCTTACCAATTTACCTTGGATGCGCACCCGATCAGGTCCTAACACACGCGTTTCATAGGCGGGATTTGCGGCTTCAAGCGCAATCGAAGACCCACGGCGGCGAAGGCGCTTTAACGTTGCCTCTTCATCATCGATCAAGGCAACAACGATATCCCCCGTATCGGCGGTTTCTTGCATTTTGATGATCACGGTGTCGCCATCAAAAATACCAGCCTCGATCATAGAATCGCCGCGAACTTCGAGCGCATAATGATCTCCGCTCGCCAACATATCCGGCGGCATGCCAATCGTATGGCTGCGGGATTGAATGGCGGAGATCGGCGTACCTGCCGCAATGCGCCCCATAACCGGAATGGAAATAAAAGGCGGCGCATCATTCGCCGCATTTGGCCGATTGCGACCCAGATCGCCTTCAATCACGCTCGGGCTAAATTTAGACCGTGGCGTGTGGTTGGGTAAGGCCTGCTCTGGCAATTTGATGACTTCAATCGCTCGCGCCCGATTGGCCAAGCGGCGAATAAACCCGCGTTCTTCCAATGCGGTGATCAACCGATGAATGCCCGATTTTGATCGCAAATCGAGCGCGTCTTTCATCTCGTCAAAGGAGGGGGGCACACCGTCCGAGGCGAGCCGATCTTGAATAAAACGAAGAAGCTCAATTTGCTTGCGGGTCAACATTAGGCGGCTCGCTCCGTTCAAAGGCCTCTCGACTCAAGGCCAAAACAAAAGATGAACAAACCTATCTGTTCTTGATGTGTTCCGCAAGGGGAATTTTATGATAACCGGATAATCCGGCATTTTTCGCCCGCTGCTTGGGGCGGTGAATTGGGTTTTCTAATCACTAAGGCACCGGCTTCGGCGCATACGCGGATCATGGAGGAATCTTGCAGATCATAAGGCGTCGCAATCGGCAGCCCTTCGGGATCCAATATCAGCGACGCGCGGAGATAATCCTGCCGTTTATCATTTTGCCGAACCGCGCATCCTAAAATGGCCGGCTCGGAGGGATCACAGCCGGCATTCGGGTCGCCCTGCATCGCGCGGATGAGCGGCATTAGAAAGAGACGGGCGCAGACATAAGATGAGACAGGATTTCCGGGAAGGCCGAGGATCACCATCGGTCCGAGACTGCCATGAATCAAGGGCTTGCCGGGCCGCATCGCAATGCGCCAGAAGCTTAAATCCATTCCCCGCCGCGTTAAGGCGTTTTGCACCAGATCATGATCGCCGACGGAGGCACCACCAAGGGTGACCAAAATATCGGCGCCTTCGGCTTCGGCCGCCAATATGCCGCGCTCAAGCGCCAAGAAACTATCGCCCGCAATCCCGAGCTGAATAGCCTCGCCACCGGCCATGCCAACAAGTGCAGCCACCGTTAAATGATTGGACGCGACAATGTGATCATGCCCCGCGGATTCACCTGGTAATACCAATTCATCACCCGTCGCGAGAATGGCGACTTTCGGTTTGCGATAGACGGAAACTTTGCCATGGCCCATCGCGGCGGCAAGCGCGAGGCTCCGTTCGTTCAAGCGATGGCCTTCGGGGAGTAGAACGCGGCCTTCGGTAAAATCAAGCCCGATCTGTCGAACATGACGGCCCGCCGTTTCGGGAACATCAACAATGACTTTATCATCATTCTTGGTGGCATTCTCTTGCAATAAAATGGTGTCAGCACCTTCAGGCACGGGCGCGCCTGTAAAAATGCGCACGGCCTGCATCGCACCAATCGGACGATCGAAGCCATGGCCCGCAGCCGATTCACCAATAATGTCGAGAATATTACCCTTGAGCGCCACGTCTTGACCGCGAACGGCATAGCCATCCATCGCTGAGGCATTGAAAGGCGGTTGGGTGCGCTTGGCATGAAGTTCAGTCGCCAGCGTTCTATCAAAGGCGGCGTTGATATCAATTGTTTCAACGCTTAGTCGCGTGGCCGAGGCGAGCACGCGGGCATGGGCTTCTTCGACGCTGAGCAAATTCATCGTTTTAGGACTCAAGCCGGAAGTGGCCTGATTTACCACCCCGCTTTTCGGTGAGTTTAATGCCCTCAATCCGCATGGTACGGTCGGCGGCTTTCACCATATCGTAGATCGTGAGGCATGCCACCGATACAGCGGTTAAGGCCTCCATCTCAACACCCGTTTGGCCGGAGAGTTTAGCGGTTGCGCGCACTCTAATGCCCGGCAAATCCTCATCTTGTTCAAGCTCTACGGAAATTTTCGAGAGCATTAAAGGATGGCACAAGGGAATAAGTTCATGCGTCTTTTTAGCCGCCATGATTCCGGCAATTCGAGCGACACCCAACACATCGCCTTTTTTAGCATTGCCGTTTTTGATCAAAGCCAGCGTCTCGGGCGCCATGATGACGAGACCCTCGGCACTCGCCTCACGCTCGGTGATCGGCTTTGCCGAAACATCGACCATGGAGGCGGAACCCGTCTCGTCGATATGGGTTAATTGGCTCATGCGTGGGTTCCAAATAAAAGGCTTCTTGTGGCAGCTTCGACATCGTCTTGCCGCATTAAACTCTCGCCAACGAGCAATGTTCGAATGTTGGAATGGGCGAGGCGTTTCACATCGTCGAACGTGAAGATACCACTTTCACCCACCACGATGCGATCGGACGGTATGAGCGGCGCCAAGGTTTCCGAAACACTCAACGAGACGTCAAAGGTACGAAGATCACGGTTGTTGATGCCCACGAGCTTTGTGCCAAGGGGCAAGGCGCGGTCGAGTTCTTCGCGGTTGTGGACTTCAACCAACACATCCATTCCCAAGTGATGCGCCGTATCCGTTAACTGTCGCGCGGTGCTGTCGTCAACGCCTGCCATAATAACAAGAATACAATCGGCGCCCCACGCTCGGGCCTCATAGACCTGATAGGGCTCGTAGAGAAAATCTTTGCGTAAAGCGGGAAGGGATGTTGCAGCTTTCGCTTGCTTTAGAAAATCAGGATGCCCTTGAAACGATGGCTCGTCGGTCAGCACTGAGAGGCAAGAAGCGCCACCCAATTCATAGGCTTTTGCCAAAGCAGGCGGATCGAAATCGGGACGAATAAGTCCTTTGGATGGGCTCGCCTTTTTGATCTCGGCAATCAGTGCGGGTCGATTTTGCGAAAGATGATGTTCGATCGCTTTTGCAAAGCCACGAGGCGCGGGTGATGTGAGCGCTAAAGCCTGAATCTCTTTTTCAGACACACGCAATTTGGCGTTCGCAATTTCAATGCGCTTATAGGCTTCAATCTTGGCTAAAATATCGGTCATGGCCATTTACACATTCGAGACTTCAATGAGGCGAGTAAGTGTCTTGCGTGTTGCTCCAGTATCGATGGCGTTTGCAGCAATCGCCACGCCTTCCTTTACATCCCGCGCCCGATCAGCCACGACCAAAGATGCGCCTGCATTGATCAAAGCAATATCGCGGTAAGGTGTATGTTCACCTTCTAACACGGCCAGCAAGGCCTTTGCATTATGCTCGGCATCGCCGCCTTTAAGCGCCGAGCCGTCTACCCTCGTAAGGCCTGCATCTTCGGGCTTAATCGAAAAACGCCGCATCGATCCGTTTTTCAGCTCGACAATTTCGGTCGAACCCGTTGTTGTAATTTCATCAAGTCCATCGGAGCCATGAACCAACCATAAATCGGTTGATCCTAGTGATTTTAAAACTTCCGCCATCGGCTCGAGCCATTCGGCCGAGTAGGCACCTACCAATTGGCGCTTGACGTTCGCCGGGTTAGAAAGCGGACCTAAAAGATTGAACACAGTACGAATGCCAAGTTCAACGCGAACCGGCCCCACATGGCGCATGGAGGCGTGATGGGTTGGGGCGAACATAAAGCCTACACCAGCGTCGCGAATACAACGGCTGACGCCTTCAGGCTCAAGACCAATCTTGACGCCCAAGGCCGTTAATACATCAGCGGCACCCGAGCGCGAGGACAAAGCCCGATTGCCGTGTTTGGCCACAGGCACGCCGGCGGAAGCCACAATCAACGCTGCGAGGGTTGATACGTTATAGCTTCCCGAATGATCGCCGCCCGTACCAACGATATCCATCGCATCGCTGGGCGCGTCCACACGAAGCATGCGGGCGCGCATAGCGGATACAGCGCCGGTTATTTCATCGATGGTTTCACCCCGCACGCGCAATGCCATCAAGAACGCAGCCGTTTGCGCCTGGGTCGTTTCGCCCGACAGCATTTGGCCGAACGCGTCTTCTGCCTCGTTGCGCGAGAGTGTTGCGCCCGTCGCTAATTTGGCAATGATGGGTTTCATCGCATCCATTAGCGGGCTCCCTTTGTGCGACCGGTTTTCTTGTTCCAGTCCGATGCCATATCGAGAAAGTTTTTAAACATCACAAGACCATGCTCGGACAAAATACTTTCCGGATGAAACTGGACGCCATGCACGGGTAGTGTCTTGTGCGAGAGGCCCATAATAAGGCCATCGTCGGTTTCTGCCGTAATCTCAAGAGTGTCAGGGCAAGTGAGGCGATCAACAATCAAAGAATGGTAGCGCGTTGCCTTGAACGATCCGTTGATCCCGCGAAAAATGGTTTTGCCCTGGTGGTGCACGGTCGACAATTTGCCATGCATCGGAAGAGGTGCGCGGATAACATCGCCACCAAAACATTGCCCCATCGCTTGCATGCCAAGGCATACGCCAAAAATCGGAATCGTTTTGGATGCTTTTTCAAGGGTCTCAAGGCAAATGCCGGAATCATTGGGCGTACCGGGACCGGGCGATAAAACAATTGCATCGGGTGATGACGCGATGAGCGCCTCGGTCGTGATGTCGTCATTACGGATGACGGTCACATCGGCCCCGAGTTTCCCCAAATCATGAAACAGGTTGAACGTGAAACTATCGTAATTATCGATCAGAGTGATGCGGGTCATTTTTATTGCCCCCGTTTAGCAAAGCTCGCAAAGCGAACCGCTTCATCCGCCGCCCTAAAGAGCGCCTTTGATTTATTAATGCATTCTTGCTGTTCCGACATCGGGTTTGAATCGTAAACAATTCCCGCGCCCGCCTGCACATGCATCTTGCTATCTTTCACGATAGCGGTGCGCAAAACGATGCACGTATCCATTTCACCATTCGCGCCGAAATAGCCGATGCAGCCGCCATAGGGGCCGCGCTTGTCGCGCTCTAATTCGTCAATGATCTGCATCGCGCGCACTTTAGGTGCTCCCGATACGGTGCCTGCCGGAAAGCCCGCAGCAAGCGCATCCAGCACGTCATATTTTGGGTCGAGTTCACCTTCGACATTCGACACAATGTGCATGACGTGGCTGTAGCGTTCGAGGAAGAAAGAATTCGTCACCTCAACCGTTCCCGTTTTGGCAACACGGCCAACATCATTTCGGCCAAGATCGAGCAACATCAAATGTTCGGCGCGTTCTTTTTCATCTGCCAGCAATTCTTCGCCGAGCGCGATATCCTGCGCCTCCGTTGCGCCGCGCGGACGTGTGCCTGCAATCGGCCGGATCGTGATCCGGTTATTGCGGACACGAACAAGAATTTCAGGCGATGAACAAATCAGCTGGAAACCGTCAAAATCAAAATAGCTCAAAAACGGCGCGGGATTGACGCGCCGCAGCGCCCGATAGAGCGAGAAGGGCGGCAGTTGAAATTGCGTCTCAAAGCGTTGCGATAAGACGACCTGAAAAATATCGCCCGCGCGAATATATTCTTTCGCCCGATCGACCATACCGAGATATTCGGCCTCGGACGTATTAGATTGTGCAGCCGGAATAGAGGCGACGTTTGCGGGTGCCTGAACGCCGGATGGCAGTGGGCCTTCAAGCGCCAATTCCATCTCTTCAAGGCGCGACATTGCCGTGTCATAGGCTGCGCGCGGCGTTACACCATTCTGCGGCCGTATAGGCGTAATTAAGGTGATCTCGTCTTTAACGGAATCAAAAATAACCATGACGGTTGGTCGAACCATGATCGCGTCCGGCACGCCGAGCGCGTCGGGATTAGGCTCGCCCAAACGTTCCATGTGACGCACCATGTCATAGCCCAAATAACCGAAGACACCATTCGCCATCGGCGGCAGGCCTGCATCAAACGGGATAGCGCTTTCAGCCAATAGAGCACGAAGGGCTGCGAGCGGCGGCTGGCCGCAGGGCTCGAAATGGTGACGGTCGATGAGCGCCTGCCGATTGATCTCGGCTTCCGATCCGCGACACCGCCAGATAATATCCGGCTTTAACCCAATGATGGAATAGCGCCCGCGCACGGCGCCGCCTTCAACGGATTCCAGCAGAAACGCGTTCCGGCCGTCATCTGCGGTCAGCTTCAAAAATGCCGAGACAGGGGTTTCCAAATCGCCGACCAAGACGGTACGGAGAAGTTGGGTTTCACCGTCGAGATAGGATTCTTCAAATCCGGTATAGTCGGGTTGGAATATCATGAGCGGCTCAGTTTACTCCAAGGGCCAAACCAAGGACCTTGTCATTGACCGTTACACCAATTTCCTTTTGAGCTTCGCTGACATAGGCATTGGCATAATCGTCCGCGAGCGACAGTTTCACCTCATTCATAAGTTTGCCCATATCGGCCAATGCGGTGGCCGAGGAAATAAGTTCGGCCTTTGTCACGTGAACAATCACGCGTTCAAGCGGTTGGGCGCCAATGGCAGATCCGGCTGCTCCTTCAGGAACGGCAAAGAGCTGTGCAATAGCGGCTTGCGGCAAATCTTTGCTTTGCCCGTTTCGCTTCACGCCCGAAACGGTCTTGATTTGAACATTGAGCGATGAAGCCACGTCCTGCAAGGATTTGCCCGTATTGAGCGATGATACGAGTTCGGCGGTTTTGGTGGCTAACCGGCCATTTAGATCGTCATCTTGCCAAGAGGCGATAAACTTGTCTTTGACCTCTTCAAGCGGACGATCCCGCGTAGGAGTGATGGTTTGAACGTCAAACCAAATATATCCGCCAATGCGCGTCGGAAGAGGCTCGTTATCAACCCCGATATCGGAACTGAACGCCGCATTGAGCAGCGTGTCGCGCTCGGGGATTGTCTCGAGTGCAACGCCGTCTGGCGTCCGGCCGGCACGATCCGTTGCCTCCAGAATGGTCAATTTTAAAGACTGATCCTTCGCAATTTCCGTCAATGCTTTTGCGGAGGCGCGCTGATCCTCAATCTTGTCATGCAGATCGCGGATCATTTCCTTGCCTTTGCTGATCGCCAAGGCGGCTCGGATTTCCGGTAAAGCAGATTCAAAGCTGCGTGTTTCTGCCGGAATGATATCGGTTACCGAGACGATGATAAATCCGAACTTACCGGCAACGACATCGCTAACTGCACCTTTTGGCAAGCTAAAGGCGGCTTCCGCAACCGCCGGGTCGAGGATTCGTTGCTTTTCAACCACGCCTAAATCCGTATCCGCCTTTTGCAGCTTTTTCTCGGCAACAATGTCATCAAAGCTTGTGCCGGCTTTAATCCGCTCGGATGTTGCTTTCGCGTCCGCTTCCGAATTCAGCACCAATTGTTGAACGGCGCGCTTTTCTGGAAACGTATAACGGGTTGCAAGATCTGCATCATATTTTGCCTTGGCATCCGTCTCGGAAATCGTGTCAGGCGCAACTAGGTCCGAGGGTGATAGAGCAAGATAGGCAATTTTCCGATATTCAGGCGCGCGGAAACTCTGCTTGTTTTCTTCAAAGAATTTGGCGAGCGTCGCGTCGTCGGGCACGGCTGAGGCACCAACCTGATCCTTACCAATGGTGATGAAGTCGGCGGAACGCTGCTCATTCGTGTAAAGGTTCAAAGCATCGCTGATGAGGCCGGGGACGGAAGGCGCCCCTGAAAGCGATTGGATAATCTGCTGGCGGATATCGAGTTTGCGTTGCTCGACGATAAATCCGGCTTCCGTATATCCTGCCGCACGCAGCGCTTCATTAAAGCGCGCTTTATCGAATTGTCCATTAGGTCCGGTAAAATTCCGGTCCGTCAGCAGTTTTTTGACGATGGATTCGTCGGAAATACCGAGTTTCATGCCGCGGGCTTTATCGTCAAGCGCCGCCTCTGATATCATCCGGCCAAGCACTTGCCGATCCACGCCAACCGACAGGGCCTGTTCGGTGGTGATGTTGCGGCCATACCGACGGGACATGGTCTGGAGTTCTGTTTGAAAGGCAGTCCGATAGGCTTGACTGTCGATTTCGACGGATCCGACGGTTGCTACGGTTCTAAGCCCGTAGCCGCGGAAAATGTCGCCAATTCCCCAAAGGGCAAAGCTGAACACAAGAAAGCCGAACATAACCGTAATAATGATACGGCCTACGAGACTTTGGCCTGCTTTGCGAAAACCATCCATCATGAGAAGCTATCCAATCCTGTCATTTATCACTTACGCACCCCATCATAAGGAAGGAGTGCGCCGCCTGCAATTCGATGCTTGGCAAAGCGCGTTTGGCGGCCGGATGCAAGCAAAAGAAGCAGATAGACGGTTTATTTCTTCCTCATCTTGTGTCTTTTAAGGATAAATAAGCCAAATCACTGATCACACAGAAAGGTACCCAATGTCCCGTCCAATTCGTCCGCTTGTTGCCGGAAACTGGAAAATGAATGGTTTACAGGCGGCTTTGGCCGAATTTGACCTGATGGGCGCGGGAAATGACGTGTCGATCCGGCGGGTAGTTGACCTGATGATTTGTCCGCCAGCCACTCTGATTTCCGCTTTGGCCCATGCGGCCATCGGTCAGGGTATCGCCATTGGCGCTCAAGACTGCCATTCGAAGGACAGCGGGGCGCACACCGGCGATCTTTCGGCGCACATGCTAGCGGATGCCGGGGCATCGGCGGTCATTGTCGGCCATTCGGAGCGTCGCGCCGATCACGGGGAAACAGATGCAACCGTTCGTGCAAAGGCCGAGGCCGCCTATCGCAATGGGCTCACAGCCATTATCTGCGTCGGTGAAACCCGCGCCGAGCGTGAAGCCGGAAAGACGCTTGCGGTGGTGCGCCGCCAACTCAAAGGTTCCGTGCCCGACGGCATGACGGCACGCGATATCGTCATCGCTTATGAGCCCGTTTGGGCCATCGGGACGGGCTTAACGCCTACGGCCAAGGATGTGGAGGAAGTTCACGCCCTGATCCGCGCCGATTTGAAGAAGCTGGTCGGCAAAGACGAGGCCAACAAAGTCCGAATTCTCTATGGCGGCTCGGTTAAGCCATCGAATGCCAAGGAATTGATGTCGGTTGCCAATGTCGACGGCGCCTTGGTGGGCGGCGCGAGCCTGAAAGCCGAGGATTTCTTAGGCATTGCCGCCGCTTATCGGTAAAGAATCGCGGGTGGTTTTGAATTTTTACCTCTTCCACCCCATATTCCTGCTTTGATCCCGAGCGCGGCCCGTGTTAAATGCGCGCACGAATTCTTTCCCGGTCGGCCGAAGGCTTATGGTTTTATGCAACAAGTATTGATTGTCATTCATCTTCTCATCGTCATCGCGCTTGTCGCAGTGATTTTGCTTCAGCGTTCGGAGCAGGGCGCTCTCAGTGGCCTTGGCGGCGGCGGAAGCGGAGGCGGTGGTCTCGGCGGTTTGATGACCGGTCGCGGGCAAGCCAATTTGCTGACGCGGACGACGGCGATCTTGGCTGCGGCATTTTTTGCCACCAGTCTTTTATTGGCGATCATTTCGGGCAATTCCAGCGCGCCAAAATCGGTGATTGATCAGGCGGCACCAGCTGCCGCAGGCACGGCACCCGCGCAGCCTGCTGGCGTTCTCGACCAGTTGAAGCAACTTGAAGGTCAGCCTAAGCCTGCTCAATAAGGGTATTTAAGCTCGAATACCTCAATAAGCGCCGGGGGCTATCTTCCGGCGTTTTTATTTGTGGGCTGCTTTGCTCTGTTTGGTGTGAATAGCGCAACTCAGCCTTTGTCGAATCATTAAAGCGTCCTTAGAAGGAAAACCCCATGGCACGGTACATTTTCATCACCGGTGGCGTGGTGTCCTCATTGGGCAAAGGGCTTGCGTCTGCGGCTCTGGGTGCTCTCCTTCAGGCCCGAGGTTACTCGGTTCGCCTTCGCAAACTTGACCCCTATTTGAACGTCGATCCGGGCACGATGAGCCCCTATCAGCATGGCGAATGCTTCGTCACCGATGATGGGGCCGAGACCGATCTCGACCTTGGCCATTACGAGCGCTTCACGGGACGCCCTGCGACCAAGCGCGACAACATCACCACCGGTCGCATCTATCAAGACATCATCACCAAAGAGCGCCGCGGCGATTATCTGGGCGGTACCGTGCAGGTTATCCCGCATGTGACCAACCACATCAAAGAATTCGTGCTTGAGGGCAATGAAAGCGTTGATTTCGTGTTGGTCGAAATCGGCGGCACGGTTGGCGATATTGAAGGTCTGCCGTTTTTCGAGGCCATCCGCCAATTGGGCAATGATTTGCCGCGCGGCCATGCCGTTTATGTCCATCTGACGCTGTTGCCTTACATTCCAACGGCGGGTGAGCTTAAAACCAAGCCGACGCAGCATTCGGTCAAAGAGCTGCGCTCCATCGGCATCCAGCCCGATATTTTGCTTTGCCGCTCCGACCGTGAAATTCCGGTTGAAGAACGCCGTAAGCTCGCGCTCTTCTGCAATGTGCGCGAAACAGCCGTGATTGAGGCGCGTGACGTATCCTCCATCTATGCCGTGCCCGCCGCCTACCACGCCGCAGGGCTTGATAGAGAAGTGCTAGCAGCGTTCGGCATTGAGCCAGCGCCAAAGCCTAACCTGTCGCGCTGGAAGGGCGTCACCGACCGGATCAATAATCCGGAAGGCGAGGTCATCATCGCCATTGTCGGCAAATATACCGGCATGAAAGACGCCTATAAATCGCTGATCGAGGCACTCGCCCATGGCGGCATCGCCAACAAAGTGAAGGTCAATCTCGATTGGATCGAGTCGGAAGTGTTCGAGCGTGAAGATCCCGCACCATTCCTAGAACATGTCCACGGCATTCTGGTGCCGGGCGGCTTTGGTCAGCGCGGCGCTGAGGGTAAAATCAACGCCGCCCGTTTCGCACGCGAACGTGATGTGCCCTATTTCGGCATCTGTTTTGGCATGCAAATGGCGGTGATTGAGGCGGCCCGTAACCTTGCGGGCATCAAAGACGCCAATTCCACCGAATTCGGCCCCTGCGACGAGCCCCTCGTCGGCCTCATGACCGAATGGATGCGCGGCAATGAGCTCGAACAACGCGCCGCCCAAGGCGATCTCGGCGGCACGATGCGCTTGGGTGCCTATGACGCCAAGCTTAATGAGGACAGCCATATCGCCAAGATTTATGGCAACACCAAAATCTCCGAACGCCACCGCCACCGCTATGAAGTCAACATGGCATATCGGTTGAAGTTAGAAGAAAAAGGCCTTGTTTTTGCTGGCGTTTCGCCCGATGGCTTACTGCCGGAAACGGTGGAGTTCCCGAACCATCCTTGGTTCATCGGCGTGCAGTATCACCCCGAATTGAAGTCGCGGCCGTTTGAGCCACACCCACTGTTTGCAAGCTTTATTGCGGCGGCGGTAGAGCAGGCGCGGTTGGTGTAATCGCGTGCGTCAATCCGGTATCGACCATCTCGTCCTAGCCACCCATGATCTTGACGCAATGGGCGCATTTTATGAGCGTCTCGGGTTTAAGGTCGGTGCACGCAACCGGCACCCTTGGGGCACGGAAAACCGCATTGTTCAATTCCCAGGCGCGTTTTTGGAGCTTATCACAGTGGGCGATGGGGCAGACATTCCCGCCCATGCCGAGGGCCGTTTTTCCTTTGGGGCCTTTGTGCGCGATTATCTCGCCATTCAAGAGGGTTTTGCGATGCTCGTTTTGCAATCGCAGGATGCGCAAGCCGATAAATCAGCCTTTGATAAAGCAGGCATTGGTGGGTTCGAGCCGTTTTTCTTTGAGCGCAAAGGGGTGCGACCCGATGGTACGCCCGTCGAAGTGTCCTTTACCCTGGCGTTTGCACACGATGCGCTTGCCAAAGCGTGTGGTTTCTTCGTGTGCCAGCAGCATCGGCCCGAAAATTTTTGGAATCCGGTCGCCCAACACCATCCGAATGGTGCCTCGGCCCTAGCGGGCGTTTGCATGGTCGCGGACGAGCCATCCGATCATGCCGAATTTATGCGCGCCTTCACGGGTATCGATGAGTTCTCGGCCACCTCGGCGGGCTTACGGTTTGAAACGCCGCGGGGCGAGATTGATGTGCTGTCGGACGCCGCTTTTAATTTCGACTATGGGCAGATGGTGTCTGGCAATAAGCCCCGATTAGCTGCCTTTACCGTCGCTATCCCTGACCTAGACGGGTTAAATGCGCGGTTTAGCGGTGAAACAATCGCATTTCAGTCGTACAAAGATAGCGTTGTGGTGGCCGCACCTGATGCCTTTGGGGTTGTCATCCGTTTCATTCAGCGCTGACTCGCCAGAATCTCTCCACCGCGCTATAGGGCAGGCCATGACACACTCCGTTCCCCAAAATGCCGTCGTTACCGCGGGCCATGTATCGTTCGGACAGAAGCTTCCTTTTGCCCTGATCGCTGGTCCTTGCCAGATGGAAAGCCGGGCGCACGCCTTTGAAATGGCAACGGCTTTGAAGGAAATTACCACCAAATTAGGCATTCCATTCGTCTTCAAAGCCTCTTTTGACAAAGCAAACCGGACATCCGCCAATGCCGAAAGGGGTATTGGCCTGTCGAAGGCTTTGGAAGTCTTCGCTGAGATCAAGGCGACGCTTGGTGTTCCCGTCATTACCGATATTCATGACGCACATCAGTGCAAACCTGTGGCGGAAGTCGTCGATATCCTCCAAATTCCGGCCTTTTTGTGCCGTCAGACCGATCTTTTGGTCGCCGCCGCCGAAACGGGCCGCGTGATCAATGTCAAAAAGGGTCAGTTTCTGGCGCCTTGGGATATGAAAAACGTAGCGGCTAAGATCACAGGTGCAGGCAACCCCAATGTGTTGGTATGCGAACGTGGCGCTTCCTTTGGCTACAATACACTTGTTTCCGATATGCGCTCGCTGCCGATTATGGCACGCGATACGGGCGCTCCGGTAATCTTTGACGCCACGCATTCGGTGCAGCAACCGGGCGGGCAGGGCGGATCCTCGGGCGGGCAGCGTGAATTTGTCCCCGTTTTAGCGCGCGCCGCTGTTGCCATCGGCGTGGCTGGTGTCTTCATCGAATCGCATGAAGCACCCGATCGTGCGCCTTCAGACGGGCCGAATATGGTGCCTCTGCATCAGATGGAAGCTTTATTGTCGGATCTTAAGGCCTTTGATTCATTGGCCAAATCGCGTCCTTTATCAATTTGAGAGGGGTGCTTGGCCAATGTCACCCTTCTGTCACCAATAATTGGTAGTGGCGTTTTCATGACAGATGTTCAGTTTTCTTATTCCGACGATACCCAGCCGCTTCTAACGCGGAAGGCTATCCAGCTCATTGAAAAAGCAACGGGTCAGCCTTTGTTGCATGGGCTGTACCTCGAAAACCAGAAAAACCCCGTTCCGGGTGAAAGCTTCTGGCAGGCCTCTGTCCGGCAATTGCAGGTCGTGCCGACGTTTAAGGCGGATGACCTTAAAAATATCCCCGCAACGGGCCCGGTCGTGATCGTCGCCAATCACCCTTATGGCGTTTTGGACGGCTTGGTGATGTGCTGGCTGATCGAGAAGGTCCGGAAAGATTTTCTGGTTTTGACGCATTCCGTGCTGCTGCGCGCACCAGAGGCTCGGACCAATCTGTTGCCGGTTGATTTTACCGGCACGAAGGAAGCGTTTCAAACCAATCTCGACTCGCGCGAATCGGCCCGCAAACATTTGGCCAATGGCGGCTGTATCGTCGTATTTCCGGCAGGTGCGGTTTCAACCGCTCCGGATAAATTGGGCCGCAAGCCTGCGATTGATTGGCCTTGGCAGCCTTTCACCGCGCAATTGATCCAGCGCTCTAAGGCCACCGTTGTTCCGATCTATTTCTCAGGGCAAAACAGCCGTCTGTTCCAGATTGCTAGCCATATCAGCCCGGTTTTGCGCTTATCGCTGATTTTCAAAGAGGTTCACGATCGCATTGGCACCGAGTTGCCTTTGGTGATTGGTGCGCCAATCTCGCCCGATGAACTGGCCGAATGCGGTGATCGTCAGGCGCTCCTTTCATTCTTGCGCGATAAAACCTATGCGCTTGAGCAGTTGCTCGAATTTGACACGACCAATGTAGTGGCGTTCGGAAAACGCAAGTCCGGTGCTCCCGTCGTCCAAAAGGTAAAGCGGTTTATCCATAAGCTTGAAACGCGGCGTGCGATGCGTGAAAGGCTTCGCAAATCGGCATAAAATGCTGAAAGCGCTACCTATGTGCGTTGCAATATTCGACAAAAGTATTATGAGGGGCACATAGAGGTGCCCCTTTTTTTGCCCCCATTTTCGGAGATGTCCAGTGACTGAGATTATCGATATTCATGCCCGCCAAATCCTCGATAGCCGTGGCAATCCGACTGTTGAAGTCGATGTGACGCTGGCTGATGGCTCCATGGGCCGGGCGGCGGTTCCATCGGGTGCATCGACGGGTGCGCATGAGGCCGTTGAACTTCGGGACGGCAACAAGAAGGTTTATCTCGGCAAAGGCGTTTTGAAAGCCGTGGCTGCGGTGAATGATGAGCTGTCGGATGCGATTTGCGGCATGGATGCCGAAGATCAGGTCGGCATTGACAGCGCCATGATCGAGATTGACGGAACGCCGAACAAGGCCCGTCTCGGCGCGAATGCCATCCTCGGCGTTTCGCTCGCCGTTGCCAAAGCCGCAGCGGACGCTGCCGCTCTTCCGCTATATCGTTATGTTGGTGGCACGTCCGCCCGCACCTTGCCGGTTCCGATGATGAACATCGTCAATGGCGGCGCGCATGCCGACAACCCGATTGATTTCCAAGAATTCATGATCATGCCAATCGGTGCGCCAACCTTTGCCGAAGGCTTGCGGATGGGTGCCGAAATCTTCCACACGTTGAAAGGCGCGTTGAAGAAAGCCGGACACAATACCAATGTCGGCGATGAAGGCGGCTTTGCGCCAAACCTTCCATCGGCCGAAGCAGCCCTCGATTTCGTCATGCAGGCGATCGATACTGCGGGCTATAAGGCAGGCAAGGATATCTATCTCGCGATGGATTGCGCCGCGACCGAGTTTTTCAAAAATGGCGCCTATCACTACGAAGGCGAAGGCAAGGTTCGCTCTATCCAGGAGCAGGCCGAATATCTCGCCAAGCTCGCCTCCGCCTATCCGATCGTCTCGATCGAAGACGGTCTGTCGGAAGATGATTGGGAGGGCTGGAAGCTCGTTACCGAGCTCATCGGCTCCAAGTGCCAGCTCGTGGGCGATGATCTGTTCGTCACCAATGTCACGCGCCTTTCGCAAGGCATCAGCAAGGGTGTTGCAAACTCCATTCTCGTGAAGGTCAACCAGATTGGTTCCCTTACCGAAACGCTGGCCGCCGTCGATATGGCGCATCGTGCGGGCTATACATCCGTGATGTCGCATCGTTCGGGCGAGACGGAAGATTCGACGATTGCTGATTTGGCGGTTGCTACCAATTGCGGCCAAATCAAAACCGGCTCGCTTGCGCGCTCGGACCGTACCGCCAAATACAACCAATTGCTCCGCATTGAAGAGGAATTGGGTTCAACGGCCATTTATGCCGGCCGTAACGCGATTAAGGGCTTAAAATAATCGCGTAAAAACCCTGTCACTTGTGACAGATCTGAGGGGATTTAAGGCAATTCCGACCCCGTTCGTGAAAATAGTTTCTAATTTTTTAGGATCTGTTTACGAACGGGGGGTAACCCTCGTGTCATGGTTATTAAACGTCGATTACGCGGTATCGCGCTCCCCTTCATGCTCTACCTCGTATCCGGGGTAGCAGCCGTCTTCTTTATCAACGAAGCCGGAAACGGCAGTCGCGGGATAGAAACCCGTAACAGCCTTCTCTCCGAAATCGCCCGCCTGTCTACGGAACTCTCCAAAGTAACAGCGGAACGTTTGGCGCTCGAGAGACGCAATGCGTTGATCGGAATTTTTCACGTCGATGCTGAGTTTTTAGAAGAACGGTCCCGGGTTGTGTTGAACCGTGGCAACCGTAATGATGTCGTAATCATGTCCGTCGACTAAGGGTTGAAAGTGGTCGTGCTGGCCAATAATTTGATGAACCTATAACAGGTTCATTCTATTAAGTTACTGAAATTACGCGATAATACCTTTCGTTTTTTGCGAATAAATCATAATTTGCCCTCTCGCCAAATTGGTGAGGGTCGGTTATGCTTAAGGCGAAAATAAAAAACGGAGGTCGCCATGGCTTTGGCCACTCGTAAATCCACCGCTGGAAACAAGGCTGCGTCATCAGCACGGCCAACAGCGGCCCGCTCCACACTTCGTAAAAATTCGACGCCTTCCGAGTTTACTCGGGATGAGGACGTGAAAGCCTATCGCGAAATGTTGTTGATCCGCCGCTTTGAAGAAAAAGCCGGCCAGATGTACGGCATGGGTTTGATCGGCGGCTTTTGCCATCTCTATATCGGCCAGGAAGCGGTCGTTGTCGGCATGGAAATGGCGCAGAAGGATGGCGATCAGGTTATTACCGGATATCGCGATCACGGCCATATGTTGGCCTGCGGCATGGATGCAAAGGGCGTGATGGCCGAGTTAACCGGCCGTCGCGGCGGTTTGTCAAAAGGCAAAGGTGGCTCGATGCACATGTTCAGCGTCGAGAAGCATTTTTACGGCGGTCACGGCATTGTCGGTGCGCAGGTTTCGCTCGGCACGGGGTTGGCGTTCGCCAATCATTACCGGAACAATGGTCAGGTCTCGATCGCCTATTTCGGGGATGGTGCGGCTAACCAAGGCCAAGTCTATGAGAGCTTTAACATGGCAGAGCTTTGGAAGCTCCCTGTCGTGTATGTGATCGAAAACAATAGGTATGCGATGGGCACAGCAGTAAGCCGTGCTTCGGCGCAAACGGATTTTTCGAAGCGCGGTATCTCGTTCAATATTCCGGGTGAGCAGGTCGATGGCATGGATGTTCGCGCCGTTCGCGATGCAGCCGAGCGCGCCATTCAGTGGTGCCGTGATGGCAAGGGTCCGTATATCCTCGAAATGCAGACCTATCGCTATCGTGGACATTCAATGTCGGATCCGGCGAAATACCGCTCGAAAGACGAAGTTCAAAAGATGCGTGAAGAGCATGATCCGATCGAGCAGGTTCGTTCGCGTCTCTTAGGCGCATGGAAACTGACAGAAGACGATCTCAAAGCCGTCGATGCGGAAGTACGCGAAATCGTCAATGATGCCGCCGAATTTGCAACGCATGATCCAGAGCCCGATCCATCGGAACTCTGGACGGATATTTTGAAATAATCCCGGTTTAACGCAGCCCAAGGTTAGCGCGCCATGTCGATTGATATTTTAATGCCCGCCCTTTCACCTACGATGGAAAAGGGAAATCTTGCCAAATGGCTTAAAAACGAAGGTGATCGGATCAAGTCCGGTGACATTCTGGCTGAAATTGAAACCGATAAGGCGACGATGGAAGTCGAAGCCGTTGATGAAGGCATTTTGGCAAAAATCCTTGTGCCTGCGGGTTCGCAAGACGTGCCCGTCAATCAGGTGATTGCGATTATTGCGGCAGAAGGTGAAACCCTATCCGATGCGCCGAAATCCGCGCCATCGACACCAGCGCCAGTTGCAGCGCCTGCCGTCGTTACATCCGTTGCTGCTCCCGTTGCATCGGCTATCGCGCATGATGCCTCGTCGGAAGTTCCTGCTGGCACCGAAATGGTTCAAATGACCATGCGCGAAGCGCTTCGCGATGCGATGGCGGAAGAGATGCGGCTCGATGGCGATGTCTTCGTGATCGGCGAAGAAGTGGCCGAATATCAAGGCGCCTATAAAATCACGCAAGGCCTGCTGCAAGAATTTGGCCCGAAGCGGGTCGTGGATACGCCGATTACCGAGCATGGTTTTGCTGGTATGGCGGTCGGTGCGGCGCTCACGGGTTTGCGTCCGATCGTTGAGTTCATGACGTTTAACTTTGCCATGCAAGCCATTGATCATATAATCAATTCAGCTGCCAAAACGCTTTATATGTCGGGTGGTCAGATGGGTTGCCCCATCGTGTTCCGCGGTCCCAACGGCGCGGCTGCTCGCGTTGGCGCGCAGCACAGCCAAGACTATACCGCTTGGTATTCCCAGGTGCCGGGTTTGTTGGTCGTTTCTCCTTCCAATGCAGCGGATGCCAAAGGCCTGCTAAAGGCCGCGATCCGCAACCCTAATCCGGTTGTGTTTTTGGAAAACGAAATTCTCTACGGTCAAACCGGTCCTGTTCCGAAAATGGATGATTTTATCGTTCCAATCGGCAAGGCTCGCATTGCGCGTTCGGGTAAAGACGTCACCATCGTATCCTTCTCGATTGGCATGACCTACGCACTCAAAGCCGCTGATGAATTGGCGGCCCAAGGCATCGAAGCAGAAGTCATCGATTTACGCACAATCCGCCCGATGGATATTGAGACCGTTCTAGCGTCGGTTCAAAAGACGGGTCGTTGCGTCACCGTTGAGGAAGGCTGGCCGCAATCGGGCGTCGGTTCCGAGATTTCGGCCCAAATCATGGAACGCGCTTTCGATTATCTCGATGCACCTGTTAAGCGCATCACAGGCAAAGATGTGCCGATGCCTTATGCGGCGAACCTTGAAAAGCTGGCTCTACCCAATGTGGCTGAAGTCGTAGAGGCGGTTAAATCCGTCTGCTACCGTTAAGCGGGAGGCAAGAATGGCTGTTGAAATTCTAATGCCTGCGCTTTCTCCGACGATGGAGAAGGGCAATCTTGCCAAATGGCTTAAAAAAGAGGGCGACCGGATCAAATCCGGCGACATTCTAGCCGAGATCGAAACCGACAAGGCGACGATGGAAGTTGAAGCCGTTGATGAAGGTATTTTGGCCAAGATTTTGGTTGTAGGCGGCACGCAAGATGTGCCCGTCAATCAAGTCATCGCCTTGATCGCCTCCGATGGCGAGGATGTATCCAAAGTAGCATCCGGTGGCGCGTCACCAGCCCCTGCGCCAAAGACAGCGGTCGCTGCAGCGCCATCTGCAGTGGCTGCTCCGACGCCGACGGTTTCGGTGGCCTCAGCTCCGCTCGCATCGGGTGCCAAGCTTTTTGCGTCGCCACTCGCTAAGCGAATGGCCAAGGAGGCCGGACTTGATCTTTCATCGATCGCTGGTTCGGGCCCTCATGGACGGATTGTCGAGCGCGATGTGAAGGCTGCCCTTGCAGGCGGCACCGCAAAGCGGGCTGCACCTGCTGCATCGTCGACCACCGCCGCACCTGCGATGGCAAGCGGCATGTCGGATGAAACGGTCAAGAAACTTTTCGAACCCGGCAGCTTCGAAGAACTCCCGCACGATTCGATGCGCAAGACGATTGCGCGTCGGTTGCTGGAAGCCAAACAAACCATCCCGCATTTCTACGTCTCGGCCGATTGCGAACTCGATGCGTTAATGGCCGCGCGCGAAGCGA
>CANGLU010000024.1 GCA_947455025.1 Hyphomicrobiales bacterium
CCGCCTTCTTCGCGACGGCGCTTTTGGATCGACCATTGAATAGAAGCTTCAACAGGTGATGTCGTGACATCAAGCTCGTGACCGTAAAGGCATAGGCCCGCTTCAAGCCTCAGCGAATCGCGCGCACCAAGCCCGATGGGTTTGACTTCGGCATGCGCCAAAAGCCGCTCATTGATGATCGCAACCTTGTCGGCGTGAACCGAAATTTCATACCCGTCTTCACCCGAATAACCGGATCGTGAAATGTGAACGGGAATCGCATCAAAAAGGGTCGATGCCCCCGTCATAAACGCCATGTGATCCGCGCCCTTGCAGTGGCGTGATAAAACCGCGGCGGCCTCGGGGCCTTGTAGAGCAAGCAAAGCACGATGTTCGGCAATCAATAATTTAATATGGGACGGCAAATGCGCTTTGAGATGCGCAAAATCGGCGTCCTTGCATCCGGCATTGACGACCACCATCAAGGTGCCGTCTTCATCCGGATCAGCCGAACGCGTCACCATAATATCGTCCAGCACCCCGCCTTCATCATTGAGAAATTGCGAATAGCGCTGCTGGCCCGGTTTGAGATTTAAAATGTCGGCGGGGATCAGTGTTTCAAGCGCGCGCGCCACTGTTTCATGGTCACGGCCGATCAGAAAACATTGTCCCATGTGGGAGACATCAAACAGGCCCGCATGGGTTCGCGTCCATTGATGCTCGGCAAGAATGCCCTCTTTGTATTGGACCGGCATATCATAGCCCGCAAACCCAACCATGCGCGCGCCAAGGCTCACATGGCGATCGTGCAACGGGGTACGGCGAAGAGGGGTAGAATTGGTTTGAGGCTCGCTCATCAGGTGCTCCGAACATAGACGACGTCGCAGCCGGACCTTTACGATCCGTGCAACGCCCCCTCTGTCCTACAACCTGAGAGATTTCCCGCCGGAGCTTTTGCGCTCCAAGGGTTACGCCCGTCGGTGGGATAAGGCCAAATGGACCTATCCACTTTCCAGAGTGCCAGCTCCTCGCGGTCCTTTTGCCTGAGCGTTTCCGGGGCGGTTGCGCCTTCGGCACCGGCTAAACGGGCTTGCGCCCGATGCCGGATTCTTCCGCGAGGATCATTCGGCGACGCTGAGATTACGCGGCCAAACCGACATGTCAACCTGTGTTGACAAATTATTAGCCCTTAAACCCCACCGTCACGGCCAAATCGCCAACACCCGGCGGAACTTTAATCCCATCTTCAATCATCCGGAACTGGGCCTGCTCTTCATCGGCTGGGATGATCACTTTTGCAGTCGCAGCGCGCGTAGCAACGACTTTATCGCCCCGCGTGACGGTAATGGTCAAAGGCGCGGAAGCAGGGCCGGGCTTTCCGGCAGCGCCAATCAGCGCCAAGCCTTCAATGCCTACTTTAAACACCACCGAATCACCCGCGGCCGCGCATTCCCGCGCGACATTTTTAATCGTGAACTGAACTTTCACCGATTTCGGATCGCCTTGGCGAAGAGTGGCTCCGCCTTCCCGAATCTCGACCTGAGGGCACTCGACCTCGGCCACCGGAGCCTGAGCCGCCGCTGCGACAGGCGCTGGTGCTGGCGCAGCACCGAAAAGTCCGGAAAACATCCCGCCACCCGAAGGGGCTTGGCCTTGCGAGGCTCCGCCGCCCATGCAGGCCGATAATGCCAAGGAAACGGGTAATACCACACACACCGCCCGCAAGGGCTCGATCCATTTATTCCGCATGTTTTGGCTCCCTCAAAGCAAGATTGCCCGACCCTATAGCCCAATTACTGCAATTTTACTAAGCCATTGGCAAAGCCCGTGAGCTTGATCGGAATGCCCACCCCGTCATCGGGCGCCGGAAAGACCACAAAAAGCGCCGTATCGCCCGTGCTGAAGCGGTTAACCAGCGCCTCATCCATTACAACTTCGGCCAAACACCCATTGGCCAAACACCGCATAAAGCCCGTCCGGCCAATATCGGCGCGGTCGATTTTCAGCCCAAGTCCCGAGGGCAATATCACGCCAAGCGGCACAACAACCCGCAAAATATAGCCCCCTGCCGGATTTCTGAGCACGATGACCACCATTTGCAGATTGGGCCGATCTTCAGCGGAGACATTTTGTACAAGAACGCATTGCTCGCCTGCGGCTTGCGCATTGCTTTCGCACCGCAGCGCCCAATCCCCGAAAACGCCTTTGACGGCAGGATCAAAGGCCGCACCCGCGGCGCGCGCGTCGTTGAGCGATAAAAAGCACATAAAAGCCGCAATAATGCTCAAACTGACCCGTATTTGGGTGAAAAAGGGCATTTGTCGGCACTCCGGAACCCATATTAATGTGGGCCAGAACTACGTCGAGCGATACCCAACTGTCAAACCGTCTCCCAAGCTTCGGGTAACCTTATTTGTCGCAAGACAGCATGTCGCGGGTTAAAAACACCATTTTATCCCATCAGACACGTTGCGCTTCGAGCGTCTTTGTGATTTTTGAAGGCGGAATTAGGGCTTTGCTGCCGGGCTGTCCCGGACCGCGCCCATCCAATGCCGGTTTTGACCGGGATTGAGGGGTGCCATGGCCCGAAGGTGCGTTCAAGGAGAAGAGACGATCATGATCCGTTGGAGAAATGGCGCTGCGGCGTTAGCAACCCTCACAGCCGGCTTTGTCAGCGAGGCTTTTGCCGGTACCGGACAGCCTTCACCCTGGCAGTTGGGAATGCAAACCCCGGTGACGGAGTCAGCTATCTTCCTGAATAATATGCATGACGGCGTGAATATCGTGATCGCTCTGATCTCGCTCTTCGTGCTGGCTTTGCTCATCATCGTGATTTTCCGCTTCAACGAAAAGGCCAATCCGGTGCCGTCCAAGACGACGCATCACACGGGCCTTGAAATTGCGTGGACGCTGATCCCCGCCCTCATCCTCGTTGGTATTTCGATCCCGTCGTTCCGCCTTCTCAAGATGCAGATCGAGCTTCCAAAGGCCGACATCACGGTCAAGGCGGTCGGCCATCAATGGTATTGGTCGTATGAATATCCTCAGGATCAAGGCGGCGGCTTTGGCTATGACAGCTATATGCTCGACCCAGAAGGCGCCAAGAAGGCGAATCAACCCAACCTTCTCGCCGTCGACAATGAGCTTGTTCTTCCAGCCGGCAAAACGGTTGTCGTTCAGGTTGTCGGCCAAGACGTCATCCACAATTTCGCCATTCCATCCTTTGGCGTTCGTATGGATGCGGTTCCTGGCCGCCTGAACCAGACTTGGTTCAAGACGGATGTTGAAGGCCTCTATTACGGCCAGTGCTCACGCCTGTGCGGCGCTAACCATGCCTTCATGCCGATTGCGGTTCGCATTGTGAGCCCCGAAAAATACGCGGCATGGCTCGTTGATGCTAAAAAGAAATACGCCGAAATCGATGCTAAACCAGTTCAGGTAGCAGCAGAATAAATCAGAAAAAAGCCGCGGAATGGCTCGAATTCGGGCCATTTCAAAGGATTTTAAGTAAGCTTGGGAACAGATAAAATGGCAAACGCAGCAGCTGATCACGCTCACGGTCATGACGCTCACGCCGATCATCCAACCGGATGGCGTCGTTGGGTTATGTCGACCAACCATAAGGACATCGGCACGATGTACCTGATCTTCGCGATTGTCGCAGGATTGGTCGGCGGTTTCCTCTCGATCATGATGCGCCTTGAGCTCGCCGAACCCGGTCTGCAATATTTCTCGAACCCGCAGACCTATAACGTGTTCGTCACGGGCCACGGCCTTATCATGGTGTTCTTCGTCGTCATGCCGGCCGTCATCGGCGGCTATGGCAACTGGTTCGTGCCTTTGATGATCGGCGCGCCTGATATGGCGTTCCCGCGCATGAACAATATCTCGTTCTGGCTCCTTCCCGCCTCGCTCTCGCTGCTCCTGATCTCGCTGTTTGTTGAAGGTGCACCGGGCTCGAACGGGTTTGGTGGCGGCTGGACGGTTTATCCCCCGCTCTCGGTTGCTGGCCATCCTGGCCCTGCGCTTGATTTCGGTATTCTCTCGCTGCATTTGGCCGGTGCGTCCTCGATCCTTGGTGCAATCAACTTCATCACCACGATCTTGAACATGCGCGCCCCCGGCATGACGATGCACAAAATGCCGCTCTTTGCTTGGGCGCTTCTTGTCACCGCTTTCTTGTTGCTTTTGTCGCTCCCAGTGCTTGCTGGCGCGATCACGATGCTTCTGACCGATCGCAATTTCGGCACCTCCTTCTTCGATCCGACGAATGGCGGCGACCCGATCCTTTATCAGCATCTCTTCTGGTTCTTCGGTCACCCTGAAGTGTACATCATGATTTTGCCGGGCTTCGGCATTGTCAGCCACATCATCTCGACCTTCTCCAAGAAGCCAATCTTCGGCTATCTCGGCATGGCCTACGCCATGGTTGCGATTGGTGCTGTTGGCTTTATCGTGTGGGCGCATCACATGTACACCGCAGGTCTGGCGCTGAACACGCAGCGCTACTTCGTGTTCGCCACGATGGTGATTGCGGTGCCAACCGGCGTGAAGATCTTCTCGTGGATTGCCACCATGTGGGGCGGCTCGATCCGCTTCTCGGCTGCCATGCATTGGGCCATGGGCTTCATCTTCTTGTTCACGGTGGGTGGCGTGACAGGCGTTGTGCTTTCCAACGCTGGTCTCGATCGTAACCTGCACAACACCTATTACGTCGTGGCCCACTTCCACTACGTGCTCTCGCTCGGTGCTGTGTTCTCGATCTTCGCCGCTTGGTATTATTGGTTCCCGAAGATGAGCGGCCGCATCATTCCTGAGTGGATTGGCAAGCTGCATTTCTGGGTTGCCTTTATCGGCGCAAACATCCTGTTCTTCCCGATGCACTTCACGGGTCTTGCAGGCATGCCACGCCACTATGTGGATTATCCTGAAGCGTTTGCAGGCTGGAACAAGATCTCGTCCTACGGCTCCTATATTTTCGCCTTTGGCCTGTTGATCTTCTTCTACGGCATCTTGAAGGCCTTTATGAGCCCGGTCCGTGCTGCCAACAGCCCATGGGGCGAAGGTGCAACGACGCTTGAGTGGAGCCTGACATCGCCTCCTCCGCACCACCAGTTCGAAACCCTCCCCCATATTTCGGGCGACGGTCACTAAAATCATTCCTGCCCGCGTCATCTGATCCGGGCAGGAACATCACGTTTGAGTGAACGACCGGCATTCCCGGTCGTTCATCCGTTTGGACCACCAAGGAGTTTGCTCCGTTATGTCGCTCGTCACCGATCGTCTCTATGAAGAAGCGCCTCGCCCGCTTGTATCGCAGGGAACCGCGCGCGATTATTACGAGCTTTTGAAGCCACGGGTGATGCAACTCGTGATCTTCACCGCGCTGGTCGGCATGTTGACCGCGCATGAACCGATCAATCCGATCATTGGTTTTGCCAGCATCCTTGCCATTGCCATTGGTGCCGGAGCCTCCGGCTGTCTGAACATGTGGTATGACGCGACCATCGACGGCCTGATGGAACGCACAGCGAAGCGCCCGATCCCGTCGGGTGCGATTGCGCCGGGTGAAGCGCTCGCTTTCGGCATGACCCTGTCGATCGGTTCGGTGCTGTTTTTAGGTCTGATCACCAATTGGTACGCCGCCGGCTTTTTGGCGTTTACAATCTTCTTCTACGTCGTCGTTTACACGATGTGGCTTAAACATTGGACGGTTCAGAACATTGTTATCGGCGGTGCGGCTGGCGCATTCCCTCCGATGATCGGCTATATGGCGGTTACTGGTTCGGTAAACCTTGAAACCTTCCTGCAATTCCTGATCATCTTTATCTGGACGCCGCCGCATTTCTGGGCGCTCGCGCTTGTCAAAAGCAAAGATTATGCGCGCGCCGGTGTTCCGATGCTTCCCGTTATTGCGGGCGGTATTGAAACGCGCCGCCAAATCTTGATCTATTCGATCTTGCTGGCCCCTGTTGGCATGGCACCTGCGCTGTTTGGCTATACGAGCCTCGTCTATCTCGCCATCTCGGCGCTATCGGGCGGCATCATGATCTGGCTCGCTTATGATCTTTATCGCAAGCGTGACGGCGATACCGCGCGCAAAGCGTCTTATCGTTTGTTTGGTACATCGATCCTTTATCTGTTCGTGCTGTTCGCAGCCCTTCTCCTCGAAGAGATTGTTCCGATGATGATCCCGATGTTGATTGGGAGGAACTTGATTTGAACGAGCAGCCTTATCCTGAAGTGCCAAAGCTCACGCCGGAAGATCTGGCGAAGCAAAAGGCGCGCTCGAAAGCCCTTGGCCTCGTGCTCGGTGCGCTGGTGATCCTGTTTTTCATTGTCACCATCGCCAAACTCGGCGGCAATGTCTGGAACCGGGAACTCTGATCCTATGGCACACCCGGCTTCGCCATCCCCCAACAACCGCAACCGCGCCACACTCGTGGCCTGCGTCGCTGCGATTGGCTTGATGGTGGGTGCAGCCTACGCCGCCTCCCCGCTCTATCGCCTGTTTTGCAAGGTGACAGGCTATGGCGGCACCACGCAGGTGGCGACATCGGCGTCCGATTCCGTCATGGATCGGACGATCAAAATCCGCCTCGATGCCAATGTCTCAAATGGCCTCAACTGGAAATTCCAGCCTGAAAAACCCGTGATTTCGATCAAAATCGGCGAAACTGCGACTGTTTTCTACCATGTTGAAAATCACGGATCGGCCGAATCGGTTGGCGTTGCCACCTATAACGTCCAACCCGATCTCGCCGGTTCCTATTTCAACAAGCTGCAATGTTTCTGCTTCAGCGACCTTAAGCTGAAGCCGGGCGAAAGCCTGGACGTTCCGGTCGTGTTTTTCGTCGATCCGGCCATCGTTAAGGAACACGACCTCGCCAATCTGGATGAAATCACGCTTTCTTATACTTTCTTCCCTGCAAAGGCCGCAAAAAAGCCGGTTGCAGAGTTGACAGGAACGACTAAACCGCAATTGTAACGACCCGATAAGCTGCTCTGACGAGATCAGCCCAAATGGAGACTTAAAGACCATGGCAAACGCCCACGCCAAGAACCACGATTATCACATTGTCGACCCGAGCCCATGGCCATTTGTCGGCTCGCTTAGCGCCTTTATCATGGCGGTTGGCGCGATTATGAGCATGAAGGGCCTCGCCATGGGCGGCCTCAAGGCTGGCCCGGTTCTCTTCGGCATCGGTTTGCTTGGCGTGCTCTACACCATGGCCGCTTGGTGGTCCGACGTGATCAAGGAAGCCCAAGTCCGCGGCGATCACACCCGCGTCGTGCAGATGCATCACCGCTACGGCATGATCATGTTCATTGCCTCGGAAGTCATGTTCTTCGTGGCATGGTTCTGGGCGTTCTTTGACTCGAGCATTTATGCGGATGAAGCCAAGTCGTTCCTTCGCTTGGAATTCACCGGCGGCCATTGGCCTCCGCACGGCGTTGAAGTGCTCGACCCTTGGCATTTCCCGCTGATCAACACGCTTCTTTTGCTCACCTCGTCGACGACGGTGACATGGGCACATCATGCTTTGCTTCACAATGACCGTGACGGCGTCAAGCAAGCCCTCTGGCTGACGGTTATTCTTGCCGTTTGCTTCACAGGCGTTCAGGCTTACGAATATACCCACGCAGCCTTCGGCTTTGCGGGCAATATTTACGGCGCAACCTTCTTCATGGCGACGGGCTTTCACGGCTTCCACGTCATCGTCGGCACGATCTTCTTGGCCGTCTGCTTGCTGCGCGTCTATAATGGCGACTTCACGCCAAAACAGCATCTCGGCTTCGAATTCGCCGCTTGGTATTGGCACTTCGTTGACGTGGTGTGGATGTTCCTCTTCATCTCCATCTATCTTTGGGGATCGCATTGGGGTGCGGCAGCCCTGCCCCACTAATCAAAACACGTGGTTTGAAAGGGGCGGCTCCGGCCGCCCTTTTTGTTTGAAGAGGCGTAAAAGCATGACCCGAACACCCCACTCCCATCAAGGCGGCGGATGGATGGCAGGCCTTCGTGGCCGTTGCCCGCGCTGTGGCGAGGGTAAATTGTTCTCAGGGTTTATAGCGCTGGCCCCGTCCTGCGAGTCCTGCGGGCTCGATTATAGCTTCGCCGATTCAGCCGACGGTCCGGCCATTTTCATCATGCTGATTGCAGGCTTTATTGTGGTCGGTGCCGCTTTGCTCACCGACGCCTATTACGAGCCGCCTTTATGGCTGCTCGCAGCCATATTTCTGCCTTTGATGGCGGTTGTCAGTCTTGGCATGATCCGCCCTTTCAAGGGCATTCTCATTGCCTCGCAATTCCGGAACAAAGCCGAACAAGGCAGGCTGGAACTTTAATCATGTCACCTGCGACGCGCTCTTTAATCCTGCCTGGTGTGTTGACGCTCTTGGCGCTCATCGTGCTCATCGGCCTTGGCACGTGGCAGCTTGTGCGCCTGGCCGAAAAAGACCAACAAACGGCCCAGATCGAAGCCTCATTGACCGTTGCGCCTGTTCCGCTGCCTTCGCAAACCGAATGGGCAAGCCTTAAACCAGCTGAGTATGATTACCGCCGCGTGTCGCTTAAAGGCAGCTTCCAGCACGATAAAGAGGCGCTGGCTTTCGGGTTCATTTCGGTCGGCGTGCGCGGCGATACACGCGAAGGCTTTTTCGCTCTAACGCCGTTTGTGTTGGAAGACGGCTCAACCGTGATCGTCAATCGCGGTTTTATTCCCCAGGATAAACGCGCCCAATCCGCACGCGCGGAAGGCCTGATCCAGGGCCAAATGACAATAACCGGTCTAATGCGCACGCCGGAAAAAAAGGGCACGTTTACGCCCGAGGACGAGCCGCAGAACAATCTCTTTTTCACCATCGACCCAACCGCGATTGCCCGCGCCCGCCAGATTGAGCGTGTGGCCCCTTTCATCGTCGATGCGGATAAATCACCGATTCCCGGCCAATGGCCCGAAGGCGGCCATACGATCGTGGCATTGGCCAATAACCATTTGCAATATGCGATAACGTGGTTTGCACTTGCCTTAGGGCTCGCGGGTGTGTTTTTCGTATTTGCCCGAAATCGGCTATACCGCGACATCTAAATCAGGAACGCCCGACCGTGACCAAGTCCCGCATGCTCCACGTCTCCACCCGCGGCGAAGCGCCAGAACTGGGCTTCTCCGACGCATTACTCGCAGGTCTTGCACGCGATGGCGGGCTCTATTGGCCAACGACTTTCCCTAAACTGTCCCATAGCGACATCGCCGCTTTATCAGGCCGCACATATGCGGAAGTCGCCGAAAGCATTATCGGCCATTTTGCCGACGATATTGATAAGCCCGCTTTCAGCACAATGATCCGCGAGGCCTATGGCACCTTCCGCCACGAGGCCGTTTGCCCGCTCGTGCAGCTCGGCGATAATCTCTTCGTGCTCGAACTGTTCCACGGCCCGACGCTCGCCTTTAAAGACGTCGCCATGCAGCTCCTTGGCCGCTTGATGGATCATGTGCTCGAGCAACGCGGCCAACGCGCCACGATTGTGGGGGCAACCTCAGGCGATACCGGCGGCGCCGCGATCGATGCGTTCAAGGGCTTGAAGCGCGTCGACATGGTGATCCTGTTTCCTGACGGCCGCGTTAGCGAAGTGCAACGTCGCCAAATGACAACGGTCAACGCCGACAATGTCCATGCGGTCGCCATTGATGGCACGTTCGATGATTGCCAGGCGCTCGTCAAAGCCATGTTCAACCATCACGCTTTCCGCGATCAATTGGGTCTCTCCGGCGTCAACTCAATCAATTGGGCGCGCATCGTTGCGCAGATCGTTTATTACTTCACCGCAGCCGTCTCCCTGGGCAGCCCGCACCGCGAAGTCTCCTTCTCGGTTCCAACCGGAAATTTCGGCGATATTTTGGCAGGCTGGGTCGCCAAGCAAATGGGATTGCCGATCAAGCTTCTCACAATTGCCACCAACGACAATGATATCCTCGCCCGCGCGCTTGCCTCGGGTCGCTACGAGATGACAGGCGTGAGAGCCACCACCTCGCCTTCGATGGATATTCAAATCTCGTCGAATTTCGAGCGTATGCTCTACGAAGCGCATGGTCGCGATCCGGCAGCGATCCGCTCGTTGATGGCGCAGCTTAACCAATCCAAAGCCTTCACCATCGCGCCGGATGCGTTGCATCGTTTACGCCACGATTTTTCGGGCATTGCTGCTACCGAAGCAGAAGTCGATGCTGAGATGAAAGCGGTCTGGAACACCAGCAGCTATTTGCTCGATCCGCATACCGCCATCGGCGTTGTCGCGGGCCGTCAGGAACTGGCAAAAGACAAAAATACACCGATGGTTGTATTAGGCACTGCGCATCCGGCAAAGTTCCCCGATGCAGTGGAACATGCGACAGGCATCCGCCCCGCACTGCCTCCGCATCTTTCCGATTTGCTGGAACGCACTGAACGCTTTACGCGTCTTGCCAATGACCAAAAAACGGTCGAAGATTTTATCAAGGCGCATGTGCGCGCCGCCAAAGGAGACGCCTCGCGTGTCTGAAATTGATCGGATGGAAGCCGTTCGGATTACAACGCTTCCCAACGGGCTACGTGTCGTCAGCGAGCATATGCCAAGCTTAGCCACAACTGCGCTCGGCGTGTGGAGTGGTGCCGGTTCGCGCCATGAACACGCGGAAGAGCAAGGCCTCGCCCATCTTCTCGAGCATATGGCGTTTAAAGGAACCAGCCGCCGCAGCGCATTGCAGATCGCGGAAGAAATCGAGGCCGTTGGTGGCGAGGTGAACGCCGAAACCAATACCGAATACACCGCCTATTATTCGCGTGTCTTGGGGCATGATTCAGGTCTGGCGCTCGATATCATTTCGGATATTTTAACCGACCCGTCTTTTGATCCCGTTGAATTGAAACGCGAGAAAGGCGTCATCCTTCAAGAGATCGGTTCGTATGAAGACACGCCCGATGAGGTTGTGTTCGATATGTTCATGGAAACCGCCTATGCAGGCGCGCCGATTGGTCGTCGTATTCTCGGCACACCCAAAACCGTCAAAGCGCAAAACCGCGCCTCGATGCGTGGCTTTATGGACCGCACCTATCGCACACCCTCAATGGTGGTTTCAGCCGCAGGCGCGGTTGAACATGAGCAGATTGTCGAAGACGTCAACAAACGCTTTGACTCGTTCGGTCAAACACCGGCGCCAAAGGCGGAAGCAGCGACCTATCAGGGGGGCGAACAACGCCGCCAACGCAAGCTTGAACAATCCCACGTCGTGTTCGGATTCAAAGGCTTAGGCTGGAACGATCCCGATCATTACGCCATGCATGTGTTTTCCAATTTGCTAGGTGGCGGCATGTCCTCGCGCCTTTTCCAAGAAGTGCGTGAAAAGCGCGGGCTTTGCTACGAAGTCTATTCCTTCTTTTCACCTTTCTCCGATTCAGGTGTCTTCGCCATTTATGGCGGCACAGGCGATGCGCAATTAAGCGATTTTGCGCCCGTCGTTTTAGACACGCTTGTGGCAGCCGCTGCCTCGCCCACTGAGAGCGAAGTGGCGCGCGCCAAAGCGCAAATGAAAATGTCCTTGCTGACAGCGCTTGAATCCCCCGGTCGCCGCGCTGAGCAAATGGCCCGTCACATGTTGGCCTATGGCCGCGTCTTACCGCGTCTCGAAATTATCCGCGCGATTGATGCGATTACAGTCGACGATGTGAGCCGCGTTGCCCAAGGTCTGGTCTCGGCGATGCCAACGCTTGCCGCCATTGGGCCAATCAAAAAACTAATGCCCTTTGAAGCCATCGCCGCGCGCATTGGCGCCCCCTCAACCAGCCCCCTTTAACAAGCGAGCAATGCGATGGGGCTGTTTGATCGCTTTACCAATCCCGATAAGCGAGGCACCGAGCGCGGCTTCGGTCTGATGATCCGGCGGCCGACCATGGATGATTTTCAACAATGGGCCGCGCTGCGCTCCGAAAGCCGGGATTTTCTGATCCCTTGGGAGCCCAAATGGGCCGATGATGATCTAACGCGCAGCGCCTATCGCCGCCGCTATTTCAACGATTCCGATCCCGATTTCCTGCACCCCTATTTCATCTTCGAGGAAAAGATGGGCACCCTCTTGGGAGGCATCAGTTTTGGCCATGTGCGGCGAGGTGTCGCACAAAGCGCAATGATGGGCTATTGGATGGGGCAGCGCCATTCCGGCAAAGGCATTATGACCCGCGCCGTCCCCTTGGCCTTGCGTCAAGCTTTCGGGCCTTTGGGCTTCCGAAGGATCGAAGCGGGGTGCGTTCCGCGCAATACCGCGTCCATTCGCGTGCTTGAGAACAATAATTTCATCCGCGAAGGCTATGCCCGCGAATATCTCTGCATCGCAGGGGTGTGGGAAGATCACGTGATGTATGCCCGCCTGAAATCGGATAAAGGGCCGGCCTTTGCCAATCCTCCGGCCTCGCAGAATGGCCGTTAAGGTCAAACCCAATGATTTTATCTCAAAGACCGACGTGCTATAGAGCGGGTTCAGGTTCAAGGAAGTGTCGGCATTGAAGGTTTATCGGCTAATTTATGTGCTGGCGCTTCTGGTTGCGTGCTGCATGGGTAATCGCGCGGCCTTGGCGGTCGACGTGGTACGCGTTCCGCCCGAGGCGGAAGCGATCAATCTTTTGCCCTTTATCGATCCCCATCGGTCGGCTGGCGACGAAATTCTCATTTCAACCGCTCCCGGGGCCGACGGCATCGTGCGCCGCATCGCGGTTAAATCGAAGAATGAAGGCAACCAGTCGGACTGGATCGTTTTTGCGTTAAAAAATGATGGTACCGATACGCTGACCCGCTGGATTGTGGCCCCTCACCAACATCTCGTCGGTTCCGGTATTATTTGGCCGGATCTTGGCGCAAGCCGACTGACCAATGTTACGTCCAGCCAAGGCTCAAGCCCTGAACGGCAATCCTCCGGTGAAGCGGATATTTTTCAAATCACGCTTGAACCCGGCGCAGCCGTCACCTTCGTTGCCGAACTCGCCAATGTGGCCCTTCCGGAACTCACTTTATGGGCCCCCGATGCGTATAAAGAAAAGACCAATGGTCTGACCTTTTATCACGGCATCATCACCGGCATTATCGGCCTCTTGGCGCTGTTTCTAACGATTTTATCGCTCATTCGCGGCACCATTATCTTTCCGTCCGCAGCGCTTCTCGCATGGGCGGTGGTGGCCTATGTCGCGGTTGATTTCGGCTTTATGGCCGCCGTATTTTCAACGACACCCGAAGGCGAGCGGCTTTATCGGGCGCTGGCAGAATCGGTTTTGGCCTCAACGCTGTTCGTGTTTCTGTTTGCCTATCTCGATTTGAAACGTTGGCGCGTTCGTTACCATCACATCACAACGGTTTGGATTCTCTTTCTCGGCGGTCTTGCAACCATCGCACTGATCGATCCCGCGGTTGCTTCCGGCCTTGCGCGTATCTCAATCGCTGCCGTGACAGCAGCAGGGTTTTTATTGATCGTTTATCTGGCAACGCATGGTTATGATCGCGCGGTTTTATTGGTGCCAACATGGCTCGTCTTGTTTGGTTGGGTCACAGCGGCTGCCTTCACGCTGATCGGACAAGTCACCAGCGACCTTGCCGCGCAATCGCTTATTGGTGTTCTCGTTCTCATCATCATGTTGATCGGTTTCACCGTGATGCAGCATGCGTTCACAGGTGGTGGATTAGCGGGCGCTGAGCTCACCGATGCGTCGCGCAAAGCACTGGCGTTAACAGCCGCTGGCGATATTATTTTCGATTGGGATGTCGCACGCGATCATGTCCGCATAGGGCCGGAAGCCGAAGCCATTCTCGGCTATTCCAAAGGCTATCTGGAAGGCATGCCGTCAGACTTTATCGATCACCTTCATCCATCCGACCGCGATCTCTTTACCGCTGCGATTGATCGGTTCTGTCAGCAACGCCGTGGACGTCTTTCGCTTGATCTTCGCCTGCGCGCCAATGACGGCCATTTCCACTGGTTCCGCATGCGCGCGCGTCCGATTGTGGGCGATGATGGCATTGTCTTGCGGTTAATGGGCACGCTCTCCGATGTCACCGACACGCGCATGACCGAAGAGCGCCTTCTGCACGACGCCATTCACGATACGCTAACCGGTCTGCCCAATCGACGCCTTTTGGTGGACCGCATTGATCTCATGCTGGCCTTGATGCGCGAAGGCGAAGCGTTGCGCCCTACCGTTGTGGCCGTTGATCTTGATCGGTTCCGTGAAACCAATGAAGCGCTTGGATTAAGCAGCGGCGATGCGCTCTTGCTTGCGGTCACACGGCGGCTCTTGCGTCTCATCCGCCCACAAGATGGGCTAGCGCGCATTGGCGGGGATCGCTTCGCCATCTTGCTACTGTCGGAGCGTGAACCGGGGCCGATTACAGCCATGGTCGATTCCATTCGCAAAAGCCTGGCAACGCCCATTACCATTGGCGAACGCGAAGCCAATTTAACGGCCTCCATCGGCATTGCCCTGCCCGATCAACGCAGCGAGACGCATGCGGAACTCTTATTACGCAATGCTGAAATCGCCATGATGCACGCGAAGAAATTAGGCGGCGACCGGATCGATGTATTCCGCCCCGCGATGCGCGCCCAAGGCAGCGAGCGTCTCGCTATGGAAATTGATTTACGTGACTCAATCCGGCGCAATCAAATCGAACTGAATTTCCGTCCCGTCGTTCGCCTGACCGATCGCTCCATTTCAGGCTTTGAAGTCATTCCGATTTGGAATCATCCGCAACATGGCGCGATCAACCAAACCGAGTTTATGGAAATTGCCGAGAATGCCGAGCTTGTTGGCGCACTTGGTCTTTATATTTTGGAAGCCACCGTTCAAGAACTCACCCTGTGGCATAAGCTCATCGATATTGATCCGCCGTTTTTTGCGACGCTCCCCATTCCGGTACAAATGCTCGAGCGGCCTGAATTTGTGAGAGATGTGAAGGCTGTTTTAAGCCGCAGCACGGTTGCGAAATCATCGCTGCATATTGAACTATCAGAGCGCTATTTGATGGATCATCCGGAACATGCGATCCATACGTTGAACGGCCTTATCGATTTGGGCACGGGCCTCGCCGTTGGTGATTTCGGCCAAGGCTATTCATCGCTTGGTTATTTGGAGCGCTTCCCCTTCAATTCCATTCGTCTGTCCCGAATGATCACGCGCTCGGATCCGTCGGGTCTACGTCCCGCGATATTGCGGTCGATCGTGTCCTTGTCGAATGAAATGGATATTGAGCTTGTCGCCGATTCGTTAGAAACCGAATCCGATGTGATTCAGTTTTCGCAAATCGGCATTGCCTTCGGACAAGGCTCGGTCTTTGGCCCTGCCTTGGACGCAACCAATACCCGCAAATTGATCAAAGGCTGATCAGGCGCGGCCAATATCGGCCGATAGCATTCCTAAATCGACGCCGATCAAGGCGAGCGCGCGCTCATATTTTGTTTCAAACGCATCATCGAACAATAAATCATCCGATGCCGGACACAGAATCCAACCATTTTGTTGGATCTCGGTTTCCAATTGACCGGCTCCCCATCCGGCATAGCCCAAGGCAAACACCACGCGTTCGGGGCCATCGCCCTTTGCAATCGCATGCAATATATCGAGATTGGCTGATAGCCTGATATCACGATCAATTTTAACCGAGCCCGCCACTGGTTCAGGCTCCATCGAATGCAAGACAAAGCCTCGGCTCGTTTCAACCGGACCGCCATGCACAACTTGGATTTCGCGGGCTTTTTCGGGCAGATTGATCTGCCCGACATCGGAGAGAATTTTAAGTTGGCGTAGCAAATCGATAAACGCAATCTCATCCGCTGGACGATTGATCACCAGCCCCATGGCGCCTTCATCCGAGTGACTGCAAATGTAAATCACCGTGCGATGAAATCTTGAGTCGCCAATGCTAGGCATTGCAACCAATAATTGTCCGCTCAACGAAAATTCGGATGCGGCTGAAGGATGCGACGATCGAACCATGAGGCTTAGATTAATACCTTAATCGGTCAATTCAAGATGTGTTTTTTGTCAGTGGTATTAGGGACGCGTCATCGGTATGATCACACCATGTTCATGCGTGTATATGCCTCCTTTGTAACGATACTGCCAAGGCTAAGCCTTTATGCGTTGATTGCGCTCGGGATGATTCCGAATTGTCCGACGGCGTTAGCATCAACGGACCTTCCGCATGCCAACGTCCGCTTGATCAATGGTGGCCTGATCGGGAAATCCACCTATGCCGGCGTCGAAATTACCATGGACCCTCATGTGAAAACCTATTGGCGGATGCCGGGAGATTCTGGCTTGCCGCCCGTCTTTGATTGGTCGACATCCGACAACCTTGCCGAGGCGCAGGTCAAATGGCCTCTACCGGAGCGGATAGCCGATCCATCCGGCACGATCTTCGGCTATCACGACCAGATTATATTTCCGGTTCTGATCACGGCAAAAGATCCGTCAAAGCCCGTTCGCCTTGGCCTCAAACTGGACTTTGCCATTTGCGGGGAACTCTGCGTTCCAATGGCCGACAAAGCCAGCCTTTGGCTTAAGCCGGAAACCGAAAATACATCCGACAGGAAACGCTTAGAAACCTTTCTAAACCGCGTCCCGGCCCCCTCCATCATCGGCCAGTCCGATCGGCCAAGCCTCGTCTCGATCGAGAGTAAAGCGCCCGATACCCTGCTTATTGCCGCCAACCGACCGCTATCCGACATCATCGTCGAGGGCCCGAATGGCTGGTATTTTGGCGATGCCACCGCGCAATCCGCCATGCTATGGAACGTCAAACTGCTGGAAAAGCCCACAAAGGCGACGCTTGCCGGCCTTTCACTGACCGTGACCCTTGTCGCAGAGGGTCAGGCCACCGAAACATCCGTGTCACTGGATGAGACCGGATCAATCCGATAAGGGTTTCGTCCGTATCTTTAGCGAGTACATGATAACTTTAAGGGGATCTCGATGCCTATTTCCGTTGGACAAAAGCTACCAGAATTCACATTTAACGTCCCGACCGCAGACGGCCCCAGCGCCCGCACGACGGAACAGATTTTCAAAGGCCGCAAAGTTGTTTTGTTTGCCGTACCAGGTGCGTTTACGCCTACCTGCCAGAACAACCACCTTCCCGGCTATTTAAGCCATCTGGATGCGTTCAAGGCCAAGGGTGTCGACGAAGTGGTTGTTGTATCGGTCAATGACGTGCATGTGATGAAGGCATGGGCAAAGGCCAATGACGCGATGGACAAGATCGGCTTCTTGGCCGATGGCAGCGCGGTATTCGCGAAAGCCGTTGACCTTGTGCTCGATGGCAACGCCTTCGGCATGGGCACCCGCTCGCTACGCTATTCGATGCTTGTCGAAGACGGCGTGGTAAAGATCCTCAACGTCGAAGACAGCCCCGGCAAAGCCGATATTTCGGGCGCAGAAGCGCTGTTAGCGCAACTCTAATTCAAGACATCAACGAGGGTCGAATAGGTTATATTCTCTATTCGACCCTCGTTTTTTAAACCGCCCTAAAACCAATATCCGACCGATAAAATCCACCCGGCCAATCAATCGCCGCCACAGCCGCATAGGCTCGGGCCTTTGCCTCGCTGATTGTGCCGCCCATTCCCGTTACCGCCAGCACACGCCCGCCATTGGCCAAGAGCACACCATCCTCGCGCTGCTTCGTGCCTGCATGGAACACCGTCACACCCTCAAGCGCCGAGGCTTTGTCGAGCGAACCGATCACGGTTCCTGTTTCCGGTTTGGCCGGATAGCCTTTGGCCGCATACACCACGGTTAACGCCGCCTCATCCGACCACACAAGATCGCTCGGCGTTAAGCGCCCCTCAATCGTTGCAAGTAAAGCCGCCAAGAGATCGCTCTTCAAGCGCGGCATCAGCACTTCACATTCCGGATCGCCAAAGCGCGTATTGTATTCAATCAGCTTCGGGCCGGTTTCGGTGATCATCAAACCGGCAAATAAAACACCCTTAAACGGTGTACCGCGCTTGGCCATTGCAGCAACGGTTGGCCGAACAATCTCAGCCATCACGCGCGCTTCAATTTCGACGGTTACAACAGGCGCAGGCGAATAGGCGCCCATGCCGCCGGTATTCGGGCCGGTATCGCCGTCGCCAACGCGTTTGTGATCTTGCGCAGAAGCGAGCGCCACAGCATTCGTCCCATCAACAAGCGCGAAGAAAGACGCCTCTTCGCCAACCATACATTCTTCAATAACGATCTCGGCACCTGCGATGCCGCTACCAAGATTATCCTCAACCGCCGCGATCGCCTCATCCACCGTATCGGCAACAACAACGCCTTTACCTGCGGCCAATCCATCGGCCTTAATCACAATCGGCGCGCCCTGCGCCCGCACATAGGCCTTGGCCTTCTCGCAATCGGTAAACCGCGCATAGGCCGCTGTCGGAATATTCGCTTCGACGCAAAGCTCCTTCGTGAAGGCCTTTGATCCCTCAAGCCGCGCGGCCGCCTTTGACGGCCCAAAGGCCTTGATGCCATGAGCCTCCAAATCATCCACCAACCCTGCCACCAAAGGCGCTTCAGGGCCAACAACAACAAGACCAATCCGCTCGCTCTGACAAAACGCAATCACATCGGCATGATGGGCCACGTTAAGCGGAACATTCGTGCCGCATTGCGCGGTGCCGGGATTACCGGGCGCAATAAACAGCGCTTCTAAAAGCGGGCTCTGAGCCAGCTTCCACGCAAGCGCATGTTCGCGCCCACCCGAACCGATCAACAAGACCCGCATAAAACCTTCTCCGCCGTAACCGAACACCCGCTTTGCGTGTCCGCGAGAATCGGGATGGGGTCAAGGCTCTTGCCCCCTCCCCAACGCATGATTCGCTCGCTATGATCGGCTCATGTCTGATTTGCTCGCTTCCAACACTCCCGAATGGTCCGTCTCCGAGCTCTCCGGCGCATTAAAGCGCATGATCGAGGGCGAGTTCGGCCATGTTCGTATCAAGGGTGAAATCTCGGGCTATCGCGGGCCCCATTCCTCTGGCCATGTCTATTTTTCGATCAAGGATTCCTCCGCCAAAATCGATGCCGTGATGTGGAAGGGCGTGTTTGGCCGCGTCAAATTTCGCCCCGAAGACGGGATGGAAGTCATCGCCACCGGCAAGATCACCACGTTTGCCGGTAAATCGAGCTATCAGATCGTCGTTGAATCGCTTGAGCCCGCAGGCGTCGGCGCGTTGCTCGCCCAATTGGAAGAACGCCGCCAACGATTAGCCGCCGAAGGCCTTTTCTCCGACGCCCGCAAGCAGCTTTTACCCTTCTTGCCGCAGGTCATTGGCGTGATCACCTCGCCAACAGGCGCGGTTATTCGGGATATTCTGCATCGCTTGGCCGACCGCTTTCCGCGCCATGTTGTGGTGTGGCCCGTTCGTGTCCAGGGTGAGACCAGCGCCGCCGAGATTGCCAACGCCATCGAAGGCTTCAATGCGCTGCCCGATAACGGCCCCATTCCGCGCCCCGATCTTCTGATCGTAGCGCGCGGCGGCGGTTCACTCGAAGACCTCTGGAGCTTTAACGAAGAGATCGTTGTTCGCGCCGCTGCCAACAGCATGATCCCGCTCATCGCCGCCGTCGGCCATGAAACCGATTGGACGCTGATCGATTACGCCGCCGACCGTCGCGCGCCGACGCCCACGGGCGCCGCTGAAATGGCCGTACCGGTTCGCGCCGATCTTGAATCCACAACCGCCGATCTCGGCCGTCGTCTGCATCTCGCGGTGCGCCGTTTATCGGATCGCCGTAAGTCGGATCTGCGCTCGGCCAGTCGCGCTCTGCCAACGCTTGATGCCTTGGTCGCTGTGCCGCGCCAGCGTTTGGATCTCGCCGCCTCCAAACTCGGACGCGGGCTAGAGCGCAATGCCGCGCGCCACAGAAGCCTGCTCACGGACGCCGCAAGGCGACTGATCCGCCTTTCGCCACAAGCCCGTGTCGCATCGCTGCGCGCGCGCCTTGATGGCTTAGGCCAGCGCCTTATCGCCTCCCAAGGCGCTTCCCTGCGTACCGAGCGGCAAAAACTCGACCGCCAGCACCAAACCATTCGGGATCTTTCCGCGAGATCCACCCGCGCCTTGGCAGTTCTGCTGGATCGTCGGCGCTCACGGCTCAGCACCGCCAGCCAGTTATTGACTAGCGTCAGCTATCAGGGTGTGTTGGATCGCGGCTATGCTTTGGTGCTGGATGCCACCGGAAAACCCGTCCGCTCAGCCGATACGGTCCAACCTAATAACGCCCTCACCCTCGTCTTTAGCGATGGTAACGTGGCGGTTCACGCCGATTGAGGCGTTCGACTTCATTGCCAAAAAGCCCGGTTTAATGATAGCAACGCACCATGAACCGTTTTGAACGCGCCCCTCTCATGCCCGGCGAAGCCGTTGTCGAATATCTCGATGGCGATCTTAAAGTGCTGCGCCCCGGACATTTTGTTCGCTGCGCCGTCACAGGCGTTCAAATTCCGCTCGAAGAATTGCGCTATTGGAATGTTGAAAAGCAACAAGCCTATGCCACACGCGACGCGGTGTTGATTTCAATCGACGCAAAAAATCCGCAATAAATCTTAGCGGGTTTTTTTAATGACCGTGCTGATCAATTCATCCATGTCTTCAATCTGAAGCGTCACATCCAAAACACGGATCGTGCTCAACGCATCCGGCGACACTTCGGCAATTTTCACCGCATCTTTGGCGGTCGTTACAGGTATTAAAAATTGGGCCGATGCTTCCGAAATAATCGAGTCGATATCAGAGGCTGTGTATCGATAATGATCGGGGAAAGATCGCCTTTCCCGCAAAACCGCTCCGGCTTCTTCAAGCGTTGCAAAAAATTTATCGGGCCTGCCGATACCTGCGAACGCGAACACATTCAGCGATTTAAGCGCATTGGCCTGTGAGGCCTGCGGCACCAATCGTCCGCGGTACACGGGCACCGGAATCTGGTTGATAAAAGCCTCTGTGTCATCGTGATCCTCACCGATCAATACACAGAGATCCGCCTTCGCCCATTGCGCCTTCATCGGAGCCCGCAACGGCCCGGCCGGAAGGCACCAACCATTGCCAATCAACTGGCCCGTATCCACTACAACAATTGAACAATCCTTATGAACGGCAGGGTTTTGAAACCCATCATCCATGATGATGACATCGCCCCGCTCGGCCGCAAAACGCGCGCCGGCCAAACGATCATGGGCAATCATGGTCGGCGCAATTTTGGCCAGCAACAGCGCTTCATCGCCAACCTCTTTCGAGGAATGCGTTGTAGGGTCAACCGCAAGCGGACCCGCCAAGCGTCCACCATAGCCACGGCTCAAAAAGACGGGATGTTTACCCAAAACCTGCAAGGCTTTGGCGAGTGCAATTGCCGTAGGCGTTTTACCCGCACCACCTGCAATCAAATTGCCAATGCAAATCACCGGAACATTGATCGCTTCGCCCGCGCGTTTCATACGCGCGGCCACGACCCAGCCATAAAGCAGAGCGAAGGGCGAAAGGCTCAACGCCAAAAGCCCTTGCGGGCGCCACCAAAATTCAGGCGCTTTTAGCATGCAGGACCATCCTGATGGTTACACCGCACCGCTAGGCTCCCAAATGCATTTTGAGAAGATAGGGCGCAATCTCCGCCATCGTTCTTTGCAAGGCACCGCCAACGCCGATCACCGCTTCATTCGCACGCCGAGCACTGGCACGAAGCTCGGCTGTGTCGGTTAAGAGCGATGTGACAGCCCACGCTAAATCTTCGCTATCCCGCACAAGCGTAGCACCCTGCGCGGCATCAATCGCCGCATAGACTTCCTCAAAATTATGCACATGCGGGCCGTGCAACAATGCGGCCCCGAGCTTTGCGGGCTCAATCGGATTTTGTCCACCATGCGGCACCAAAGATCCGCCGAGCAACACAAGCGGTGCAACCCTATAAAACAGGCCCAATTCACCAATCGTATCGGCTACATAAATATCCGTGGCGCTGTCGGGCAATAGACCCAACGAGCGTTGCGAAGCGCTTAAACCCGAACGAGCAACAAGGCTCGCAATTTCACGGCCCCGCTCAGGGTGACGCGGCGCGATAATCGTCAGAAGATCGGGGAACTGTTCAACGATCATCCGATGCGCCTCGATAATCATCGCCTCTTCGCCCGCATGGGTCGATGCCGCCAACCAAACAGGGCGCGCGCCAATCATCGCTTCAATGCCCGACACCATTAAAGGCGCTGCGGGTGGTGGCATCGCATCAAATTTAAGATTACCCGTTACCGTCACACGCGAGGCACCAAGCTTTACCAATCGCTCGGCATCTTGCTGGGTTTGCGCGAGGCATAAATCAAACCGCGAAAAAAGAAATTTCGCCAAACTTGGCAAACCACGCCATCGACGAAAGCTGCGATCCGAGAGGCGTGCATTGACTTGAACAATCGGAATGGAGCGTTCGGCCGCTTCGGTTAAAAGATTGGGCCATATTTCTGATTCAGCAAACACAATCAGATCCGGACGCCAATGATCCATAAAGCGTCGGGCATAGAGTGAAAGATCAAGCGGAATATATTGATGCGTCGCCCCTTCCGGTAACCGGCGCGCCAACACATTCGCCGATGTTACCGTTCCTGATGTAACGAGAACCGATACATCACGATGCACCAATTCCTCGACCAAAGGGAGCAAGGACAAACACTCGCCAACGCTTGCACCATGCACCCAAATCAACGGCCCGCTCGGGCGCACACGCGATGCTTCGCCCTTGCGCTCGCCTAACCGCGTGCGGTCCTCTTTATTGCGCCGTGTACGCTCCATCAACACAAACGGAACAAGCGGACGCGCTAAATCCGTCACGGCCTTATAAAGGCTAATACCGTAAGGTATACGGCTCATCGATTGGCCACTTTCAGCGCGGCACCTGGGTCAACCGTGCCAAGCGTTGCATAAGCGCGGTCATGGATTGAATCGAGACTGGCTTCGAGCTCTAGGCGAGCTTGTTCCTGCATCGCTTCATCGGCATCGCGCGCCACATGAATAGGTTCACCCATCATCATCACGCCGCGGCTAAAGGGCAAACAAATGCTCGTTTTATCCCAATTGTTCAAATCAATGCGTCGACTTGTTGCAACGACAATCGGAATAATCGGACGACCCGACAAACGCGCCAAAGCGATAATACCTAATCCCGATACGCGCGCCACTTTCGGCACATCCGGTGTCATCACAACAATATCGCCACCATCGAGAGCTTTGATCATGGCGCGCAATCCTGCGGCACCGCCTTTGCGTTCAAGCTTGCGTTGATGACCTCCCGAGGCGCGAATGGGTTTAATCCCCATCGCTTCGCAGGCTTTGGCAACAACACCGCCATCGCCATGGCGCGTGATCAATACAGAGACGGGGGCATCTTTCCACATCGTCAGCGTGATCATAAAATTTTGACCATGCCAAATGGCCGCAATAAAGGGCGTGTTGGCCTTTAATTGATCGATCATGTTCGACGGCTCATAGGAGAAGCGCGTCGTCATCCGCACAAGCTTAAGATAGGCAGCAAGAAGCAACCCGATTGCGGCTTGAATCAATGGAAATCGGGAGATTGCTTTTAACATTCGATTTTAAAACATCATTCCTAAGCGCTCAACCATGCGCATGGGTGTGCGGGTCAAGCAAACGATGGAGATGAACAATGAAGTATCGCATCTGCGCATTATCTACCGTTGCCTGTGCCTTAGCCTTCCAGGCCGCTTGTGCGGTGGCATAATTGGGGAAAATGCCGACAATGTCGAGCCTCGAAAGGTCGTTAAACGTCACGCTGTCCAAATCAACAAGCTCGCCACCAAACACAAGGTGGAGCAATTGTTGGCTGTCTGTCGCTTTTTGGGTGTCGGTCATGGCTAAATTCCGCTGGTTTGATCGGCTTTGGATGGTTGCTTGTCCTTAAACGTTGCCTTCATGCGGCAAAACGCATCAAAAAACGTCTATGCTCCGAAATGCCGCACTGCAGCATCAAGCGCAAGCCCTACCAAAAGGATAAGTCCGGCATCGCGATTGGAGCGGAAAAGCCGCAAAGCGCCTGTCCCATCCGCAATATCGAGCCGTTTCACCTGCCAAATGAGGTGAATGGCGAACAAAATCACCCCAAAACCAGCCAAAACACCCAAACTTGCCGCCCAAACCGCGGCACCTAAAAGAAGAATGGTTACCCCATAAAATCCGCCAACGGCCATGGGCGTGGCTTTGCCAAATAAAAGCGCGGTCGACCGTATGCCGGCCAAGACATCATCTTCGATATCTTGAATGGCATAGATGGTGTCATACCCCATGGTCCAAAAAATCGCGGCACCATAGAGACACAGCGCTGGCACACCGAGCGAGCCAAACACAGCAGCCCACCCCATCAAAGCGCCCCATGAAAAAGCGAGCCCCAGCACCGCCTGAGGCCAAGACGTGATCCGCTTCATAAACGGATAGGCCAACACGGGAAGCATGGAACAAAAACCAAGCACAATGGAAAATCCATTGAGCGAAAGCAGAACCGCAAGGCCGATTAAACATTGCAAACCGCAAAACAACGCCGCTTGCAAAACACTTACCGCACCGCTTGCGACCGGTCGATTGCGGGTTCGCTCCACCTTCCGGTCAAGTTCGCGATCGGCAATATCATTATAGGTTGAGCCTGCACCGCGCATCGCAACGGAGCCGATCAAAAACAGTGCCATCAGCACAAGATCAGGAAAGGCCTTGCCCGCAACATCGGCGGCCATCACGGTTGACCACCAGCACGGCAGTACCAAGAGCCACCAGCCGATCGGGCGATCTATCCGTGCCAGTCGTAAATAAGGCTGCAGCCACAATGGCGCTTTGGTATCAACCCAATTGCCCTTTTTGGCATCAGGGATGGCGGGAGTGGTCGAAGCACTCAATTAGAGCGCGCCCTGCGGTAATTTTACCGCGCCGCCAACAATGTCATCGGCACCACCCATAGGTTGATGCGCTTGTGCGCCACCCGTGGCCTGAGCCTTTTTCTGCTGCTCGGCAATCTTGCAGGCATTGGCTTTGGCCGCATCAATCTGCGACTGTTGACCTTTTAGATTGGGTGCAAGCGTATCGGGTGCGCGGCACCAAGCCCCGTCGCGATCCAATGCACCAACCGTTGTGGCATTGATTTTCGAAAGCTTGGTAAACGTATCGCATGCATCTTCAGCCGTCGGCTTTTTAGATTGGAACGATTGAATATGTTGCATGAGCTGACCACGGTCGCCCAAAATCTTGGTCAATCCGACGCAAGGATCTTCCGCGGCTTGCGCAAAACTTGCCAGTCCGATGGCCGTTATACACGCAAACGCTGCGCCCACACGCCATAAACCGCGTGAACCGAATGGAACATTGAACTGCGACACTGATTCGTTCATGGCGCCTTTTCTAACAGCTAGATTGTTGTTGGATCAACCGCTTGGCCTTCAACAACGCTGATTATCTATGCTATGTGGCGATACGATGGCGGTATAGAACCTGATCCGGAGTGTCCATTTGCCCGACTATGATTTCAGAACCAAGCGGCTTTTTGTCGAATTGGACTTGGGCGGCGACGCCTCCGTCACGCTTAACCGCGAGGCCAGCCATTATCTGATCACCGTTCTGCGTCTTGGCATCGGCGATGTCATCTTGCTGTTTAATGGCCGCGACGGGGAATGGCTTGGCCAAATCGACAAAGCCGACAAAAAATCCGCCGTCCTTGCCCTCGTCAAGCAAACACGGCCGCAGCCCGAACGCACCGATATCGACTATCTATTTGCGCCCATCAAAACCGCGCGCCTTGATTATCTCGTGCAAAAAGCGGTGGAAATGGGGGCAAGCCGGCTCGTTCCGGTGATTACCAAACATACGCAGTTTTCGCGTCTCAACGAAGAGCGGATGCGGGCCAATATCATCGAGGCGGCCGAACAATGCGGCGTTCTACACGTGCCGGACCTCGCCCCGGAGATTAAGCTCGACGCGCTGCTCGCCCAATGGGACAGCGCCCGAACCTTGATCTTTTGCGATGAACGGGCTGAGGGGGAGGATCCCATCGCAGCCTTGCAAGCGGCTAAGCGCGGCCCCATCGGCGTGCTAATCGGCCCGGAAGGCGGATTTTCGAGCGAGGAACGCGCCGATCTCTTAAAATTACCCTCTGTCACGCGGCTGTCGCTTGGGCCGCGCATCTTGCGCGCCGATACCGCAGGCGTCGCTGCCTTTGCACTGGTGCAAGCCGTTTTGGGCGATTGGCGCATGAAATGATTGCCTCTTTGCGGCAACGCCCCTATTGAGCCCTTCCCGGTACCCAAACGGTGCCCGGACGATTGAGAGTACCAATGGCCCGCGATATTTCCGATACCACGCCAATTGAAAGCCGTGACGAACTGGTCGCCTATTTAGAGGGCGGATCAAAGCCACGCGAAAAATTCCGCATTGGCACCGAGCACGAAAAATTCCCCTTCCGTCCGGACACTAACGAACCTGTCCCCTATGAGGGTTCGCGCGGCATTGAAGCGCTGCTCAAAGGCATGCAAGAGCGCCTCGGTTGGGACCCTATTTTCGATCGCGATAAAATCATCGGTCTCTTTGATGCCAAAGGCGGTGGCGCGATTTCGCTCGAGCCCGGCGGGCAATATGAGCTTTCAGGTGCGGCCGTCGAAAATATCCACCAAACCGCCGCCGAGCTCGACGCGCATTTGAAATGTGCGCTTGAGGTTGGCGATGAGCTTGGCATTCACTTTTTAGCCCTCGGCATGAGCCCGCTCTGGACACGCGCCGAGACGCCCGTGATGCCAAAGGGGCGTTATGCCATCATGACCCGCTATATGCCCAAAGTCGGCACGCGTGGGCTGGATATGATGTACCGCACCTCAACGGTTCAGGTGAACCTCGATTTCGCCTCTGAATCCGATATGGTGAAGAAGCTCAGAACATCGGTTGCGTTACAGCCTTTAGCCACGGCCCTCTTTGCGAATTCGCCCTTCACCGAAGGCGAGCCCAATGGTTTCCAATCCATGCGTTCGCATATCTGGCTCGATACCGATAATGATCGCTCGGGCATGATCCCTTTCGCCTTTGAAAGCGGCATGGGCTTTGATCGCTATGTTGAATGGGCGCTGGACGTGCCAATGTATTTCATCAAGCGCGATGAAACCTATATCGATGTCGCCGGAACTTCCTTTAGAGATTTGCTGGCAGGCAAACACCCGGCCCTTCCTGGCGAAAAACCTGTTCTGTCGGATTGGGTAAACCACCTCTCCACACTGTTTCCCGAAGTACGCTTGAAGAAATATCTTGAAATGCGCGGAGCGGACGCAGGCCCCGTGCCGATGCTCAACGCCCTGCCTGCTTTTTGGGTGGGCTTGCTCTATGACGACACCGCGCTTGATGCGGCATGGGACATGGTCAAGCATTGGACCCATGAAGACCGCCATGTCTTACGTCGGGATGTGCCGCGCGACGGGCTGCAGACGAGCGTGAAGCGCCACTCCTTGCGCGAGCTTGCGCGTGAAGTGCTCAAAATTTCACGCTATGGTCTGGAGCGTCGCGCGAAGCTGTCACCGCAAGGTGTCGACGAAAGCGTTTTTCTCGAGCCGCTTGATCGAATTATCGAAACGGGAAAAACGCAATCGGATGAATTGCTCGCGCATTACCGCGGCGATTGGAAAAACAGCGTCAAACCTGTTTTTAAATCGCTAGCCTATCGCTAAGCCCGTCATGACATCACCCAATTCTTCGGCCGTCGCCATGACGCGGCTCGACTATTCGCTCTATGGTCTTGTCGTTGTGATATGGGGTTCAACCTGGATCGCGCTACGCCTTCAATTGGGCGTGGTTGCGCCTGAAGCGTCGGTGCTTTGGCGCTTTTGCGTCGCCCTCGTCTTGATGCTGCCCCTCGTTCTCATCCGGAAAGACCGCCTCGTCTTTCCGCTTGCCATGCATCTCCGCTTTGCCGTGTTGGGTTCACTGTTATTTTCCAGCAATTTTATCTTTTTTTACTATGCCGGACTCACAACGCCGACAGGGCTTTTGGCCGTCGTGTTTTCGCTCGCCTCCATTATCAATCTCTTCTTAGGTGCTCTCCTCGCCCGCAAACGGCCTAGCACACGGCTCGCCATTGGCGGATTGATCGGGGCAATCGGTAGCGGCCTCATGTTCGCACCGCAAATCATCAGCCAACCTTTTGGTTACGTCGCCGTTCAAGGATTGATCTATTGCCTGCTTGGCACGCTTTCGTTTTGCGGCGGCAATATCATCGCGGCGTCCGTTCAACGCAGCGGCGTTTCGGTCTTCTCCTCCGCCCTCTGGGGCATGGTGTATGGCATCCTTGGAATGGCGGCCTTTATCGTCCTTGAAGGCGGCAGCTTTACGATTGAATGGACCGTTTCCTATTGGAGTGCATTGGTCTTTCTGGCGATGTTCGGATCGGTCATCGCCTTTGCAAGCTATCTTACTTTGCTTGGCCGCATCGGCGCAGCACGGGCCAGCTATTCTACCGTGCTCTATCCCGTCATCGCCCTCGTCTTATCAACCTTATTGGAAGGCTATCAATGGACGCTTCCTGCCCTATTGGGCTTGGGCTTCGTGTTGATGGGCAATGTCGTCGTTCTGCGCAATCCGAAATAAATTGAATAAAATTGGTTTACCATAAAACCGAATAGAGGCGTGGAGGCTTTAATTTTAGCCGCCATATTTCCCTTCGGTTAACCGTATCGAATCAAGGGTAGCGCCCATGATGTTACGGATAATGTCCCATGCATAAATTGGCCAAAACAACCGATCAAACAACGCAAACCGCGGCGCTGCAGCATGCCGTTTTATCGCTTATTCTCTTAGGCATCATCATGCTTTCCCTCTTCCAGATCACGCATATGCTGATTGAAAGCCATGATGCCGTGTCGATTGCCGCTTTAACCGGCCAGCCTTAATCCGCGTCGGTGGTCTTGTTCATCACCGATTGCATGGCTTTGAGATAATCAGCCTGCGCCGATTGCCCGGCCTTAATCCAGGTCTGAAACATTTCCATGCCTTGGGTTGCCACATCGGGCTCGGGCGCTTTGGCGGGCTCTGGGTTAAGCCCCATCATCGAAGCCATCATGCCGCCAATCGCCATACCAAAATCTTGTGCCGGATTTTCGTCCGTTGCCGAGCTTTCACCGGATGAAAATTTTTGCATGGCGTCGGCCATCGCGGTAGCGAGCGCCGGCATCATATCTTCTAAAATCGTTTTATGAATGCCGGACAGCATTTCAGCCTGCCGCGCCACCGCCTTCTTGGCTTCATCGCTTTCGAAGACGTGTTGAAATGGATTGGGGATCGAAGCGTTAAACGCTGGCGCCGATGGAAACGCCCCCATAAAGGCCGCTGGCATCAAAGCCTCAATGCCCTTGCGCAGCATCGCATCATCGAGGCCAAAGCGTTTGCCAACGTTCCGCATGGCTTCACTGCCTTCGACGATTTTAACCCATTCCTGATAGGTCATCATGGATGCAACTCCCCCGCCCGTTAAACCTTTTCACTATTCCAACGTCGCTCAATGCGCGCCACAACATGAAACGCTGCATAAACACCACCAATGCCGAATAAAATCGCGCCTATGCCTTGGCCGATCAAAGCTCCTTTAGCACCCGCAATCTGGACTCCAATCAGCGCGAAGGGAATGGTGCCGACGGTTGATTTGCCCCAATTAAACGCCGTTGCCAGCGCAGGCGCGCCAAGATTGTTAAACGACGCATTCGCCACAAACAGCGCGCCGTGAAAAATCCACGTTCCGGCAATGACAATACAGAAGAACGAGACGAGATCCGCCGTCTCCTCCTTCGCATGGAAGATGTAAGAAATCCCGTTGCGCGCCAGCGCCAAAATCACCCACGCCACCACAACCGAAAGCGTGGCGATCATCAAACTATCGATGAGCGTTTTACGCACACGGCCAATATTCCGCGCGCCCAAATTCTGCCCGATGATGGGCCCTACTGCGCCCGATAGCGCAAAGACAGAGCCAAACGCCACAGGTACCAACCGCGTGATAATCGCATTCGCCGCCACGGCCTCATCGCCATAAGGGGCAAGCACCGCGGTCATAAAAGCGCCCGCAACGGGCCCCGCCAAATTGGTGAGAACGGCTGGCAAGGCAATGCCAAACAGCGGCCCAAAATCTTCGATAATCTGCAGGCCAGTCGGACGGCGCACCAAATCATGCACCTTCACCGCGCCATAAAAACCGACGGCGCAAAATACAAGGCGCGAAATAATGGTAGCAATCGCGGCACCGTCGGTACCGAGCCCCAACCCGAAAATCAAAATCGGATCAACAATCGCCGAAGCAATACCACCCGAAAGCGTAACAAACATCGAGCGCCGCGCATCACCCACCGCGCGCAACACGCCCGAGAGCGCCATGCCAAATCCTAAAAACACATTGGAAGGCATCGCAATCAGCAAAAACCGGTAGGCCACATCATGCGTGTCGCCTGTTGCTCCCATCAGAGTCAAAAGCGGATGCAGCGTAAACAGGATAAGAGCCGATACCAGCAGTGAGGCAAAAGCCGATATAAAAGACGTGGTACCCGAAAGCCTGCGGGCCCGATCCATTTCGCGCGCGCCAATCGCACGCGACACCAGCGCCGAAAGCCCGATCATCATGCCTACATTGGCAGAGGTCGAGAAAAACATCACCGCCGTTGCATAGCCAACGCCCGCCGTAAAATTCACATTGCCGAGCCAGGAAATGTAAAGCAGCGATAAAAGATCAACGGCAAAAATCGAGATCAACCCAATCGCGCCTGACGCCGACATCACCAGCACATGCCGCTTAATCGAACCGGTTGTAAATTTACCGGCGTCCGGCTTTTTGTCGCCAGAGCGGCTTGCAGCATCGTTCATGGCGTACCTTTCAAAGGAATCATGGGGCGGAGCATAGACCTTTGCCGTCGCTTAGCGAGAAAATCCGCGCGTTACAAGTTAACGCCCTGTAATGCCAAAGCCTTTAGCAGGCCCGCATGATGCGCAAACACATGGCCCATAAGCCCCGCCTGCTTCGCGCCCTCGACATTCTCTGACCGATCATCAATGAAGAAGGTCTTGACGGGATCGGCCCTAAATCGCTCGCAACAGGCCAAGAAACAGGCCGGCTCGGGCTTAGCCATGCCGAATTCGGCTGAAACAAACAGGTTTTTCTCAAAAATCGGGACAATCTCCGGAAACAATTCGCCAATGGTTTCCGCCACCAAATGATCATTATTGGTCAAAAGTGCCACCGGAAAACGGGCTTTGAGGGATAAAGCGAGCTGCAGTATGTCAGAAAAAGGCGGCATTGCGCGTTTTCTCGCATAAACCCATTCGGCCCGTGACAAGGGATAATCCAGCAATCGGCCAAATTCTCGTAAATAGGCCGCAGCTGAAAACTCGCCACGGTCGGAGCGATCCAGAAAGTCACCGCTCCACACCGCCTGCCGCACAAAATCAGGCGTCCGGCCCGATATTTCGGCCAAACAGGCGATGCGCGTTTCGACATCATAGCCGCACAGCACATCATCCATATCAAAAATTACGGCACTAATCGGCATAAAGACGGGGTTTCCGGGGCCAGAGACGCTTTCGTCGCTTGACCTCTTGTCGCGCCCCAGACAGAAAGATTCAAGTCACCCTTTGTTCAAAGTCCGAATGCCATGACCGTCAAACCGCCGCTCACGATCCTGCTTTGTGCCCCGCGTGGCTTCTGCGCGGGCGTGGTACGGGCCATTGATGTCGTGGAAACCGCGCTGAAAACCTATGGCGCCCCCGTCTATGTCCGGCATGAAATCGTCCATAACCGCTTCGTCGTCGATGATTTGAAGCGGAAAGGTGCTATTTTCGTCGAAGAGCTCGATGAAATCCCCGACACCTCCGCACCCGTCATTTTCTCGGCCCACGGCGTACCTAAATCGATTCCGGAAGCAGCGACGAAGCGCAATTTCCTGGCGATTGATGCCACCTGCCCGCTCGTCACCAAAGTCCACCGCGAGGCGGAAATTCACCACAAGCGCGGGCGGCTCATTCTGCTAGTCGGCCATAAAGGCCACCCCGAAGTCATCGGCACGATGGGCCAATTGCCGGAAGGTGCGGTGATCCTCGTTGAGACTCTCGCCGATATCGAAGCCCTCTCCCATCTTGAAGGGCGCGATTTGGCCTTTGTCACCCAGACCACGTTATCGGTCGATGACACGCGCGAAATTGTCGAAGCGCTAAAAGCGCGTTTCCCGTCGATTGTCGGGCCCCATAAAGAAGATATTTGTTACGCCACCACCAACCGGCAAGAAGCGGTGCGCCAAGTCGCAGGCCGCTGTGATGCCGTGTTTGTTGTAGGCTCATGGAACTCCTCCAATTCGCAACGCTTGCGCGAAGTAGCCGAGCGCGAAGGCACACCGATTGCGCGCCTTGTTAATCGTGCTGCGGATATTGACTGGTCTGAATTGGGTGCCATCCGCACCATTGGCATTACGGCAGGTGCATCAGCGCCCGATATCTTGGTCGAAGAAATTGTTGATGCGTTCGGCGAGCGCTTTGCCATCACCGTTGAAACCATCACAACGGCGGATGAAACCATGTTCTTTCCTCTACCGCGCGAATTGCGCCAAGCCGCCGGAGAGTAAGCCATGGCCGTTTATACCGAAGTCCCCGATGATGATTTGGCACGCTTTATTGCAGGCTATGACATTGGCGGCGTGCTGGCGCTGAAAGGCATTGCAGAAGGCGTCGAGAATTCTAATTTTCTGCTTCATACCGAGGCGGGCTATTTTATTCTAACGCTCTATGAAAAGCGCGTGAAGGCGGAAGATTTGCCCTTCTTCATCGATCTCATGGAGCATCTCTCAAAGCGGGGTATTAATTGCCCGCAGCCGGTACGCAACCGCGCAGGCGAAGCGCTTGGTACACTCGCCGGTCGCCCCGCGGCCATTGTCACCTTTCTCGAAGGCGTCGGCGTTAACAACGCAACCGTGCAACACTGCGCAGCCGTTGGTGGGGCTCTTGCAAAGCTCCATCTGGCGGGCGCTGATTTCAATGGCAAACGCATCAACGCTTTAACCGTGCATGGCTGGCGTCCTCTCTATGAAGCTGCACGCGAACGCGCTGACACTGTAACGCCCGGCTTAGAAATTGCGACACGCGAGGCGCTTACCGAGCTTGAGCAAGATTGGCCGAAGCATTTGCCAAGCGGCGTTATCCACGCGGATCTTTTTCCGGACAATGTCTTCTTCTTGAAGGGTGAATTATCGGGCCTCATCGATTTCTATTTCGCCTGCACCGATTTCTACGCCTATGATTTGGCCATCGGATTGAATGCATGGTGCTTTGAAAAAGACGGCTCGTTCAACATCACCAAAGGCCGCGCGATGATTGCTGGCTATCGTGCAATCCGTCCATTGAGCACCGATGAAATGGAAGCGCTTCCCATTTTGTGCCGGGGTGCCGCTTTGCGCTTTATGCTGACGCGCCTTGTTGATTGGCTCAACGTGCCACCGGGCGCTTTGGTAAAGCCCAAAGACCCGCTCGAATATTATAAAAAATTGCGTTTCTTCCAGTCCTCGCAAAAGGCGAGCGATTATGGCGCTTGACGCATGAATGACGCCTCGACGCCAAACCGCGTGACGCTTTTCACCGATGGTGCCTGCTCCGGTAATCCGGGGCCCGGCGGCTGGGGCGTATTGATGATATATGGCGAGGCGCGCAAAACGCTGAACGGCGGCGAGCAGCTCACCACCAATAACCGCATGGAATTGATGGCCGCGATTATGGGCCTTGAATCGCTCAAGCGCCCATGCACCGTCGATCTGTGGACCGACAGCCAATATGTCAAACAAGGCATCTCGCAATGGATGCATGGTTGGAAGCGCAATGGCTGGAAAACTGCCGATAAAAAACCCGTCAAAAATGTCGATCTGTGGCAGAGACTGGACGAAGCCGTGCAACGCCATGAGGTGACCTTTCACTGGGTCAAAGGCCATGCCGGACATTTGGAAAACGAAGAGGTGGATGGCCTGGCCCGCGCGGGCATGGAGCCCTTTAAATAGGCGCGTTTGCAGCGCCCGCCACCTAACCAATTTGTCACAAAGCCGCCATGGTTTGTCGCGACACTCCACCCTATATAAAGGGCATAAGGGAGTCCCAGATCATGAATATCGACGAAAAGCAGCTGCTCACATCGCTCTTTGACCGTATCCGCACCGCCAGCGCAGCCCCGCGCGATGCCGAGGCCGAGGCCTTGATTACATCCGCCGTGCGCGAGCAGCCTTACGCCCCCTATCTGCTGGCGCAAGCCGTCTTGCTGCAGGAACAAGCGCTCAAAGCCGCCGATACCCGCTTGCACGAGCTTGAAGGCAAGATCGCGGCCCTTGAACAGGCCAAAGCCGAGCCCGCGCAAAGCTTTCTCGGTGGTGTCGGTGCCTCGCTCTTTGGTGGCGGCAAAACGGCCAGCGGCCTGCCCTCCGTTGGTGCTGCACCCCAACCTCAGCCCACGCCCGGCGTTTGGGGGCAAACTCGGCCAGCGGCCCAGCCCGGCTACGCACCGCAACCGGCCTATGCCCCGCAGCCAACCTACACCCCACAAGCACCGATGGGCGGCATGGGCGGCGGCGGCTTCTTGCAAAGCGCCATGACAACGGCCGCAGGCGTGGCCGGCGGCGCTTTGCTCTACCAAGGCATTTCCTCGCTGTTTCATTCAGGCGGCGGCTTTGGTGGCTATGGTTCAGCAGGCGGGTACGGCATGGGCGGCGAAACCATCGTCAATGAAACGGTCTATGAAACCGTCAACACTTACGGCTCGTCCGTCCCAACCCCGCCAAGCCAAGCCGATTGGGGTTCATCCGACGCCGTGCAAGCCGATAGCGGCTTTCAAGACACGTCTTACGACGATAGCTCCTTTGATAGCGGATCGGATGACAGCGGTTTCGCATAGCAGCTAACATCTTCCGATTGTCATCTATTCGTGTCACAAGGGCGGGCTTTATCAGGACCCGCCTTTGTCATGTCTTCCCACACGCTCCCCGCCCCTTTGACGCTCACTCCCGCCACCGATGCCGATGGCCAAGGCATGGCCGCGCTGATTGCGCGCATTTTCGCCGATTATGAGAATTGCCCTTTTGTGCCCGATGAGTTTCCCGAGCTTCAAGCCCCTGCGACCTATTACACGCGCAAAGGCGGCATGCTTTGGGTGGTGAAGGACGCAACAACGGATAGCGTCGCAGGCTCGATTGCGATCACCCCGACGCATCAAGCGGGCGAAGCGGAGCTCTTTAAAGTCTATCTCGCCCATCATTGGCGCGGCAGCGGCGTTGCACAATCCTTACTGGCAACCGCTTTTGATTGGGCGCGCCATTCCAAGCTACATTCCATCGTGCTGTGGACGGATACGCGTTTTGTTGCAGGCCATCGCTTTTATGAAAAACAAGGTTTTGTGCGCCTGCCGGGCATCCGCGCGCTCCACGATGCCGCCAGCACTTTTGAATTTGGCTATCACTTGCTGTTGACAGAAACGGCTGCAGCATGAAGCCCGCTTTGCGTCATGATCTCTCCGCAGGCCCCATCCTGCTGGCCTGCCTCGGCGTATTTTTGCTGACAAGCCTGGATGGTGTCGCCAAAGAACTGAGCACGCGGCACGCCACTATTGATGTTGTCGCGATCCGCTATGTTTCGGGCGTCTTCTGGTCGAGCCTGACGACCCTCATCTTGCGCCCGCCGCTACCGAATTTCGACATGATCAAAGCGCATTCCGTCCGCGCTGTCTTCTTCGCCTTGACCAGCTATCTGTTTTTCTACGCGCTCGCCGCCTTGCCAATCGTCGAAACCATGGTGGTCACCTATGTATCGCCAATCTTCATGGCGCTGTTTGGCCGCATTCTTCTGTCGGAGAAAGTGCATCCCTCGACCGCCATCGCCATCTTGATCAGCTTTGTCGGCGTCATGGTCATCGCACTTGGCAAAGGATTTTCGCCGCTCGGCATGGCCGGAAGCTGGCTGGGCATTTTAGCGGCCCTCGGCTCGGCCGGCACCTATGCGCTGTCGGGCGTGCTTCTCAGGGCGCGGACGGGGAGCGATGCCATCGGCTCCATCGTCGTCCTGCAAAACGTGCTGACGGCGGCCATCATGGTGCCGATTGCCTTCGTTATTGGCTCGCCCTTTGAGGCCATCATGGCCGATTGGCCGCTGGTCCTCCTGATTGGCGCCTTGGGTACCGGCGGTCAATTCGCCATGGCGCTGGCGCTGCGGGCCGCGCCTGCCGCCCGAATCGGCGTGGTCGATTACACCAACCTGATCTGGGCGAGCCTCATCGGCATTGTGATCTTTGCCGAATGGCCGGAACCGACCGTCTATATCGGCGCCGCCTTTATTATGGCGGGCTCGTTTCTGCTGCTCAGGCAAAATAAGCCAAAATTATCAACGAATTGACTCTTACCGGCAGAAAATTGCTGGGCTGCTACTTGACACGCTCCCAGCCCACACCTATCTCAAGCCTCGCATGTTAGCACTCCTTAAAGGTGAGTGCTAACACCACCGCATTCTGGCAATTGCCAAAGACTGCATCGATTAACGACAAAGGAAGCGAACCATGAAATTTCGTCCGCTGCATGACCGTGTGGTCGTCCGCCGCCTCGATTCTGAGGAAAAGACCAAGGGTGGCATCATTATTCCAGACTCCGCCAAGGAAAAGCCGCAAGAAGGCGAAATCGTCGCCGTCGGCACCGGCGCCCGCGATGAAAGCGGCAAGCTCGTTCCGCTCGACGTCAAGAAGGGCGACAAGGTCCTTTTCGGCAAGTGGTCGGGAAC
>CANGLU010000025.1 GCA_947455025.1 Hyphomicrobiales bacterium
AGTCCTGGCAAGAGATCCTTGCCGACGTTAACATCATATCCAGCCATCGCTTCGCTCCTTCGGTGAAAAACGTCTCAGAACCGTCTTTTACCGAGCCGAAGTGGTGGCTGCCCACCTCAGAATTTACAGCACTTTACGGACGCAACCTTTTTTATTTTTGATCGCGCAAAAAATTTGTTTAAGGTCAATGTTGCCTATTAACAAATCGGTAAACAGGGAGCAGTACTGTGGGAACGTCTGCGGACGTTGTTGAAAGTAAATGCCTTGAGTACTGCCATGTATACGGTCGTCGAGAAGCGTCGCCAAAAGAGCGGCAAGACCTATTACGTTGTTTATCTCGGAACACGGGTCGTCATTATGACCTATCATCGCGATACGGCGATGGAATATCTCGAATTAAACAAGACGATGACATCGGTTGCTTAAGGCACCGGCCAAGCCGAATGGCTGGCCTTGATTGCCGTCTGCCCTACAATATGCAGTAATAGAACCGTCAGATTCGATCATCCCAAGCCCATTTTAGATAAGGAATGACCCATTATGGCTAAAGGCTATATGATTTCATGCTACCGCTCGATTTCGAACCCTGAAAAGCTGGCGGATTATGCCAAGATTGCCGGCCCTGCGATTTTGGCGGCGGGCGGAAAATTCTTGGCGCGCGGCCCGGCCTCAAAGGCCATGGAAGATGGCATCATGGACCGTACCGTCATCATCGAGTTTGAAACATTGGAAGCCGCGATGGCGCTCTATGACAGCCCGATGTACCAAGAAGCCGTTAAGGCGCTTGGCAAGGGTTCAGTCGTTCGCGATATGCGGATTGTTGAAGGCGTCTAACACCGCGCTCGTCCGGCCAGCGGTTAAACCGCGTGGCCTTTATTGAGCCAGAACCGTGATGCTGATCCGCCGGTTGCGCGGATCAAGCGGGTTTTCCGCGTTAAACGCTTCACGGTCGGCAACCCCCTCGATCTTCATGAACCGCTTCTCGTCAATTCCTTCAGCATTGAGGAAACGACGCGTGGAATCGGCGCGTTGGGCCGAAAGGCGCCAATTGTTCATCTTGTCGGCCTGGCTATAGGCAAATCCGTCCGTATGTCCGCGAATGGCAACCTTATTCGGGATATCCTTGATGGACTTTGCGACATCGGCCATCACTTCCTGCGCCTTTGGCAGGAAATTGGTGGTGCCGATGGCGAACATGGCAAAATCCGATTGATCGATAATTTCAATCCGCAGACCTTCTTTATCGCGGACGAATTTCATCTGCCCGGCGATTTTCTTTAAATCCGGATTTTGATCCAGCGTCGCCTTGATCTCTTTTTCAATTTTCTCAAACGATTTCTGATCCGCTGCTGCGGCGGCCGCTTTTTTCTGCTCTTCGGTCATCTCGCCGGGCGTTGCTTTGGGCTGATCACCAGAGGCCTGACCTGCATCGGCCTTGCCTTGGCCCTCGGCCTCGCCGGTCTTCGATGTGCCCGATTTGCCTTCAGGATCCTTCGTCTTGGCTCCGGTGCCCGATTGGGACGAGTCGCCGCCGGCCTTTTTGCCGTCGCTTGAACCCGATTTGCCGACGCCTTCATCGTTCTGCTCGGTCTGCGATTGGACGCCCTCGGGGGCCTTGTTGCGATCCGTGGATTCGGTGGAAGCCACCGGAACCACCGGCTGCATCATATTGTTGGACACAGCGGGATCGGGAAAGCCATCGGTTTCGCCAATGGTTTTACCGGCCATCAAGCCGGCCGTGCCGGCAACATTGCTGAGAGTAAGCAGACTGGTCTTGGCTCTAAAATATTCACCAAGCCCTTTGCGCTGGTCCTTATTGGTTGCACCCAACAGCCACATCAACAAAAAGAACGCCATCATGGCGGTCATCATGTCAGCGAGCGCGATCTTCCACGCACCACCATGGCCGCCGCCATGACCACCGGCGACTTTCTTGAAGATGATCTCGGGTTTTGGTTCGGCCCCGTCTTTTGGCTTTTCGCTCATTGCGGCGCCTTTAAAGTAGGGGCCGATTTGTCGCCGTCGCGGTATAATAATGTCATGCTGATGCGACGGTTACGAACATCAAGCGGATCGGCGCCATTATAGGGTTCGGTATCGGCGACCCCTTCGACGCGCGCCATTTGGCTTTCAGGCACGCCCGCACGGATGAGCACTTGGCGGGTGCTTTCGGCGCGCTCGGCGGACAAAATCCAATTGTTGCTCTCGCTGTCGAGCGCATAGGCCAAACTATCGGTATGGCCGCGGATAACGACTTGGTTCGGTAATTCCGATATCGCCGTTGCCAATTGGCTGATGAGCGCCGAAGCCCGCGGTAATACGCGTGTGGTGCCTACCGAAAACATCGAAAAATCGGCCTTATCGACGATTTCGATCCGGAGGCCGTCCTTAACCTTCACAAATTGTACCTGATCGGCAATTTTCGAAAGGCTCGCGTCTTTCGACAGCGTTTCGGTTACCTTTTTTTGCAGTTCCTCAAAATTCTTCTGGTCGGCTGCGGCTGCGGCTTGCTTTTGGGCCTCTTCGGTCTGGCCGTTACCGCCCGCACTTTTCGGATCAGCCTTATCGCCGTTTTTGGCCTGACCTTCTTGGGTCGTGCTGGTGGAGGCTTGCGAACCTTCCCCTACATCATCAACCTGACCGCCCTCGGCAGGGCCTTTGGCTTCGCCCGCACGCCCCTCGCCTTCTTTATTCTTTCCGTCCGGCGACAACTGCCCAGACGGGCCCTCATCGCGATCATTTCCACCCGTTTCGGTGGTAGGCGGCATGACGTTGGCAATGCTCGTTTGGGCGACGGAATCCGGCATGCCCTCGGGGCTGATCATGGAACGGCCACCAAAAACGCCGTTCGATCCGGCGTTGCTGCCCATTTTGAGCAGCGGCGTCGATTTGAAATAATCGGCAATCGCTTTGCGGGCTTCGGAATTGGTGGAACCCAATAGCCACATCAAAAGAAAGAACGCCATCATCGCGGTCATCATATCGGCGAGCGCAATCTTCCACGCACCACCATGGCCACCGCCATGTCCGCCAACATGCTTTTTGATGATAATCGGAAGGGGCTTTTCTTCGGCCTCAACCGCCGCTTCTGGCTCCTTCTCCTTTTTCGGAGCGGCCATACGTTATTTGCCTCTTAGTCCGTCGAAGACTTCACCGAAGTCGGGCTGATTGTGGTGATTGATGCCCGAACGAGCGGCTTCGATGACCAGTGGCTGTGGATGGCCATGCAAAGTGGCGACGATCAACTGCTTCACGACGATGTAGATTTCGCCATCTTCGTCGATAATCTGCTTAAGACGACCGCCCATCGGCTCGATCACGCCATAGGCCAACAACACGCCCATGAAGGTTCCGACGAGCGCGCTACCAATAAGGGCACCCAGAACAGCCGGCGGCTGATCGATCGAGCCCATGGTTTTAACAACGCCCAAAACGCACGCAACGATACCGAGTGCCGGACACGCGCCTGCAGTTGCCGCAAGCGCTTCAACGGGTTTCAAGGCTGCGTGGTGATGGGCCTTGATGCCATTATCGAGCACTTCTTCAACCGCGTAAGGGTTCAGCGTACCCGACGAAATAACCATCAGACGAATGGTATCGGTGATCATATGGATCAAGGCATGATCCTTGAGAAGCTTCGGATATTCGCCGAAAATAGCGCTGCCTTCCGGGCTTTCAACGTGGGATTCGAGCGCCACCGGACCATCAACGCGGAGGATCTTCAGAAGCTTCGAGACGAGAAAAATCGTGTCGAGATAATCTTGTTTCTTGTAAGTCGGCCCGGCAAACACTTTTCCAAGCCCTGCGCCAACGCCCTTAATGACGTCCAAGCCGTTACCGACGAACATAGCGCCGATAGCCGCGCCACCGATAGCCGCCAATTCGTGCGGTGCCGCCTCAATGATAGGCTCAAGATTACCGCCACTGGCAACGAACACGCCGAACACGGCACCCATCACAATGACAAGACCAACAATGCTGAACATACCACGCCTCGTTTGATCAGTTTTGGTGCCAATGTCTCATCAGGCGACCGAACTGAATCACTTTCCAAAAAACTGTACTACCAACAATACCACAATTGATCGATTTCACCTTAAAATTGTACGGACAAATCCCTATTTCAAGGATCCGCGCGTCCTTGCCGATCTGGGACGGGCCCGGCTCAACTGCGGCTACTCCTACAATTTTCATGCCAGAGGATCGGGGAGCGGGCCAGTTTGACCCTAATAACGCCCAATTTTGTATAAATTTAGCCGTTATGGGTTAACGGGCGGACGGATAACGTCAAAAATAGGAGCAAATTCGACTTCTTCGGCAATCGTCCAAATATCGGGCTTTAAGGGCGAGACTTCCGACCGCATGCCATACGCATAGGCCACAAAAGACTTCGAAGCCTTATACACCCGCGCCTTATCGAGCGCTTGGCCCTTCAAAATACTGCGGAACATCGGCTTCTTGTTCCGCTTCATGCCGATCTTTTCGTAATTGCAGACGAAATAGAGGTAGGATTCGAGCAAGAGGTCGATGTCGGAAATTTCAACCGAATTGATAAAAGTGAGGATTTTCTCGAGCAGTGCCAAAATGTCGGCCGCCAGATCATCCGTGTCATATTGTTCGGCCATCAAGGCGGCAAAAAACTGAGCCACTTCCTCGGGCGCTACATCGACGGCGAGGAACTTCTTAATCGCCTCAATTGAAACGATTTCGAAAACACATTGTGGAGGCGTATTGTTCGCTGCCATCGCTTTACCCTGTACAACACACCTAAGTTACTGCGCTTGTTCTTTACGAAACTTCTCTAACCAGGCTGCAACGCGATCTTGAACCTTGGCAGCGTCTGTTACCGCAATTTTTTTGCTCAAGAGATCTCGTTGCTTATGCAAAACATCTTGACCGACGGCGACGGACAACGACCCCCAATAATATTGTTCTATGATATTTTCAAATCCAAAATCGCTTGAGTAGCTGCGGGATAGTGCCACAAGGTCCAGATTATTCCCGGTCTCGGCCGTCTTTTGTAGCCTTTGACGGGCCCAGTCGAGCGTTTTGGGCCAATTCGGCGTATCGACCGACGGTAGCATTAATTTACGAGCAGCAATCGCCTTTTCATGGCCGGACAGCGCGGCCACCGTGACCCAATGCAGTGCTTCGAGATAATTTTGGCCGACGCCGACACCGTGCCAATAAAAAAGCGCCAAGCGGAATTCGCCTTCGGTATTACCAGATTCGGCCAAGGCTTTGGTTAAAGTGACAGCCTCGTTGAAATGATTTTCGCGAATAAGGTCGTCAATTTTCTGAAGCTGCTCGGCTGCAGGCGGCGGGGCGTCGGATGCAACACTCGTGAAGGTCGTCAGGCCATAAAGAACAATCGAGAAACATAAAAAGACACTCAATCGCTTCATTACACCGTACTTCCAAGCTAACACTTTTGCGCACCAACCCTACAGGCGCCCCTTCATATAACGGATTGTTCAAGAAATACTTTAGGGGCTGTCGTAGATTGGATTATAATTGAGCCCATTTCCGCAGAATTTTGATCTGTTCAGATGGCGAGCCGTGATTGAACCTAAACTCGCATTCCTTCAGGAACAAGAAGAAATTTTTTCTGGGAATACCGTTATATTTTCGCAGCACGCGCTTGGCCTGGTTCCAAAAGTTCTCAATGCCGTTGATGTGGTTTTTCTTGTCGGCGAAGAGCTTTGAGTGGTTGATCCGGTAGTGCTTGAATTCGGAGACGTCGAGAACATTGTAGCTTCGAAAAGTATCGGTATAAACGATGCTGTCTGGCTTGATTTTCCTACGAATAATGGGCATCAGCGTATTAGATTTGGCATCCGGAATAGGCAAAACAAAGACTTTGCCGCTACGCTTCAGAAGGCCAAAAACAGGCACTTTGCCAGCAGCGTCTCTTCCTCGCTTGCCCTTTCGGATGTCGCCAAAATAACTCTCATCGGCCTCAATTTCACCGCCGAGCAACTCCTCATCGGCGGCAGCTTGTTCGGCAATCAGTTCGCGCAACTTGCGATAAAAGAGCGCGGTGGTATTGGCTTGCAAACTCAGCACATCAGCCGCACTTCTGGCTGTAACTTCTAAAACAAAAAATTCCAGCAGTCGTAGCTGGTCTTTCTTGCCTAATTTACAACGTCTTAGTCCCATATTGCCATCCTAGATAACTTTCGTTATCTACGACAGCCCCATACTTTATATTTTGGACCTTCCCGTCAAAAGGTCTATCCGGCAATCGGAAACTACCTTTGGCCGTATGAATCAAAAATAAGCGATGCTCGGGGCGTAATTCCGATGGAGTTGGCCAGACAGCAGGTCTATGATGGCCTATCGGATGGCTCATTCATACTATGGATTGGGACGATGATGCTGAAAACGCCGTTGGTTTTTGTGATGGTTCTTCTCGCCTTTCCTTGGGCGGGCGCGCGGGCGGAAGACCGCCGGAGCGTTGAGAAGCTGATCCAAGGTTGCCGATACGAAGCGCTTCGTCCCGCACCAGTACAAGACAGCGAATGGAGCGAGGCCTTCGAATGCCGCGATGCGATCGCGGAATCGGTCAAAGTCGGGCCGATCCAACCCAAAATGTTGTCTTCCTGTGTGCCTGAAAGCGTTTCACCGCATATCGTTGCAAAAGCGGTCGTCGATTTCCTTGAACAACGTCCCGAACGCTTCCACGAGCGGTTCGATATCCGCTCGGCCGCGGCGCTTCATAGCGCTTGGCCATGCCCTTAAGAAACGATTGAACCGCCCATATGCTGCTTGCCATTGATCAAGGCACAACTTCCTCCCGCGCAATATTGTTTCGCAACGACCTAACGATCGAACGCGTCAAGCAAAGTGAGTTTCCGCAGTATTTTCCGCGCTCTGGATGGGTGGAACATGACCCGGAAGAGATTTGGCAATCTGTCTTAAAGGTGTGCCGCGGCGTCATTGAGGAAGCGGGCGGCGGTGCCACTGCGATTGAGGCCATCGGCATTACCAATCAACGCGAGACGACGTTAATCTGGGACCGCTTGACGGGGGAACCGATCCATAGGGCCATTGTTTGGCAGGATCGTCGAACGGCCGACCCTTGCGCGACCCTTCGCCAGCAAGGCATTGAAGATCTTATCGCCGATAAAACCGGGCTGTTGCTCGACCCCTATTTTTCGGCAACAAAAATCGGCGCTATTTTGGATGTGGTACCGGGTGCGCGCGAAAGAGCGCTACGCGGTGAACTCGCTTTCGGCACCGTCGACAGTTTTCTGATCTGGCGCCTCACGGGCGGGCGGGTGCATGCGACGGATGCCACCAACGCATCACGCACACTGTTGTGCAATCTTCACACAGGCCAATGGGACGATGAGCTCTTAGAGATATTTGACGTCCCCCGCGCCTTGCTGCCGGAGATCCGCGACAGTGCGGGCCTATTTGGCGAGACCGACCCCGGTTTATTCGGACGGGCCATTCCGATATGCGGCGTTGCGGGCGACCAGCAAGCGGCCGCGATCGGGCAGGCCTGTTTCAAGCCGGGGATGTTGAAGGCGACCTTTGGCACGGGGTGCTTTGCCCTGATGAACACCGGAAGCCAAGCCGTGCGCTCGCGCAACCGATTGCTATCAACGATCGCCTACCAATTAAAAGGCCAGCGCACTTACGCGCTTGAAGGGTCGATTTTTATTGCCGGTGCGGCGATTCAATGGCTGCGGGATGGTTTGCATTTTTTGACTGACGCATCGGCATCCGGCGCGATGGCCGAGAAAGCCGATCCCGAGCAGCGGGTTTATCTTGTACCGGCTTTTGTGGGGCTCGGTGCGCCCTATTGGGATCCGGATGCACGCGGCGCGCTGTTTGGCTTAACGCGCAATACGGGGCCGAATGAAATTACCCGCGCGGCATTGGAAGCTGTTTGCTTTCAAACCAATGATTTGATCACGGCGATGCAAGCCGATTGGCCGGAGGCCGAGCACGGTAACAGGGTGATCCGTGTCGATGGCGGCATGGCGGCATCGGACTGGACGATGCAAAGATTGGCCGATCTTGTGCACGGGCATGTCGAGCGCCCGGGTATCACCGAAACAACAGCCCTTGGTGCAGCATGGCTTGCCGGACATGCCATCGGGATTTGCCCATCGCCGGAGGCGTTTGCGGCATCCTGGCAAGCGGAAAAAAGCTTCGCGCCCGTCCAGTCTAAGGCAGAACGCGAGAAGGATATCGCAGGCTGGAACGATGCGGTTTCCAGAACCCTATCGACGCCCAGCCGATAAAAGGCAGGCATCGATCAGGATCCTGTTTTATTTTCCGGCGAGTTGGCTCAACGCCGCTTTAATCTCTGCATCAGACTTGATCGCTATGCGGGCTGCCTGATCCGCCGTGACAAGGTTTTGCCGTTCAAGCAAAACAAGCGCCGTGGTGAGCGGGCTGATTTGCGCGGCGACCGAAAGGGAGTCGGTTGGTGCCGAGGCTTTCTCTTCCGTTCCAACCTCTTGGCCGAACAGCAACATCATCACGGTACGGCCAACGAGGTTCATCAAAATCGAGAACAAGATCAATCCGGCAAACATCGTCACAACGGCATTGATGCGCCCTAGCAAGGTGACGGGATAAAGATCGCCATAGCCCGTGGTGGTTAGGGTAACAAAGCACCACCACATCGCCGTAGGGATCGAGTCGAAGAAGTGCTTATCATCCGGAATGGGCGTGCCCGTGATCGGATCCGTCGGCACATAGGTGTCGGGCGTCGCACCCGTTGCTGCAGCGATGGCGTCGAGTGCGGCTTGTCCGTCGGCGATGGTGGATGGCGAATATTGTGCGCCTTCAGCATAATACATCACGCTGCTCGATATCATAACCACGGCGAACAGGGTGATGAGATAAATGTTCAGGTTGACGATCAGCGGGTTACGCTTTTTACCGACCTGCTCCGCCAACATCTCCAAGGCCTGACGCGCCAGTTTCAAGACACGCAACACGCGCAACACGCGCATGACCCGCAAGACTTTGGTGCCACGCAAAGCATTGGTATTAAAGAGCAACAACAGCGAAGGAACGATCGAAAGGAGATCAATGACACCCCAAAAGCTGAAGATAAATTTCAGCCGGTGAGGCGCGAAATATAAATTGCCGATATATTCGACGATAAAAACGACAAGGGTTACTCGTTCTAAGATCGCGAGATACGCACCGTAGGACTGGGCGAAATCGGTTAACGTCTCGACCGCGATGCCTGCACAAGAAAGAAAAATGAAGAGAGCGATAAAATTCTGAAATCGGCGATAACCAACATAGGTAACATCGGTAAAAACCCGCTCTAAAAAGTGCATTACGCCTGTACGCATCTTAACTTTCCTCACTCTACTGCCATCAGTATTGAAGCGTAGGCTTAATTTGTCAAATAAATGCCCATGAATATGGTTAATTTGACATCCGGATAGGTCCAATGGCGCGCGGAAACCCGTTGAAATGCTTTACGCTGTTTCCCGAATATTTTTATTGAACCAACGGACCTAATGATGAAGCCGCGTGGCGACGGAAGGCTAGGTGACACTGCTCGTGGTGAAATATTTCCAACCGGGTCTACCCTTATTTCTGCCGAAACCACGTCAATTGTCGGCCTGTTTGGGCCGACTACCTGTTGCGTTTCAATCCCGGAAGGATATCAAACATGGCTACTGGAACCGTCAAATGGTTCAATTCCACCAAGGGCTTCGGCTTCATCCAGCCCGATAATGGCGGACCCGACGCATTCGTCCATATCAGCGCGGTCGAGCGCGCCGGTCTGCGCGACCTGCAGGAAGGCCAAAAGCTAACCTATGAGCTGGTGGCCGACCGCAAAAGCGGAAAAATGTCGGCCGATCATTTGAAGGCGATCGGCTAGTCCGCCCGACGCCCGCATAGACAGCGTTCTGACAGGGGAGCCCGTCTCAGGCATTCGAGGCGGGCGTTTGGCGTGGCAGCATGGCTGTACACACCCGATAAAAAGCTCTGATGAAATGACGTAACGTCATTTTCTTTCGCATTGCAATATGCTAGGCCCAGCGCGGTTGTGACGCTGCGGGAAACCGTACCGCCATGACGGGTGCGTATTCCCGACAGTTCACGATGGAGCGAGGGCAATGACCACCAGAAGTCACGCCGAACAGGGGCAGGAGCATGGTCGCAAGTCCAGCTTTCTGACGTTGATGATCGGTTCGATCGGCGTCGTCTACGGCGATATTGGTACAAGCCCCCTCTATGCTTTCAAAGAATCGGCAAAGGCCGCCGCAGGACAACAGGGGATCCACCCGGGTGATATTATCGGGGTCGTATCGCTGATCATTTGGGCGCTGACCATTATTGTGACGCTTAAATATGTGGTCATCATGATGCGCGCCGACAATAAAGGCGAAGGCGGCACGTTAAGCCTGATGGCACTGGCGCAGAAGGCGCTTGGTCGCAAAGGTGCCCTTATTCCGATTTTGGGCATTATTGGCGCCGCTCTCTTCTATGGCGACGCGGTGATCACGCCCGCCATCTCGGTCCTGTCGGCGGTGGAAGGGCTAAGCCTCGTTACACCCGCATTCGACGCTTATGTCGTCGGCATCAGCCTTATCATTCTGATTGGTCTGTTTGTTGTCCAATCAAGCGGCACCGCCCGCGTGGGTGCCTTTTTCGGCCCGACAATGATCGTGTGGTTTGTGGTGCTGGGGCTTGGTGGCGTGATGCAAATTTGGCAGCATCCGGAAATATTGCACGCACTTAATCCGCTGACTGGCTTACATTTTTTACTTCACCACGGGCTGAACAGTTTTCTAACCCTCGGCTCGGTCTTTTTGGCGGTCACGGGGGCAGAGGCGCTGTATGCGGATCTCGGCCATTTCGGCCGCGGGCCGATCCGCACGGCTTGGCTTTATATTGCGTTTCCGTGCCTCGCTCTCAACTATCTTGGACAAGGCGCTTTGGTGATCGGCTCGCCCGACATGCTCGAAAATCCATTCTTCCGGCTTTATCCGGAATGGGCGCTGGTGCCGATGGTGATCTTGGCGACCGTGGCGACGATTATCGCGAGCCAAGCGGTCATTACCGGCGCATTCTCGCTCACCCAACAGGCTGTGCAATTGGGGCTTTTGCCGCGCTTTGATATTCGGGCGACATCCGAATTGGAGCGGGGGCAGATTTATATTCCCGGCATTAACTGGCTTTTATTGGGGGCTGTTCTTTTGCTGGTGCAGCTTTTCCGCTCATCCACCAGTCTTGCCGCGGCCTATGGCATCGCTGTTACAGGCACAATGGTGATTACCGTCATTCTTGCCTTTATCGTGGCATGGAAATTGTGGCGCATGCCGCTTTGGCTGGCTGTTGCCATGATCTTGCCCTTCCTCATTATCGACCTGCTTTTTCTATCGGCCAATTTAATGAAAATATTAGAAGGCGGATGGTTGCCGCTTCTCGTTGGCTTTAGCTTGATGGTGGTCATGCTAACTTGGCGTCGCGGCTCGGCCATTTTGTCGGAGCGCACGCATCGCGATGAAATTGAGCTTAAAGGTTTTGTCGAAATGCTTGAAAAGCGGCCGCCCAACCGCGCATCGGGGACAGCGGTTTTTTTAACGGGCCATGCGGGCCGCGTACCCAGCGCCCTGCTGCATAATTTGAAGCATAACAAAGTTCTTCACGCTCAAAACGTGATCATGTCGATTGAAACGGCGGATGTCCCTTATGTTCATGTGCAAGACCGCGCGGTTGTGGAACAAATTTCCGAGACGTTTTATGTCGCCACTTTAAAATTTGGTTTCATGGATGAGCCTAATATCCCGAAGGCCATCCCAACCTTGAAAAAGCTTGGGCTTAAATTGGATGTAATGCAAACATCGTTTTTCTTGTCACGCCGGATGTTAAAGCGCGCCGCTCATTCCGATATGCCCGGTTGGCAAGACCAATTGTTTATCTGGCTTGCACGGCGGGCGCATGACGCCTCGGCCTATTTTCACATTCCATCCGACCGTGCTGTCGAAGTGGGAACTCAGATCGGCGTATGAGTGGCCTTTATGACCGCTCATCGCCCCATTTACATTTCGAGGTGACCACCGAGCTCGACCACGTGACCCGGAGGAATTCGGAAATAATCCGTCGCGGTCATCATGTTCCGGTGCAGCGCGATAAAGAGCTTGGTTGTAATCGTATCCCAGAAACTATGATGGCGTGAGGTTAAGGTTTCACTGCCTACAAAGAAGGATACTTCGGCCAATTTGAAGCGGAATTCCTGAATGCGAAGCTGGGCCAAGACACGAAGGATCTTGGGCTCTTCGAAGAAGCCGTAGCGCAGCTTCACGACATGGAAGTTTCCATCGAGATGCGTGATTTCAATCCGGTCTTTATCGGGAACCGTTGGAGCTGATACGAACTCAACCTTCATCAACAACACACGCTCATGCAGGATGCGGTTATGCTTGAGATTGTGCAATAGCGCGATCGGCACGACATCGGTATGAGCGACCATGAAAATCGAGGTTCCCGGTACGCGGATCGGCGGCCGCGCCAATATGTTTTTCAGGAATGATTCGAGCGGAACCGCATCGCGCCAGCGGGCTTTTAACAAACGGCTTCTGCCATTGATCCACACCGCCATGACGAAGAACAAGAACGCGGCAAGGCAGAGCGGGAACCAGCCACCATCTAGGAATTTAAGAAGGTTGGTGCCGAAGAACACAATATCGATCACCAAGAACATGCCAAACAGAGGCAGAGCCAATAGCGGTGGCCATTTGTTGCGTTTGATCATCACGATACCGGCCAAGATGGTGACAACCGCCATTGTGCCCGTCACCGCAATGCCATAGGCCGAGCCGAGATTGTCGGACGTGCGGAAGCTGACCACCAAAGCCTCGACGATCAGAAAGAGAATGACATTGACCTTACTGACATAAATCTGCCCCACTTCTTCCGCCGATGTATGGCGAACGCGAATACGGGGAATATAGCCAAGTTGTACGGCTTGATTGGTGATCGAGAAAGCGCCGGATATGACGGCTTGCGAAGCGATGATGGTTGCGGCAGCCGAAAGAATAACCATCGGAAAAAGCGTCCATGATGGCATCAGCAAATAGAATGGATTTTCAATGGTTGACGCATTACCGAGCACCAAAGCGCCTTGACCAAAATAGTTCAAAACCAAGCTCGGGAACACAAACCAGAGCCAAGTTCTATTGATCGGATCGCGACCAAAATGGCCCATATCGGCAAAGAGCGCCTCGCCCCCCGTTACGGCCAAAACAACGGCACCCAACACACCCGTTGATAGTCCGGGGTGATAGATTAAAAAGCTTAAGCCATAACGCGGATTAAGCGCTAAGAAGATGGTCGGGTTGTGAATGATGGAAAGCACACCGGACACCGCGATGGTGGCAAACCACACCACCATGACGGGGCCAAATAATCTTCCGACAACGGCAGTGCCGTAACGCTCGATCATAAACAATCCGGCGATCAGCACCAAAGTAACGGGAACGCTCAGACCGTGGAAAGCGGTTGTGGCCACTTCTAGACCTTCAATCGCGCTGAGAACTGAAATCGCCGGCGTGATAACACTATCGCCATAAAAGAGCGCCGCGCCGAACAGACCGGCACCGAGCACAAACAACCGGACCGCAGGCGATTTGACATAATCCAAAGCCAGAGCTGTTAGCGCAAACGTGCCGCCCTCGCCTTTATTGTCAGCCCGCATAATGACCGTGACATATTTAATCGTCACGACCATGAGCAAGGACCAGAAGATCAGCGATAAAATGGCATAGACATTGGATTCCGTTACGCCGCCCGCCGCAATCACAGACTGCTTAAAGGCATAGAGCGGGCTGGTCCCGATATCGCCGTAAACCACACCAAGGGCGGCAACCATGGCCGTTCTGGACGAGGTGCTGGATTTGATGTGGTCATAGGTTGAGTGAAACCTAACCATATGCCGATACTCCAAAGGAACGCCTACACTCTAACGGGGCAGACCCTTAGTCCTTTGGATTGTCATAGGCAATGGCTCCGAGGACCCCATCACCCAAAAAAAGCAACAATGCCGACGGGAGCCCGAAAATTGGGCACCCGCCAGATTTGCTGAAGTTTATATCAGCCTAATAATGGGCCGGACGCTCAGACCGAGCGCATCAGGCCGCCATCGACCCTCAGGCTCTGCCCCGTGATATAGCCCGCCCCTTCGGATGCCAAAAAGGACACGGTGGCGGCGATTTCAGCGCTTGTGCCATAGCGTTTCATCGGCACACCGGCCCGTCGCTCATCGGTTTGCGGGAGGCTATCAATCCAGCCGGGAAGAATATTGTTCATCCGGACATTATCGGCAGCATATTGATCAGCAAAGAGCTTGGTAAAAGCGGCAAGCCCTGCGCGGAAGACGGCCGATGTGGGGAACATCGGGCTAGGCTCGGCAACCCAAGCGGTGGAAATATTGATGACGGTACCTGATTTTTGCGCCTGCATATAAGGCGTTACCAACCGCGTGGCGCGGATGACGTTCATTAGATAAACATCCATGCCCGTGTGCCACTGCTCATCGGTGATATCGAGCAAGGCCGCGCGCGGGCCATGGCCGGCGCTGTTGACCAAGACATCGATTCGGGACCAACGCGACACGGCCAAATCGACGAATTTTTTCAAGTCCTCAACCGATTGGTTCGAGCCTGTGACGCCCAAGCCGCCAAGCTCTTTGGCCAGCGCCTCGCCTTTGCCAGATGAAGAGAGAATGGCGACCTCAAACCCGTCAGCGGCCAAGCGGCGAGCCGCTTCTGCCCCCATGCCGCTTCCGCCTGCGGTGATCAGCGCTACTTTTTTATGTGTCATGGTGTGGCTCTCCATCGGTCCAATTTGATGGCGGCACCTTCATCCCTCCCGTTGATAAGGTCAACTTGTTTCAGATCAAACAAGCCCCTCTCAAATGCGCTTAGGATGAAGCTATGCAAAACGCCGCTTCATCCTCCTCCCCCTTGCGCAACCTGATCCACGGGATGTGGTTGCACCGTTGGTTTACTCTCGCCGTGCTTATTGTCGCAGCGGCGGGAGCCTTTGCCGTATTGCGCGTTTTTCTTGGCCCCGAAATCATTGTTGAGTCCGTCAAACGCGGCAATCTGATCAAGACCGTTGTCGCGAGCGGGCATTTTGAAACGCCGTTTCGCGTCGAAATCGGCAGTCAGATGACCGGGGTTGTTACCGAGGTTCTGGTTGACGAGGGCGAAACGGTTAAAGCGGGGCAGGAACTCATCCATCTCGATGCACGAGAGATCAAGGCCGCGGTTGTTCAATCGCAAGGAGCGTTAGCGCAAGCTGAGGCGCGGCTACGGCAATTGAATGAGCTGACGCTGCCTGCAGCGCGCGAAACATTAGCGCAAGCAAAGGCCTCTTTGGTTGACGCGCAAAGCACCTATGACCGAACCTCCTCGCTTTTCAAAAACGGGTTTTCACCGAATTCCGCGCTTGATGAAGCGCAAAAAAATCTCGATGTCGCCAAGGCACAAGTTCGAAGCGCCGAATTGCAAGTTTTTACGGCAAGCCCAGGCGGCAGTGATGACGTCGTAGCGGAAACGCAAGTCAAGCAAGCGCTCGCCACTTTAGAAGCCGCGCAATCGCGCCTCGCCTATACGACGATTACCGCACCGCGCGATGGTACGCTGATCAATCGAAGCGTAGAAAAGGGAACCGTTGTTCAAGCCGGTAAACCTCTATTGGTGCTGGCACCCAATGGTATTAGCCAATTGGTGATTGGGGTGGATGAAAGAAATCTTGGCCTCATCGCTTTGGGCGAGCCGGCGCTTGCCTCAGCCGACGCATTTCCCGATCAGAAATTTGAAGCAAAGGTGAGTTACATCAACCCTTCCGTCGATATCACACGGGCATCGGTGGAGGTGAAACTGGATGTTGGCACGCCACCTGCCTTTCTGCGGCAAGATATGACGGTGTCGGTCGATATTGAAGTGGGGCGTCGCGACGCTGTAGCCGTGATTGGCACGCGCTATATCCATGATTTGCAAAGCGATACGCCATGGGTTCTGGCAGCGGTTAAGGGCCGTGCGGTAAAGCGCACCGTCAAAATCGGTCTACGCGGTTTAAACGATGTGGAAATCCTCGATGGCCTGGCCCTTGGTGATCTGATTATTCCATCGCTGTCCGGCGTCGTCTCAGGCCAGCGTATTCGGGCCATTGTACCATGAAACGGTGGCTGCCTTTTGAGTGGATCGTTGCCATTCGATTTTTGCTCGAAGGAAAATTGCAAAGTATTTTTATTATTGTCGGCATTTCAATTGGCGTAGGCGTGATTGTGTTTATGTCCGCGATGCTCACAGGCTTGCAGGCCAATTTCATCAAGCGGGTTTTGACCTCGCAGGCGCATATTCAAATCTTGCCGCCCGACCAATTGGCAAGGCCGCAACGCCATGGCGTCGACGAGATTGAAGACGCTATCATCCAGCGCCCGAGCCAAAGGCTGGTCTCCGTCGATCAATGGCAAAAGATACGGCGACAACTGGAAGCCATGCCGGAAATAGCCGTTGTTGCGCCAACGGCGGCGGGCTCGGCGCTCGCCAAACGCGGCGATGCGAGCCGTGCCATTACGCTGAACGGCGTTGAGCCTGAAACCTATTTTCTGGTTGTTCATGTACCCGATTACCTCGTGCAGGGTCAGGCGCGTTTGTTAAGCGATGATATTTTGATTGGCATTGATCTCGCCAAAGATTTGGGCGCGAATGTCGGCGATAAGCTCAATGTCACAACATCGAATGGTGGCGCTCGGATCTTGACGATTATAGGCCTGCTCGATTTCGGCAATAAGGGCGCCAATTCACGGAGCACTTTTGTGTCGCTGCGCACCGCGCAATCTCTGCTCGGCATGTTGGGCGGCGTTACGACCATCGATCTCAGTCTAAAAGATATCTATGCCGCCGAAGATATCGCGCAAAATATTCAATCGTCGAATGATGTGATTGCGGATAGCTGGATTAAAACCAATGCGCAATTTTTCACGGCCATCCGCGCGCAAAATCTGACCAATATGCTGATACGGGTTTTTGTCGGACTATCCGTAGCGTTTGGTATTGCGGCGGTGCTGGTGGTGTCGGTGATCCAGCGTTCGCGCGATATTGGGATATTGCGGGCGATGGGTACGTCGCGCGGGCAGATTATGCGGCTCTTTCTGATCCAAGGCGGCGTACTCGGCTTTTTCGGTTCGCTTTTCGGATCGGCCCTTGGTGGCTTTGCGCTGATCTATTGGCATGCCGCCGCCCGACAGGCGGATGGCTCGGAGCTGTTCCCGCTGGTCATTGAATATCAGCTCTTTGTCTGGACGGCGGTGCTTGCAACCTTCACCGGCTTACTTGCCGCAATGGCGCCCGCCTTACGGGCTGCGAAACTTGATCCAGTGGTGGCGATCCGTGGCTAATTCCATATTGACGCTGAACAAGATCAACAAGGTCTATAATCCGGGCGAGGCATCGGAAGTGGCGGTGCTGCATGATATCGACTTTGAAATGGCCAAGGGCGAATTTGTCGCCATTATGGGTCCCTCGGGATCCGGTAAAAGCACCTTGCTCAATATTATTGGTCTGCTTGATCGCCCGACCTCGGGTACACTTTCCATCAATGGGCAAAATACGAGCGGCCTTGAAGACGCCGAGCTCACGCATTTGCGATGCCATAAAATCGGCTTCGTGTTTCAATATCATTATTTGATCTCAGCCTTTACGGCGCTTGAAAATGTGATGATGCCGCTTTTGGTCGACCATGGTTTTCAGACAGAACGAGCCGAGCAGCGGGCGAAGGAATTGATCGATCGCGTCGGGCTAAGCAACGTTGCGCATCATCGCTCAAACGACATGTCAGGTGGCCAGCAGCAGCGCGTTGCCATTGCGCGCGGGCTGGCGATGAACCCCGATATTCTCTTAGCCGATGAGCCGACAGGCAATCTCGATACGGAAAACACGAAAAGTATTTTCGACCTATTGCGCGAAGTAAACCGCACGAGCGGAACCAGTATTTTGCTGATCACGCATAACCACGATCTCGGTCGGCAATGCGACCGGATCATTCAAGTGGTTGATGGCCGGATCGTCAGCTAATTTTGTCTTTCGGCAGAAAGATCGTGAGCAGACCGACGGCGGGTAAATAAGAAACAATGTGATAGACAAATTCGATGCTGGTGCGATCAGCCACCGCCCCTAAAAGCGCAGCGCCGAAACCGCCCATCCCGAATGCAAAGCCGAAGAACAGACCCGAGACGGCCCCGACTTTCGAGGGCACCAATTCCTGTGCGAAGACGACAATGGCGGGAAAAGCGGAAGATAGGATCAAGCCGATGATCACGCTCAAGGCAATCGTCCATTGTAGATTGGCGTAGGGCAAGAGCAGTGTGAAAGGCAGCACCCCCAGAACCGAGAACCAGATGACGGTACGACGGCCAAAACGATCCCCGATAGGGCCGCCAATAATTGTCCCTGCGGCAACCGCACCCAAATACACAAAGAGATACAGCTGCGCGTCACGAACCGAGACGCCGAACATCTCGATGAGATAAAACGTATAATAATTGGACAGGCTCGCCATATAGAGAAATTTCGAAAAAACGAGCAGCGACAGAATAATCAGCGACAGGCCGATTTTTGCATGCGGGTACCGAATAAAGGGCGCGCTTTGCGCCCGTGCTGCCATGGCCTTGCGTTTTGCATTGTACCAAAAACTAACACGGGTGAGCAGCATAATGCCGCCCAAAGCGACCAGAGCAAACCACGCGACCGCCCCCTGCCCGCCGGGTAAAATAATGAAAGCGGCAACAAGCGGCCCAGCCGCCGAGCCAATATTTCCGCCCACTTGGAAGAGCGATTGCGCCATGCCGTGGCGGCCGCCCGATGCCATCCGCGCGACGCGGGATGATTCGGGATGAAAGATCGACGAGCCAATGCCGATAAAGCCCACCGCCAATAGAATGACCGGAAAATTCGTGGCCATCGAAAGGATCAATAGACCCGTCAGCGTAAAGCCCATGCCAATCGGGAGTGAGAAAGGCTGGCCCTTTCGGTCCGTGATAAAGCCAATAATCGGCTGGAGGATCGAGGCCGTCCCCTGCCATGTCAGCGTAATCAGGCCGATTTCGGCGAAGCTAAGGTCATAAGATTGCTTCAGGATCGGATAAATCGACGGCACCAAGGATTGGATCATATCGTTCAGGAGATGGCCAATCGAAATCGCGATCAGGATTTGGAAAGCGGTTGTCTGGATATCGGGCTGCGTATTCCCCGCCGTACCGCTCGTCGTTGTCATGCGATTCCCCATCCAGCCTTATGTCTTAATAGGCCTTAGACGAGTTCCGCCGCTTTGGCGACGGATGGTGGCGCAACGCTCCGTTGCGTGTGTGAGCCGCCTTTATCGTGCAAGATGTCCAAACCACCGCTGAAAATGTCGCATCCGGTCTGGCAAGACCGGGTTTCTCCTGCTAGCGTCGTGGATGATAGTTCCCCTAACGGGGATTAAAAGGGAACACGGTGAGGGGTACCCCCGAGGCCGTGACTGCCCCCGCAACTGTAAGCGGCGAGCGCCCTGCCATGTTACGCCACTGGGGTTTCCCGGGAAGGCCGGCAGGATGCATTGACCCGCGAAGTCAGGAGACCTGCTATCACCCGCGCGGCTGGGCCTCTTTCGGCTTGGTCGCATTGTGACGATTGAGGACCATGCGAGGGTGTCATGTCCAATTTTCTATCCGCAGCCTTTGGGCCGCGCGGTACAGGCTTACGCCGTAATCTGCTCGGGGTTTTTCTGCCCTTGATCGGCGCTAATCTGCTGGTGTGGATTTGGGCGCTTGTTGTTTTGCACGATAATCCGGTGCTGCTTGGCACGGCTTTTTTAGCCTATACATTTGGCCTTCGACACGCGGTGGATGCCGATCATATTGCCGCCATCGACAATGCGACCCGTAAATTGATGCAACAGGGCGAGCGCCCTTTAGCCGTGGGGCTATTCTTTTCGCTCGGCCATTCGTCCATCGTCATTTTAATGTCGGTACTTGTTGGCTTAACCGCCTCGAATTTGGGCGAGTCTGTGCCAGAGCTCAAACAAATTGGCGGGGTTGTCAGCACCATTGCTTCGGCCAGTTTTTTGTTTTTTCTGGCCGTTTTCAATATCATGCTGTTCAGGTCGGTGTACCGCGCTTTCCAACAGGTTAAAGCCGGTGTGAATGTTGCCGAAGCGGAGATGGATTTATTGCTGAGCGGCAATGGATTTTTGACACGGCTCTTCCGCAGGCTGTTTCAGCTTGTCTCCAAAAGCTGGCAACTGTTCCCGATCGGGTTTCTCTTTGGCTTGGGGTTTGATACGGCGACTGAAGTTGCGCTGTTTGGTATTTCAGCGGCGCAGGCGACCAATGGCCTGTCGTTTAGCACGATATTGGTTTTTCCGGCTTTGTTCACCGCCGCGATGTCGTTGGTCGATACGACCGATGGTATTTTGATGATTGGTGCCTATGGCTGGGCCTATCAGCGCCCCATTCGTAAATTGTTTTACAATCTCACCATCACCGCCATTTCGATCATCGTTGCGCTTTTGGTTGGCGGCATTGAGACCTTGGGCCTGATCGGCGATAAGCTCGGCTTTGAAGGAAGCTTCTGGGACATGATTGCGGCGTTGGACGATAATTTCGGCCTTCTTGGTTATGTAATCATTGGTGTCTTTGTAATGAGCTGGTTGGCTTCTATGATCCTCTACCGCTTGAAGGGCTATGCCGAACTCGACGCCCGACCAAGCGCGGCAGAATAGTTTATAACGGCCCCTTTCAAGCCCTTATATCAGAAAGCACCGATGGAACTCTCCCTTAGCGATAAAGCGGATAAGCCTGCCGGTGCTTTTGCAGGTTATTTGGCAGCCTTCGGCACCGTCATCATATGGGCAGCCTTTCTTGTGATCTCACGACTTGGTGGCAAGACCGCTTTAACCGGATGGGATATTGCGGCGCTGCGCTTGGGCGTGGGCTCAGTGCTTTTGCTTCCCTTTTCATGGCGTATGGGATGGGGCGTCTGGCGTGATCTAAAACTGTGGGTATTGGCGCTATCAGGTGGTGCTGTCTTTTTAGTCCTGATTTACAGCGGGCTTAAATTGGCCCCCGCCGCACATGGCGGAATTCTGATGCCAGGGATGCAGCCTTTCCTTGTCACGATTTTGGCGTGGCCTATTTTAAAGACACGCCCTCCGAGACAGCGTTTGGTCGCGCTATTGCCCATCGCGCTTGGCGTGATTTGTGTGGCCATGCCGACGCTCACGGGGCTGCAACCGGATAGCTCAACCCTTATAGGGGATGGATTGATTTTGGCAGCTTCGTCGATCTGGGCTCTTTATAGCGTGCTTGCGAAAAAATGGAGTTATGATGCTTGGATTTTGACCCGCTTCCTCGCTTTGGCATCGGGGCTGATTTATTTGCCGCTTTATCTCCTGTTTTTACCCAAAGGGATCGATCAGGTTTCCTTCGGCATGTTGGCCCTGCAAGGCCTTTATCAAGGCATAGGCCCTACCATTTTAGCCATGCTGTTTTTTCTACGCTCCGTCAGTCTTCTCGGCGCGGAGCGGACCGGCGCGTTAATCTCGCTGGTGCCGATTATCGCGGGCCTTGCCGCCGTACCGCTTCTCGACGAACCGCTGAGTGGGTGGCTGGTTGCAGGGTTGGTACTGGTGTCAATAGGTGCCGTTTTAGCGGCGCGCCCTATCCGCGTGTGAGTTTTATTGCCGTAGCGGACACTACCTATGGTACATTCCAATGATTGATCTCGAAAGCGAACACGCCTACTGACACATTAAAGCCTCAGTTTGGCTCAAGGTTTAACAGGCATTATCAAAAAAGGACCGGCCCCTATGTCCGATGTTTGCAGCGGTGGAATTGATACAGGATTTGCGCAGCTTAATATGGCGCAGGCCGCTATATTAGGCCTTGTTCAAGGTATTACCGAACTCCTGCCGATTTCATCTACCGCGCATATGCGGCTTGTGCCCTTGCTCTCCGGATGGCCTGATCCCGGCTCGGCCTTTTCCGCTGCCATGCAGCTTGCCGCGCTCTTTGCCGTCGTTACTTATTTTCGTCGGGATATTGTCGATTTGACCGCAGGATCTCTATCGGCGATTGGACGCGGCAACTTTCAAAACCAATCGTTGAGATTATCGATCGGTATCATATTGGCCACGATCCCGATTGGTCTCGCCGGTATCGCGCTTTCGTCATGGTTGAATGCCTGCGGCACCTCTTTGCGGGCGCCCGGCGTGATTGGCGCGGCATCGCTCGCTATGGCTGTTCTTCTTGCGATTACGGAACTCGTGAGCACCCATCGTCGTACCTCGTCGCACGCCACCCTCATGGATTGCGTGCTGATTGGTATTGCGCAAGTGGGCGCGCTTATCCCTGGCGTATCGCGGTCCGGATCGACCTTAACGGCGGGGCTTTTATTGGGCTTCAAACGGGAGGATGCCGCGAAGCTTTCGTTCCTGATCGGATTGCCTGCTATTACGCTTGCAGGCTTAAAAGAATTATGGGTGCTTTCCCATGCCGGTTTAAGCATCGAGGCATGGGAGATATTGGGCGTTGGCCTGATCGCAGGATCGCTTTCGGCCTTTGTGGCCGTGTGGGGTCTTTTGCGCTTTTTCGAGCGCATGTCCGCTTGGCCCTTTGTTATTTATAGAGCGGCCATGGGCATTTTGCTTTTGTCCATGGCTGTCTGATAGCGGCTTAAGCTCTGGGCCTAGCCCTTCTTGCCCGACAGGGTTTTGACATAGGCGAAGATGTTCTGAAGGTCGGTATCATCCGGCACTTTGCCTTTTGGATCGGTTAGACCAAGTTTACCGAAGAGCGGCATGGGTTGTTTTAACTTGTGCCCCTCATCGTCCAGACCATTAAGGACCGCATTCTTGAACGCTGCAAATTCCCATTTGCTCGCGTCACCAATCAGTTTTTTACCAATCCCGCCTTGGCCATTGGCACCGTGGCATTTCTGACAATTGGCGGTGTAGAGCGTCTTTCCGGCATCAATATCTTCTGCGACGGCATTGGTTGTTAATGCAACAAATGCAAAAGCTCCGATAAGCCATATCGTCTTCATATCGAACCTCCCTGAGCCACCGTTTAAGCAGAAAATTCTTTTGTTATAGGTCGGTCACGATCAATGGCAGCTCCTTACCCGATATTAGCCAAGCTGTCAGGACGAGCGTTGACACATGTCAAAGCTCATCGACCAAAACGCCTAAGGCGTAATTTCCCATCCTTGATCCAGGTCAAAGAGCGTTCGGTGATAATGCTTACGGTCGGATCGTGATTTCATGGACCTTTGACCAATGACCAATATGATCGATTTCAGGGCGTTCGAACTGGCGTCCGTCACCCATACCCCGTTCGATTTTTTTGCCGTTCAAAACGCCCTTACCCAAAACAGCTTAAACGCTATTCGCAACGATTTTCCAAACATTGAAAAGCCCGGCATTTTTCCACTGTCCTCCCTTACCTATGGGCCCGCCTTTGCGTCGCTTGTCGAGGAGGTTGAATCCTCGCGGTTAAGCGAGATCATCGGCCAGAAATTTGGAATTGATTTATCAAACCTGCCGCTGATGATTACGGTACGCGGCCACGCCCAACAAAAGGACGGCCGTATCCATTGCGATAGCAAGGATAAGATTATTACGTGCCTGCTGTATCTCAATGAAGAGTGGGATGCGGCTGGCGGTCGGTTACGGATGTTGCGGGATGGTGAGGACATTGAAAATTATGCCGCTGAAATTCCAGCAAGCGGGGGAAGTTTCGCTGCCTTTCGCGTAACGCCAAGTTCTTGGCATGGACATAAGCCGTTTATTGGTGAACGGCGCTACATCATGTTCAATTGGATACGATCGGATAAAGCGCGGCGCAGCCATGAATGGCGGCATCGGCTTTCCTCCATCATTAAACATGTCGTTCCCTTCTTTTATAAAAATTCGGCGGCGAAAGACAAACACTCATGACGATGCTTGCCCAATCCTTCCGACCCACGCCACATCAAACCGAGCCCATTGAGTCGTGTTTTAGAAAAGCACTCCTTGAGGCTGACGCGCCGACCTATCCCTATCGACATTGGCTTCTTCGGGACGCTTTACCGGCGGAACACGCCCATAGCCTATCCGCCCTACCCTTTCCTGCACCGAACCAGATGGAGCATGATGGCCGACGTGAAACCAATAATGCCAAACGGGTATATTTTACACCCGACCATCAGCGGCAATTTTCGGTTTGCGCAGATTTTGTTGAAGCGTTTAATGGCGCATCCATGCGGCGCTTTCTTCACCAAATGACTGGCGCTGATTTAGACGGCGCTTTGCTACGGGTTGAATATTGTCAGGACACAGGCAGCTTTTGGCTTGAGCCCCATACCGATATTTCGGTCAAGAAATTCACGATGCTGATCTACCTCTCGGATGATCCGGCCTTATCCAATTGTGGAACCGACGTCTATGATGCAACCTCCGAGCATCAACTTGTTCACACGGCACCCTATGCGTTTAACGGAGGGCTGATCTTTGTTCCTGGCACAGATACCTGGCACGGGTTCCGCAGGCGGGACATTAACGGGATCCGCAAGTCTCTTATTGTCAATTATGTCTCACCGGATTGGCGAGACCGGTGGGAATTGGCCGTCTAAATCCATGAACAGCGACAAATTTATTCCTAAAATTACTGGGTCAACGAGATAGACGCGCAAAACACATTTTGCTAAGGAGAGCGTCTCTTGGCCAATTGAGCTCGAAAAAGAAGTCTTTTGCTTCGGCAATCGGGCAGGCTGACCCAGATTTTTCACTTTGTCTCAAAGAAAGGTACCACCATGAAAAAGATTGCACTCGCGCTCGCCGCTATCGCCACTTTGGCCGCTCTTCCAGCAGAAGCCACCAATATGAAGGCCAAGGCTCCTAAAAAGGCCGTTGCTCCTGTTGCAGCGCCTGCTCCAGCCAGCGATGGCTTCCTCGTTTGCGGCCTTTGGGTTGTTCCAGCCCATTGCTCGACGCAGGATCGCGTCATCGGCTCGCTCATTGACGGCACCGTCATCGGCGTCGCTGCTGGTTACGCAGCCGTTTGGGGTGGCGCATCGGTTGCAGGCAGCGTGACCGTTGCTCAAACCGTTCAGAACAGCGCCCTTATCGGTGCTGGCATTGGCGCTCTTGGCGCGACCGCAGCTGTTGCCTCGAAGTAATCCATTTCCGACCCACGCAGGCCGGACATCAAACGAAAGCCCCGCTTAGGCGGGGCTTTTTTTATTCCTCGCCGCTAGCCATTCGGGCAAGAGACCGAGGACCAAGGCGCATCCCAACAAGATGATGACGGCTCCCAAACATTGGATCAGCGACAATTCTTCGCCCAAAAAAGCCACGCCGACCAAAGCGGCGACAATGGTGACGATAAATTCCACGCTGATGGCGCGCGTCGCGCCGATCGAGATAATGAGGCGGTAAAACCGGACATAGGTCATGCCGCTCATGACGCAGCCCAAAAAGACAAGCGTGAGATAATCAATGGGCGCGGGGATGCTCGGAACCGGAACGAAATAGAGCAAGGGCAGGCTCAATAGACCGCCAAAAAGAAATGACCCGATGGTGACTTCCCAAGAGCCCGTCGTTTTCAGCCGGTGGCTGGCATAATTGCTGCCATAGGCCGCCGAGATACAGCCCAAAAGGCAACTGGCGGAGCCGAGTAAAAACTCCTCATTGATGGTGACGACCGGAAAGCCCACCAGCAGAACAATGCCCCCGAACCCCAATAGAAGCCCTAAGAGCCCGCGAAGACTGATCTTCTCCAAGCCCCATACCTGCCCGATCAGCATGGCAAAGAGTGGAATGGTCGCCACGATAATGGCCGCCATGGCGGTACCGATTCGGGGTATGGCGAAAGAGATGCCCAGCAACTGACCGGCAACAGCAGTGGCACCCACGACCGCAAAGGGCCACCAACCGGCATTAAAATTGAGCGGGCGACGGGTTGCCTTCGCCATCAGCCATACGGCTGCCATTGCCACAAGTGCCCGTAGAGACACCGCCCCTACCCAGCCAAAGGCGTGGCTCACAATGCGGACAAACAGAAAGGAAAAGCCCCAAGCCAGAGCTAAAAAGAGATAATCAGCTAGATCACGCGGTTTCATACAGAGTATTTTCCAAGCAGGCCCATCGTCGTACCACGCTATGGAAATCTTGTCCTATAGTGGCCTGCGCCGTCCCAGCACGCATTTCGACGCGCGGGAGAATGGCCACGCTTCCGATAGGCCCTTGCATCACACCCGAGGCTTGACGCAAATAACACCCAAATAGACGTTTAAACTTGATCGAGCAGGGTAACGCTTCATGAGCCGCGATTCCGTACACGCCTTTCTAACAGCCCACGCGCCCGACATTTCCATCATCGATACCGCTGAGAGTTCGGCAACCGTTGCCGAGGCGGCAGCCGCTCATGGCGTTGAGCCTGCTCAAATCGCCAAAACGCTTGGCCTGTGGCTCGGCGAGGAGGTCATTTTAATCGTTATGAGCGGAAGCGCTCGAATCGATAACCAGAAATATCGCGGGCATTTCGGCCAAAAAGCCCGCATGCTGAACGCCGAAGACATTGTCGAAAAGACGGGGCACCCCGTTGGTGGCGTGTGTCCTTTTGGACTTCCCCAGCCTTTGCGGGTCTTTGCCGATCTTTCGCTGCAAAACTATCCTGTGATCATTCCCGCCGCCGGCGGCGTGCAATGCGCGCTTAAAATCACGCCGCAACGTCTGGTGGACCTTGCCCAAGCCGAATGGGTCGACATAGCGCAATAAAGCCACACTCCCTGCGGCATAAGGCGGGTGATATAGGTAAGTGCTATAAAAATTGACCCCATAGCCGTTCTCATATCTGAACAAGCGTGAGGTTTGATGTGAGAGTCACCTTTAATCCCAATGTGGCACGGATAACCCCCATTCGGCGTGTTTTGCCGAAATACAGTGCGCGTTCGGCTGAAAAGATCGATGATCAAGAAGAAAGCGCTTTCGAAGCGGTTTCGATCACCATTTCGCCCGAAGCCCATGCGCGCGCCTTGAAAGAAAAACAAGAACGCGAGCGCCGCGAAGGCAATCGCGGCTTTTGGAATGCCGTTGTGAAAGCGGTGGCTGGCTAGCCTATGAGGCTCGGACACGCCCCTGTTTATCAGTCCCCAAACGACGTCAAAAAACCTTATTGGCCCTTTTTAAACCCGCTATAAGATCGTGATGAGTCTCCTTCGCCATCGAAGAGGATGCTGTGGTGCTTATTGTGAGGGTTTCAATTGGCCGTTCTCGCGCTTTTTCAATTCGAGCCCTATTGCTCGCGTGAATGCGGTGCGGGCGTTATCAGCGCGTTATCTCATCATCATACCATCGAGATTCTTACACGGCATGATTTTACGGCAGAACGATTGTCGCATTTCGATATGGTCATTTTTCCCGGCGGTCGGGGGGATGCGAGCGACTTCAATAACCTACTGAAAACGAGAAAGCCGATCCTACAATCCTATCTCGACCAAGGTGGCACTTATCTTGGTATCTGCATGGGAGCCTATTGGGCCGACAGTGCCTATTTCGATCTCGTGGCTGAGACGCGTTGCGTGCAATATATTACGCGACCCAAGGCGGAAATTAGGCGCTCCTTTCCCACCACTCTCCGTGCGGATTGGAAGGGCAAGTCGGAAAAATTTTATTTCTTTGATGGCTGCGCTTTTATAGGCTCCGATCCACGACAAAAAATCTATGCTACCTATGCCAATGGCGACCCTATGGCCGTGATAATCAACAAAGTCGGATTGATTGGGTGCCATCTCGAAAGTGAATTGGAATGGTATCCGTCAAACGCCATGAAAGCATCCTGGCATGGCTTGTCACACCATCGCCTCTTGGCCGAATTTGTGGACGATCTTTTAAGCAAGGGCCATAACAGCCCCATGAGAACGCATGAGCCTGAGACCGATTTAAAGGCCATCGAACAAGAATTGCCCGAAACGGACGTCGCGCTTCCTCAAGAAGATCCGGCACCTCTTAAAGCTGCGCTTGAAGAAATAGAGCGTGAAACCGCAATGTTTACACAAGGTACTTTTAAAAAAATCAATGCGATTGCGCGCCGCGCGCTAAAGGCCACAATTCCGCATCAGTAAATTAGACGGATTGCGAGAGTGTCCGGCCTCTTTCGAGCCAAAGCTCATGTGCCTCACTCCAAGACGGCGCGGCATCGGCTTCAAACCCAAAGCCATAGCCTGTGCCTATTTTAGAAAAGACACGCATAGCGTCCCGATGCGCTCCGCTCATGAGGAAAGCCAGCATGTCTTTCCGGCTGGTCCAAACCGTAATGGTATGAGCTATGCCATCCATCTGTTTGGCCATTGCCAATTGGCAATGTGGATCGCGCTGGGCCTGAGCCATTGAACGGATCGCATGCCACCAAAACCGAGGGGCGTGGAAGGGATTTTTTGTCTTTAATCCGGTTATTGAAATATAGGGCACGTCTCATCTCACGAAATAATAATGAAAGGCATAAAATGATTTCGTGAAGATATAAGAAGAAGGCGCCCTGTTTTAAAGAGCGCCTTCCTTAATCTTCGATCGATTGCGTTTAAAAAATGATCGGCAACGTGGCCTATCGCTTAAACCAAATATTGATGACCAATTTCAACGGATTGATCGATTGGTATTTGAAAATAATCGGCCGCGTTTGAGCTTAGTCGCGTGAGATTGACGAAATAATTATCCTGCCAACGCGGAAGTTCGCTTCCATGCGCGGCTTTTATCCGCCGGCGGGAAAGCACATAGGATGTTTTGATGTCTTTAAAATCGACATTTTTCTCTTTGATGTGGCTGAGCGCGAGCGGAACATTCGGATCTTCCATAAAGCCGAATGTAACGATTGCTTTGCTGAAATGATCGTTCATTCGCTCAAAAATCACCCGCTCACTATCGGAAACCGTAGGAAGTTCCGACGTCAAAACGGTTAAGAAGACATTTTGTTCATGGATGGCGCCAAAATGTTTCACGACATGAAGAAGCGCGGTTGGCGCTAACTCGGCATTGCTGGTGAGGTAGACAGCCGTCCCTTTTGTCATTTTCAATTCGCTTTTCATTGCCGAGGCAATGAATGTGTCGACGGGCGTATCCTCGGCGCGAATTTTTTCGCCCAGCACCTTGGTGCCGCGCATCCAGGTCCACATCGTCAGGCAAAGCAGCGTTGCCAAGCTCAATGGCAGATAACCGCCCTCAAGCACTTTGCTTAGATTAGCCGACAAGAACACCAATTCGAGCAAGAAGAAGGGCAGCAACATGAGCGTGGTAGTTAGCGTTGAAAACTTCCAGTACCGGCTGATAACGATGAACATAAGGCTTGTTGTTACAAGTTCCGTTCCCGTAACCGCGACACCATAGGCCGCGGCTAAATTGTCAGACGAGCGGAAAGCCAACACCAAGAAGAGCACGCCGGACAAAATCAAATAATTGATTTGCGGAAGATAAATCTGCCCCTGATTTGTTGCCGATGTTTGCCTGACCACTAAGCGTGGCAGCAGCCGCAGCTGAATAGCTTGGCGGAACAGTGAGAACGCACCGGTAATCGTTGCTTGGCTCGCAATAATGGTGGCCATTGTTGCCAGCAAGACGACGGGCAAAGTTGCCCATTCCGGAAAGAGCAAAAAGAAAGGATCGGAAGCTGAATCGGGGTTAGCCAATAGCATCGCGCCCTGTCCGATATAATTCAGGCCAAGACACGGAAAAACCAATCCGATCCAGGCGGTTTGGATAGGGCCGCGCCGAAAATGTCCCAAATCGGCGTAAAGCGCTTCGCCACCCGTAACCGCAAGAAAAACCGATCCTAGAACAAGAATACCAAGTGCACCCTTGTGCCAGAGAAACGTCGCGGCATAGGCCGGATTTAACGCCAAGAAAATCTTGGGGCTATCGACCATATGCGAAATGCCACCAAGCGCGAGGGTCAAAAACCAAACGATCATAATCGGGCCAAACAGCCGACCAACCGTGGCCGTTCCCTTGCTTTGCAGGATGAACAACGCAACGATAATGATGATCGTCAGCGGCAACACGAAATTGCTAAACTGCGGCGAAACGAATTTGAGACCTTCAACCGCCGATAGCACCGAGATTGCTGGTGTGATGACGGCATCGCCCGCAAACAAGGAAGCGCCCAACACGCCCAAAATAAAGACCGAAAACGTTTGACGGCCAATGGCCCGCTGGGCGAGCGCCATCAAAGAAAGCGTTCCGCCTTCACCATTGTTATCGGCCCTTAAAATCAAACAGACATATTTGATGGTAACGCTGATGGTGAGCGTCCATAGGATCAGCGACAAAATACCGATCACATTTTCTTCAAATCCGATATCGCCACCCGTGGCCGATGCAATCGCCGTACGAAAGACATAAAGCGGGCTTGTTCCAATATCGCCATAGACGACACCGAGCGAACCGACAACCAAGGCCCAAAAGGCCATGGCACCCGTGCTTTGATGGTGTCCTACCGGTGAATGATCAGGCGTATGGCTCTGATGGGAGGTCGAGGACGCATTGGAATTACTCATAAACAGCACTCGTTCACTAAATTTACGCTTTAAAAACTGCGGCACAGGTTTTCTCGGCGCACCGATAGCACATCCCTAATTTTGGCACAATTGAGTTAGTCCCATTTGGCCATGTAAGAATTATCGGCCCTTCTGGGGCAAAATTTTGCCGCTACGATCGACATGGTGCCTGAATCAACGTGAAACTCGCCGTTGAAAACCGCCTTTCACGATGTGTGGCAGAAAATCTTTGGGGCAAGCTATCGGTTAAAAGCTCTGAGGTTTGCTACTTTTGAATAGGTCTAAACTATTGATACCATTGAATATTTGAATGATTCTAATGTTGCATCGGGGCAATTGACTTGCATCGCAGTGCGGCATACGGATCAAACCATGGCAACCCGATCACTTCATTTTGAGACTGTCTTTCCTGCTTCATCTCACCCCCTTCAATTGTGGCGTTTCCGCTAATGGTCGATACACATTCCACTTCCGTCCTGCCGGTTCCCGTTCTGCTTGGCAAAGCCGGCAAAGGCTTTCGGGGAACAATTGTTGCGGTCGGAGCTGGCGTCGGGCCGTCTGATCTTGAGGACGCTGAATACAGTGACGAACTCGAACGGCGTTTGCTCGAAATCGGCTTTGTCGAGGGTGCGGAGATCGAAATTCTCCATGAGGGTCTTATTGGCGGCGACCCAATCGCCATCCGCGTCGATGATATGAATGTCGCGCTGCGTCGGCGTGAGGCGAATGCCATTCTTGTCCGCGCCTACCCTGTCAGGCCAAGCGGCAAGGCACAGGGATAACAAAGGATACATCATGTCTTCATGGCCAAGTGACGCCTTTCGTTTTGCCCTTGTCGGGAACCCGAATTGCGGCAAAACCGCCCTCTTCAATATGCTCACGGGAAAGCGACAAAAGGTTGCCAACTATCCGGGCGTCACCGTTGAAAGCAAACGCGGGCGGCTGATTACGCCATCTGGGCGGAAGATGGTCGCCATTGATTTGCCCGGCACCTATAGTTTGCGCGGTCGAAGCCCCGATGAAGCCGTCACCCGTAATGCGATCTTAGGAAAGCTTGCGGATGAAAGCCCGATGGACCTGATCATCTGCATCGCGGACGCGACGAATTTGCGCCTGAGCCTGCGCCTTGTGCTGGAATTGAAGCTCACCGGCATGCCGGTCATTTTGGCGCTCAACATGGTTGATATCGCAACCAAACGCGGCATCGAGATCGATATGAATCGGCTATCGGAGAGGCTGGGCATTCCCGTAATCCCGACCATTGCGGTCGATAAAGGGGGCACAGCCGAACTTCTGGCGGCCATCGATAATGCAGCAGCCGGCGGACACCTATCGTCTACACCCACTTGGCACGAGCAATCCGCCGATGAAGTGCGGGCCACCCATCTTCTGGTCAACCAAATGATCGAAGACTGCGTGACCATTCCGGCCGGCAATGATGTTTGGACCCGACGCATCGACAATGTTCTGCTGCATCCTGTATGGGGCCTACTCGTTTTGCTGCTGGTGTTGTTCTTGATTTTTCAGGCTGTCTTTTCTTGGTCAGCGCCAGCGATGAACGTAATTAAAGACGGCTTCGATCTGGCAGGCGATTATGTGAAATCAAATTTCCCCGAAGGCATGTTATCGAGCCTGATTGCCGATGGTATTATCGCGGGCGTGGGAAGCGTGATTGTATTTTTGCCGCAAATTCTCGTGTTGTTTTTCTTTATCATATTGCTCGAAGATTTCGGCTATATGGCGCGGGCTGCTTTTTTGATGGACCGGATTATTGGTGGCGTCGGATTGCATGGACGCTCGTTTTTCCCGCTGCTGTCGAGTTTTGCGTGCGCTATTCCAGGCATCATGGCGACGCGCGTGATTGATAATCGTCGCCAACGCCTTGCCACGATCATGATTGCACCGCTGATGACGTGTTCGGCGCGTATTCCGGTCTATACACTGATCATTGCGGCGTTTGTGCCGAACACCCATGTCTTTGGTTTCGTGAACCTGCAAGGCATCGTGATGTTTGGTCTATATGCCGCAGGAATCATCTCGGCCTTTTTGGTGGCTTGGGCGTTCCGCTTGTTCGTGTGGAGCGGCAAGAGCGAACCCTTCATCATGGAGTTGCCGAGCTACAAGCGCCCATCGCTGCGCAGCGTTGGAATCAATGTCTTGCAACGGGCCTTCGTGTTTTTGCAACGCGCCGGCACGACCATTCTTTCAATGATGATTTTAATCTGGTTCTTAGCAACCGTACCAGGCGCACCCGAAGGCGCGACAGAACCCGCAATCCATTATAGTTTTGCGGGCATGATCGGCCACGCCTTGCTGCCATTGCTCGCCCCGATCGGTTTCAATTGGCAAATCGCCGTTGCGCTTATTCCCGGAATGGCCGCGCGAGAAGTCGCCGTTGGCGCTTTGGCAACGGTCTATGCGCTCGGCAATGACGAGGCTTCGCTGGGATCGACCATTGCAACCCATTGGTCGCTTGGAACGGCGCTGGCCCTGTTGGCCTGGTATGTTTTTGCGCCACAATGCGCCTCGACGCTTAGTGTGGTTCGCCGCGAGACGAATTCATGGCAATGGCCACTAGCGATGTTTATCTATCTCACCGCTTTAGCCTATCTCGCCGCGTGGATCGTTTTCCACACGACGCTTCTTTTCACCTAAATAAAGGAAGCAATTTTATGCCGATCGGATTTGACCCTATCGCAAGTTATGCCATCGTCCTGCTGGCGCTCGCCTATTTTTTGCGTCCCATGCTTTACCGGTTGATCGGTCGAAAAAGCACGGCAAGCATGGCGTGCCATTCGAGCTCCCCTATCGGATGCCAAGGCGGGTGCACCTCTTGTCCGCTTGGTCAGAAAGCAACGCTCCAAAAGTTAAGCCTTTTGAGCCGGGACCTTGAACCGCGGTAGCAGCAAAGGCTACCACTGCGAACAACATTTCATGCAATGATAATAAGCCGTGCGACGTTCCTAACGCTGTTATTTTCGGAACACGGCTCTCGCGCCAAGCCTGCTGGCTGGTGCGATTATTGTGCTTGCCTCATCCCATCTTCATAAGCCGCAAGCTCCCAGACTTGCATTATTCCATATTTTTATCGTACCCAGCCACTTATACGAGATCCTAATAAAACCATTTAATTCTAGTAGTTTACTTTATTTTATGAAAAATTTGTGACAATCTTTGCTCAACGCCTCTACTCAATAGGCGACTGGCGTTCAGGGTGGAATAGATGTCTGGTCACACGGTATTGTTGAATATGTTGGGTGGAATTTGCCTGCTTTTATGGGCAACCCGCATGGTTAAAACCGGGGTCATGCGGGCCTTTGGTGAAAAGTTTAGACGCTCTATTGGCCATGTGACCCGTCGGCCGCTTATTGCCTGCCTGACCGGAATAGGTGTCGCAGCCGCCGTTCAAAGCGCTTCGGCCACCGCCCTTATTGTCGTGTCCTTTATCGAGCGCGCCTTGATACCGCTTTCGACCGGATTGGCGGTCATGCTCGGTGCGGATATCGGATCCACCCTTGTTGTGCAGTCCTTGTCGTTCAAGATTACCGGCCTCGTTCCTGTTTTTCTATGTCTCGGCTTTTTTGCATTCATGCTGTCCAAATCGTCACTCTATCAGCAAATTGGACGTATTCTTATCGGCCTCAGCCTTATGATTATGTCACTCGGAATGGTCGTCGGCGCGAGTGCGACGATGCGCGAGAGCCCTTTGTTCACCCTCGTTCTACAACGGCTCGGTGACGACATGCTGATGCCAATTGTGCTTGGCGCGGTGTTGACGTGGCTATTTCACTCCAGCGTGGCTTTTATCTTGCTCGTCTCCTCCCTTGCCGGTTCGGGCATGATTGCCACTCCCGTGGCGATTGGACTGGTGCTAGGCGCCAATATCGGGTCGGGCTTTATTCCAATCGGCTTATCCTTCGGCACGCCAGCGGCCGTGCGGCGCGTGCTGTATGGTAATTTAGCTTTCAGGCTTTTGGGTGTCATTATCGTAGCGCTCGGCATTCAATATGCACTACCGCTTTTGGCCGAAATCGATCCCGATCCGGCTCGTCAAATCGCTAATTTTCATTCGCTCTTCAATATTGCAATTGCAATGGTGTTCTTGCCCCTGACCTCGATTGCGGCCGATCGGCTGACATCATTTATTCCGGAAGCAACGGGTACCGAGCCCGGTCACCCCGAGCATCTGGATGACGCGCTTTTAGTCCGTCCTGCCATGGCGATTTCCGGAGCATCGCGCGAGGTGATGAACCTCTCGAGTATCGTTGAGACCATGCTGCGCGAAGTTATTCTTGCCTTCGAAAAAGATGGCGCCCATCGACGTGAAAAAATTAAAGAACTCGATGTGCCTGTCGATCGGCTCCACGAGGCCATTAAACTCTATTTAACGCGATTGATGCGTCAACCTCTATCCGACGAGGACAGCCGAAAGACATTCAACCTCATCGTATACACCACCAATCTCGAGCATATTGGGGATATCATCGATAAAAGCCTCTTGGAATTAGCGGCTAAAATGCAACGGCAACATTTAACATTTTCCGATGAAGGGTGGGCCGAAATATCGGCACTTCATGCCCGCATCGTTGATCAAATGCGTCTTGCCATTACCGTCTTTATGACCGGCGACCATGAAATGGCGCGCGAACTCGTCGCAGAAAAAGACAAGATTCGCCAAGCTGAAAAACAAGCGGCCGAAAGTCATTTCGGACGTTTACGGGATGGAACCTTGGCATCGATTGAAACCACGGCACTTCACCTTGATATTATAAGAGACCTAAAGCGCATCAACGCGCATATAACGTCTGTCGCCTATCCAATTTTGGAGGCGACAGGCGCGATCAGCGAAAGCCGGCTGAAGATGGTAACACCGTTGGACAATTCAACGGTTGTTTACGCAAAAAGCCCCGCGTGAACGGGGCTTTAATCTTCCTTCAATCCCGAAGAATTCAGCAATTCATTGAATGCGCGGACGCGAGCGACAATTATAATCGCGCTATTCATCATCCAACAGGTGAGCACAGTTCGACAAGTAGTCCATCGGGACAGCGCACATAGGCTACCACTTGACCCCATGGCTTTGCCATTGGTGGTTTAAGGACTTTTGCGCCTGCGGCGATGGCCTTCTCAAAGGCCGATTGAACATCATCCGTGACAAGGGCGATTTCCATACCCAAAGGCATGGATGACGCATCAGCCTTCACATATCCCTCGGGTAAATTTGATATGCCCAATTGATGACTGGCAAAGCCGAGCGCTGTGCTTCCTGTCTCTATCTCGCCATAGCCACTTTCATGATAAAAGCGCCGCGGTAGTCCAAAGGCTTTCTCAAAAAAAGCAAGCGACTCCTCAACATCGCTAACATAGAGAATGGTGTATCCTAATTTCATTTCGCCCACCTAAATTCGCGTTAATCCCGCTTTGTTAAGCCCAGTAAACTTTAAACGCAAAAAGCCCCGCGCAAACGGGGCTTCAAACGTAGCTCAACGATAAAAACTCGATCAGCGGCGAATTAACCCTGACGCGCCTTATAGCGTGGCTGGGTCTTGTTGATGATGTATACGCGGCCCTTGCGACGAACCAGCTGGTTGTCGCGGTGACGCTCGCGGAGGCTCTTGAGGCTGTTGCGGATTTTCATAACCGTATCCTATCCAAAATTCTGTGCGGTTTCCCGCTTCGCGTCTTCCATAACCCAGAATGTGGGCCGTTACCAGCGCCAAATCCCATAAATTCCGTCACCAAATGGTGGGCGCGACAGGGATCGAACCTGTGACCCCTACGATGTCAACGTA
>CANGLU010000026.1 GCA_947455025.1 Hyphomicrobiales bacterium
CAAACTCGGCCACTTTCGGGCCTTGCGTGAGCCAACCCGATTCAATCGGGCCACGCACGGCCTGCCATTCTTCTTCGCCCATCGAAGGCAATGCGATCTGGACGGTTCTTTTTTCCATGGCCATGAGACTAGCGATCCTTATTCAGCAGATTTGGCGCGGCGCGCGGCAACTTCACTCTTATGGCCTTCGCGCCAGGTGATCAGACGGCGCAAGCCCTCTTCAAGATCAATGCCTGCCGTAAAGCCGATTTCCTTCGATGCACGAACCGGCGAACCAACGCGGTTACGAACAAGCGTTGCCGCCGAGCGTGGCGCGTAATTGATCGGCTGGTTGCAGCCCGTGAGGTTCAAGAGCATCTCGGCCACTTCCTTCAACGAGGTACGCTTGCCGGTGCCGACATTGTAGAAACGGTCGGTAGCGGTTGAGCCCATCGCGCAAAGGTTGGCGCGGGCGCAATCCTCAACGGCCACGAAGTCGAACGCTTCCGAGCCATCACCCATAATGGTTGGGCCTTCGCCACGATCAATCGCATCGAGCATCTTCATGATGACGGCGATATATGCACCGCGATAATCCTGCCGTGGGCCATACACGTTCATATAGCGCAGGCCAACATAATCGAGGCCATAACGGAAGTGATAGGCACGCGCCATTGCTTCGCCGCAAATCTTCGTCGCTCCATAGAAATTCTTGTTGTTGAACGGATGGTCTTCCGTCATCGGCTCTTCAACGGCATCGCCATAAACTGAGGCGGATGAAGACCAGACCAAGCGCTTCACATTGTTGCGCACACAGCTATCGAGCACGTTGAACATGCCCTTCACGTTTACGTCAAAGGCGGTGCGTGGATATTCATGGCATTGCAGCAACCAGAGTGCTGCAAACTGAAACACACCATCCGCACCCTTCAGCGCAGCGTCCAGAATATCGGTATGGGTGATGTCGCCACCGGCTTCGAAAATTTTCACCCGCGGATCTTTCAAAGACCCTGCAAGGTTCTCCATCGTGCCACGCACGAAATTGTCATAGATCACGATCTCGCCGACATCCTGCTGGATGAGCTGATCCACCGCATGCGAACCAATCAGACCCGCGCCACCAATCACAACGAATTTCTTGCCTTTAATATCCACGAGTCTTGCTCCTAATCGACCAGCGCGAGCTGGTTGTCATTGATAAAATGATAGGTTTCACCCGTTGCCGGGCATTTCAGATCAGCACCCAACCGGTCACCTGTTCGGCTCATCCAGCCCATCCGCTTTGCGGGGTTACCCACCATCAGCGCATAGTCAGGTACATTTTTTGTGACAACCGCACCGGCGCCAATCAGGCAGTAGTCGCCGAGTTCATGACCGCACACGATGGTAGCATTCGCGCCAATCGTTGCACCCTTGCCCACAGGCGTCGTTTTAAATTCGGATTTGCGGCTCACATTCGCACGCGGGTTGATGACATTGGTGAACACGCAGGATGGGCCACAAAACACGTCATCGCCGAGGACTACGCCTTCATAGAGCGAGACATTGTTCTGGATTTTGCAGCCATTGCCGATCGTCACCTTCGGGCCGATCATCGCGTTTTGCCCGATTGAGCAATTCTCGCCGATCACCGTCCCCGCAAGGATGTGACAGAAATGCCAAATCTTGGTGCCGCGACCAATCACCGCCCCCTCATCGACATAGCTCGATATATGGATAAGGACGCCGGGAAAGCGCGGGTCTTCCCTCATTTCGCTCATGAATTAGGCTTTATCGGCGAAGGGATGAACAATCCCTGAACGTTTGGCAATTTCCTGATGCCGGAAGGTCGAAACGATCTCGATTGAAGGCCGCACCTCTTTCAAACCAAAGCCGCGACCTGCGAGAATTTCCTCATAAGAGCGCGTGTGCAAATCCGTGAAGCCTTCCGAAAACTCGACTTCCTCGCCATCCACCGTAATCGAGCGATAGGTAGTCTTCTTGCCCTGCACGCTTTCGGGCAGATCGTTGCGATCAACGGAGAGGAACCAGCTCACATCGGCGCGCTCGCACTCGATAAAGCCTGCCGCGCGTTCTTCCGTGCGCAAATGCGCGATATTGGATTTCACGCCGCCAAACACAAAGCCGAGCATATCAAAGAAATGCACGCCGATATTGGTGGCCACGCCGCCAGACTTTGAGTCATCGCCCTTCCAAGACGCGTGGTACCAGCGCCCACGCGAGGTGCAATAGGTCAGCTCTACTTTGTGGCGCTTGGTGGAATCAGCAAATTTATCACGCAGCGCGATGATGGCGGGGTGCAGGCGAAGCTGCAAAATCGAGTAAATCCGCTTGCCCGTATCGGCTTCAATCTCTTCCAACCCGTCAATATTCCAAGGGTTGAGCACCAAAGGCTTTTCGCAGATGGCGTCCGCGCCCGCACGCAGCGCAAAGCGGCAATGGGCGTCATGGAGATAGTTTGGCGAGGCAATCGAAACATAATCCAACCGCTCACCCCGACGCCGCAGCTTATCGACATGGCGGTCAAAGCGCTCAAACTCGGTGAAGAAATGCGCGTCTGGGAAATGGCTGTCCAAAATACCGACGGAATCATTGGGATCAAAGGCCACGACAAGCTCGCCGCCTGTGTCCTTGATCGCCTTCATATGGCGTGGCGCGATGTAACCGGAAGCTCCAACAAGGGCGTAAGTCGTCAAGGTAATATCCTTCGAGATAGGTCAAAACAACGCAATTTTGGACAAAATCCAACCAATTCCGCACCCGATAGCACCATCGAATAACAAATACGAGGCGAAATCATCCAATTAAGCCCCGCAAAAAGCACGGCGCGGATGAACTGAAGCTGAATCAGGGCGAAATTAAGGGGGCTGTTCGCTCCTCCGTCATTGCGAGCGAACGCGAAGCAACCCAGCTGATGATGCCGAAAAAGTGCGATGGTTAGGTTGTATTTTAACACGTTTCGCTAGCTGGGTTGCTTCGCTTTCGCTCGCAATGACGGAAAATGGATCCCCGTTCATCGGCCAGACAGGATTGCTAGGCTATTGCAGCCTCACCCTTAAGGAAAATCCCTTAAGGACCGCATTTGGAATTGAACTTATCCGCATGGCCTCGCCTAAACTGCTCTTTCTTGTCACCGATGACCGCTATTTCATCTCGCACCGCCTGCCCATGGCGCGGGCAGCGAAATCGGCTGGCTTTGAGGTACATGTCGGCACGCGGGTGAAAACTTTTGGTGCAGCGATCCGTGGCGAGGGCTATATCCTTCACGATCTGCCATGGGAAAAGCTCAAGCGTTCGCCCTTCGACATCCTCAAGGATATCTTGGCCATTCGGCAGCTTTATCAAAGCCTTAAGCCGGATCTCGTGCATCACATTGCCCTCGTTCCCGTGATGTTTGGTCAAATTGCCGCGACGGGCTTGGGGATCGCGACCGTTAATACCATTGCGGGCTTGGGTTCGGGCTTTATTGGCCGGGGGTTGAAGGGAAAACTCCTTAAATCGGGCCTTGTTATTGCCCTTCGGACCCTCTTATCCCGCCGCGCCTCAATGACTGTGGTGCAAAATGCCGATGATCGGTCGGCCCTCCAATCCATCGGCGTTCCATCGGACCGCATCCGCTTGGTGGCGGGCTCCGGCGTCGATACCGATCTTTTAAAGCCGCTTCCCGAGCCCGAAGGCCCGATTACCATCGGCATCGCCGCCCGAATGCTGGACGATAAAGGCATCAGGCCACTCGTCAAAGCCCAAGCCCTATTGCGCGAAAAGGGCCTCGACACGCGGCTTTTGCTGGCTGGTGATTACGATCCCACCAACCGCTCGGCGATTAAAATTGAGGAACTTCAAACCTTTGCCCGCCAACCCGGCGTCGAATGGTTAGGTCATATCGAGGATATCGCAGCACTTTGGGCGCGCTGCCACATTGCCGCATTGCCGTCCCGCCGCGAGGGTCTGCCCAAAGCATTGCTCGAAGCCGCAAGCTTAGGGCGTCCGTTGATCGCCACCGATGTTCCGGGCTGCCGCGATGTCGCCATCGATGGCGAAACGGGTCTTTTGGTTCCCGTGGATGATGCCGAGGCGCTGGCCCGTGCCATTGAAACGCTCGTTCGCGATCCCGCTCTTCGCGCCCAAATGGGGCAAGCGGGGCGTCGTCGGGTCGAAAAATTATTCTCATCAACCGCAATCGGTACCGAAATTGCCGCAATTTACCGCGACATGGCCGAATTGAGGATTGCTGATCCGCAATTTGCCGTCTAGACGGCAGCTCAATATATGAAAGTGGAGACTAAAAGCGTGGCTCATACCAGAAAAATCGCCGTCATCGGACTTGGCTATGTAGGCCTCCCCGTCGCCGTATCGTTTGCGGCCGCTGGCGAAACCGTGATCGGCTTTGACATTGACCAGCGCCGTATCGCGGAATTGAAAGACGGCCATGACCGGACCTTGGAAGTTGAAAGCGCGCGCCTGAAAGCGCCGACGCTGACCTTCACGCACGACCGCGCCACCCTAAAAACCGCAGATTTCTTCATCGTCACCGTGCCAACGCCGATTGACGAAGCCCGCCGCCCCGATCTCACCGCTCTGCTGAAAGCGTCTGAAACGGTCGGTAATGTGCTCAAAAAGGGCGATATCGTCGTTTATGAATCAACCGTCTATCCAGGTGCAACGGAAGAAGATTGCGTGCCGGTGCTCGAGCGTGTCTCGGGCCTGAAATCCGGCACCGATTTCACCGTCGGCTATTCGCCCGAGCGGATTAACCCGGGCGATCATGTCCATCGCTTTGAAACCATTACCAAAGTTGTCTCCGGCCAGACGCCGGAAACGCTTGAGATTGTTGCCGCTGTTTATGGCTCGGTGGTTAAAGCCGGCATCCACAAAGCGCCTTCGATCAAAGTGGCTGAAGCAGCCAAGGTGATCGAGAACACCCAGCGCGATCTCAATATTGCGCTAATGAACGAGCTCTCGGAAGTCTTCCACGCGCTCGGCGTCAATACGCTGGATGTGCTCGCAGCCGCTGGCACGAAATGGAACTTCCTGCCGTTCCGCCCAGGCCTCGTCGGCGGCCACTGCATCGGCGTTGATCCCTATTACCTCACCTACCGCGCCGAAAAAGCCGGTTGCCATCCGGAAGTTATTCTGTCCGGACGCCGCACCAATGACGCGGTTGGCCCACGCGTCGCGCGCGAATGTATCCGCCGCCTGCTTGCCGATGGCCGCGCCAATCCGGTTGTCACCGTGCTTGGCCTGACGTTCAAAGAAGACGTGCCAGATATCCGCAATTCGAAGGTCGTCGATATCATCACGGAGCTCAAAAATTTCGGCATCACGGTGCAGGCCCATGACCCGATGGCGTCGGCGGAAGAAGTGCATCACGAATTTGGCATCGATTTGGTCTCCACCGAGAATCTCAAGCCATCGGACGCCGTCATATTAGCCGTATCGCACCAATCCTATATGAAAGACGGCTGGGGATTGATCCAAAAGCTCCTGAAGCCCGGCAACCCGATTGTCATGGACGTCAAAGGCGCACTGCCACGCGAAACGCGGCCGTCCAACATCACCGTTTGGAGCCTCTGAGCGAAATCATGTTGACGACCGCGCAATTGACCAAATCGTGTCACGAAATTGTAACCTTTGACTGTCAAAGCGTTGCGGCCGTTCGGACAGTTGTGGCAATGCGTATCGAATGTAATCGGTCTGAGGCTTCATTCCGCTTTAGTGTTTGTACAAGGTTTTAAGTTGGTTAGACGTGTAACACCTCGGCGGCTTCTCCTTGCTGCTGCATTGACCGTAACGATGACGTCCATCATCGGCGGCGGAATTGCGTCGAGCACGGATGATGTCTCGCGCGTGCGCGATCTGCCCTACCCCTTCCACCAAGTCGTGAGCTTCAGCGACGATGCGGACGAGTTAAAGCCTTGGCATGGCGCCGCCCTCCATCGCGTTTTCAATCAAGAACTTGGTCTGCCGGTTACCGACTCGCTTTGGCCGCATGGCAGTGATCGCCTGTCGACCATGTTTTTGGGGCCAGACCGCCTAAACCGCACGCCGACAGGCGTTGATGGCCTTCCAGCCTATGCGCTATTGCTGCGGGAATGGCATCGCGGCAATATTGACCAGTTCCATGGCTGGCAGGAAGATTCAAGCTTCCAATTGCGCAACGTGTTTGAACCGTCGATCCAACTCGCATCAGCGCAAACGACTATTACCATTCCACCCGCCGATTCAGACGTCACCAATGAGCAGCGTCAAAATGTTCGCCTCTATCTAAACGGCGAGCCACCAGCCGATTTATCGGTGACCTTATCCGATCGTACGGGACGCTCACTAACTTATGGCCCCGATCAGGTTGCCAAAGGCCGAAACGTCCAGCTCAAAAAAGACAGCAAATTTGCAATCGTCGAATTCATCATTCCGACCGAAGGCGACACATTCGACCATTTGGCGTTGAATGCGGGCCAGCTCGATCATGTCACCCTATCAGCACCTTCATGCGCCAGCGGATGCTCGGTGTCGGTGATACGCATTGAGCGGGATGATTTCAGCCGTCAAACGGTAATGGCCGAAGCGCCCGTTCTGGCCGATTGGAACATGCGTCCCGCACTGCTCACCTCGCATGGCGGTAATACGCTGGCGCAAGATTTTGGTGTTGCCGGCAAATATTACGAGGTTCCCCGTTCGCCGGGCACCATCTTCAACGATGCCTCGGTTGTGGTACGGCGCGAAGCCCATGCAACGGATGAAACAAGCCACGCCTTTCACGCCGATATTTTAAAAACACTCGGCGTCGAAGGCATCTGGTCGTATTTCCCTGCGGATCCGTCCCATTATTTTGGCCCGCTCAAAAGCGATTTTAAAAAACCGCTGCCACCGCTCACCAATACCTATCCGGGCTTTTACAATGTGCCGCGCACAACGACCGGCAATTTCGACCGCAGCTCGTCAGACGCTTTTGCCAACGACCTCGGACATCTTTTGCCAACCCTTTCCTATGAAGACCGCAAAGATCTTTATTGCGGTGAACGGTGCGATAGCGCGCAAGGCGACTCGCTCGCGCTACTGGTGGCCTCGAGCGTTGAGATGATTCACAATGGCGATACGGTTCGTCATTTCTGGTACACCCATTTTGGCTCCGGCGGTTCAAAATTTCTGCACACCACGGCAGAGCCGGTAACGCCCGTCATTCGCCAATGGATGCAGCGCCTCGCAAACCTCGTTTATAATTTTGATGGCACCGTTCCGGACAGCCAACGCGTTTGGTCGCCACCCGGCTCGACATGGGTACGCTATCAGCAAATGCGCAATGCGGTTGTAAGCCATATCGAGTTTAATGAAAAAGATAGTCGCATCACGATTACACCGTGGATCGATAACGTCACGGGCAAGATGGTTCCGGATCCACGAGCCGGCAGTCGCGATTTACACGGCCTCACCCTCTACGTAACCGACCCGATGACAACACGCGTCTATGTAGGCGAAACCGAGCTTCATGCGTTCACCCGCAATCCGCCCGATGAAACGGGCAAAGCATCGATCACCCTTGTAGACGATAATTCACCCTCGGCCATTCTTGACCACGTAGCCCTTTTTGAAAAAGGACAGCTATCAATTGACAATGGCGAGGCACAGGAACGTCAGGCACAAGCCAATGATCCCGATGGGTCAAGAATTCTGAGCCTTACCGCGGATACGACTGGACGGGCTGAAGTGCTATTCAGACCTTCCCGCCTCGAATTTTGGAACACGAGCCATATTCAACTGGCGCTTCGAAAATTGGACCATTCAATTTCGAAGCGGAACGCATCTGCCGGCAATGTTGAAATTGACCTGATGATGGATGACGGCAAAATCGTCTCGATCAATGAGCAGGATACGCCCGAGCTCGAACTGCTCCCGTCTAGCCAGTGGCATATCGCGCCTGTCGCGATTTCGAACGACTGGCGCTACGAAACCTTAGATGTAACGGCCTTGGATTGGCCGGATCTCAATCGTGTGGCAAAAACCTTTTCTCGTCCGGCCTTACCGCTGGGCAAAGTAAAGAGCGTTCGCATCGCCCTCGTCAATGCCAAGCCAGGCACCGTGCTTGAATTGGCCAATCTACGCGCCCTTCGTCCTAATCCGAATGGCGAAGCAGAAGATGGCGGCAAGCTCGTCGCCGGCCGTGTGACGAAAGACGGCCAGACGGGTCTCGATCAAGTCAAGATTCGCGCTACATCGTCGATATCCGGCCTGATCAAAACAGTGACGAATGAAGACGGTTATTTCTTCTTGCCGCATCGGCAAAAGGGCGAAACACTTTCCATTATGGCACGGATCAACGGCCAGAATTGCGCGATTGAGCAAGGACGCCGGATCGAGATTTCAAAGAATGAAGTCGAACTCGATGTCAATGCAAGCAATTGTCAGCAGCTCGTCTCATCCGCTGAAGACAGCTTTGAAACGAGCATGATTCATTAGGCACTCTTCGCAGCCTATCCGCGCAGCGTATCAATCCATTCGCGCGTGCGCGCTTCAGGGTCGGCGTGGCGTAAAATATCCGTGACCACACACGCGCTATCGGCCCCCGCTTGCAAGACGAGCTTGGCGCGTTCCGGCGTCAATCCGCCAATGGCCACCAGCGGAATATTGCCGATGATCCGCTTCCATTCGCTAATGCGCTCCAGCCCTTGCGGCGGAAAGATCATATCCTTCAAAACCGTCGGATAAATTGGTCCTAAGGCGATATAATCGGGGTCAAATTGAAGCGCGCGATCCAGCTCTTCCGGCGTATGGGTGGATAAGCCAATCTTCACGCCGCCCACTTTCAACGCTTTGAAATCGGCCGTGTCCATATCCTCTTGGCCGAGATGGACGAAATTGCATCCTTCATCCAATGCCATTTGCCAATAATCATTCACGATCAATGTCGCGCCATGCTGCGCGCATAGCGTACGCGACATGATAATTTCATGCGTCAATTCCGCATGGCTTTTGTCTTTCATGCGCAGCTGAACCGTCTTCACGCCGAGCGGCAGCAAACGTTCCAGCCAGTGCGATGAATCAACAATCAAATAAAACCGATCCAGCATATTAAAACTCCAATTGATTACACAAAAGCTTGGCCAAAAACGGGGGTTGAAGGCACCGCCATATCACGCGCTTCCATCGCACCCGCGCGATACGCCAAGCGCCCGGCTTTAACCGCCAGAGCAAACCCTTCCGCCATCGCAACCGGATCGCCCGCTTTGGCAACAGCGGTATTCAACAGCACCGCGTCATAGCCCAATTCCATCGCCTCGGCAGCGTGCGAGGGAACACCCAAGCCTGCATCAACAACAAGCGGCACGTTTGGAAAATGCGCCCGCATTGCTTTCAAGGCAAAGCGGTTATTCAACCCTTTACCCGAACCAATCGGCGCACCCCACGGCATCAAAACTTCGCAACCAACGCTTAATAATTTTTCCGCCACGATTAAATCATCGGTCGTGTAGGGAAACACCTGAAAGCCCTGCGCACATAATTCGCGCGCCGCTTCCACAAGACCAAATACATCCGGCTGCAACGTATCCGCATTGCCGATCACTTCTAACTTAATCCACGGCGTATCAAACACATCGCGCGCCATTTCAGCCGTTGTGATCGCCTCCTTGGCGGAATGGCATCCGGCCGTATTTGGCAAAATCTTTCGCCCCAACGCGCTGATCAATTTCCAAAAATCGCGCCCGCCTGATCCACCCGTTGATTCACGTCGCAGGGAGACGGTGAGAATATCGGTTTCCGAGCGCGTAATCGCATCCGCCAAAATCGCAGGCGATGGATATTGCGCCGTGCCGAGCAATAAGCGCGAGGCTACCCACACGCCGTAAAACTGTACTGGATCCACGCTTCAGCCCCCTTGCATCGGCACTAGAATTTCAACCCGATCGCCCTCTTTTAATCGAATGGTATCACGGTCCTTTTTTCGGATAGCCGACATGTTCAAAGCGGTCGCAACGGGCATATCCTCATATCCAAGCTCCAAGAGCAATTCGGCAAAGGTTTCCGCTGCCACATCGGTTTCATTGCCATTAACAATCAGCCTCACCGTTCAACCTCCGGAAAAGACTTGCCCTCGAAAACAATCTCAGCCGCCCGCCGCGCCACAGCGGGTGCCCCCAAATAGCCATGGCGGTATAACCCGTTCAGCCGCAGGATTTTTCCATCGCGTCGAATGCGCGGTAAATTGTCGGCAAACGCAGGGCGCACATCGGTGCCGGTTTCAACAATCTCCGCTTCACCAAAGGCAGGGTGAACCGCATAGGCCGCATTCAAAAGCTCAACCATCGAGCGCGCCGAGAACCGCGTACGGTCCCCGCTCTCAATCATCGTCGCACCCACCATAAAATGATGGTCCGCCCGCGGAACAATGTAAACCGGAATGCGCGGATGCAATAAACGCACAGGCCGTGAAAGGCTCACTTCTTTCGTGCGCAAGATCAGCATCTCGCCCTTCACGCCGCGCAAATCCGGCAACACGTCGCGCGCCTCATAGCCGCGACAATCAAAGATATGATCGGCATCCACATCGTTCGGCGTAACGGCATGATCCATCACAATGGTCACGCCATAATCGCCTATTAATTTTTGCCGCAACGCGTCCAGCGTATCGCGCGGATCAAGATGCGCTTCGCCTTTAAAAAACAAAGCCGTCTCAAACCGCTCCGCTAAATCAGGTTCAAGCGCTGCCATCGCATCGCGTCCAACCCATTCATGCGCATGGGTCCGCGCGGCAAACCGTTTGAGATCCGGCAGATCACGTGGCGGGGCTAAAACCAATGTCCCCTTCTCAACAACATGCGAAAAATGCGTCTTCCAATAGCTGAGCGATTCAAGGCCCAATTCGCCGATCAGCGGCTCGGCGCTTTCCATCTCGCACCAAGCGGCCAACATGCCGCCTGCATACCAGGAGCATCCGCGCCCCGCCTCCGGCCGTCGCTCATAGATGGTGACACGACCGCCCCGCAACGCACAGTGATGCGCCGTGACAAGCCCCATGACACCAGCACCGATAACGGCGATCTTCATAGCGTTGCGGTTTCCCATTTGTATCAGAAACGCTTGGAAGCGTGAGAGACAGCCAAAGGCTCATCCATCGTGCTTCCCTGCGCGGGCATTACCCCAGTCAGGTTCAAAGGGTCTAATCTCAGCCCCGCTTTGCCGCGCGGCACCCCCAGCGATACGGCCAGCGCAAAGCGGCCAGCCGTCACGGTCGTTTAGCAAAGGAATGGGGCGAGGGGAAGCTCCCCGATTGCCAAGGCTGCAAAAACCGTTTATCGCCCCATTTCGTTGGCTTGGCGTTCGCGCCTGCTGACATTCCGCTGGGGGTGCTGTGCGTGAGCATGGCTGAGAAACACCCTTTGAACCTGACTGAGGTAATCCTCGCGCAGGGAAGCAACGACCGCTCGCCACCGTCTCGGGGCCAGCATTTCGCGCTTTCCTGTCATTTTTGATCTGATGGAGATCGACATGGCAGACGTCCACCCTTCCTCAACCACTGCTCCTATCCCTTCCCGTAACCGCGTTTTCGGCTTTCGCGATCAGGCCGCCCTTTGGTTCAGCCTGGGCGTCGGTCTTTTGGTGATGCAGACAGGCGCAACCCTGATGCCGGGCTTGAGCCCGAAACTGGCCTTTTTCGCCATTCTGTTAGGCTCGGCCATCGGCGCAGGCGTGCTCGCCCTCGTCGCCCGTTTGGGCCAAGAAACGGGATTATCCTCCGGCGCCCTCATGACGGTGGCCTTTGGTCGCCATTTGGGGCGGCTACCCGTCATCGCCAATGTCATCCAGCTTTTGGGCTGGGCGGCCTTTGAAATCATCATCATGCGCGACGGTTCGCTGGCCGTCATCAAGCAATCGACCGGGCTTGAGGGGGCATCGCTCACCTATGGCCTAACGCTGATCTGGGGCGCGATCCTCGTGCTCCTGATGATGGGCTCGATGACCAGTCTCGTGCGGCGGTTTTTATCCCGCATCGGCCTGCCGCTCGTCATTGCCTCCTTGGTTTGGCTCTCTTACGTGTTTGTTTCAGCCACGCTCACCAAAGGCTGGTCCGATTTCTGGAACCAAACCGGCACCGGAGAAATGGGCTTCTGGAGTGGGGTCGATCTCGTCATCGCCATGCCCGTTTCATGGCTGCCGCTCGTGGCCGATTATGCGCGGTTCAGCCGTGGTAAAGGCGGGGCGACCAATGGCACCTTTATCGGCTACGCCATCGCCAATATCTGGTGCTATGCGCTCGGCGCGCTGATTGCCTTCAACCAGCCTTCCGATGATCTGGTCACAGTCCTCTTATTGGCCCAAGGCGGTCTGATCGCCCTGACGCTGATCGTGCTCGATGAGCTCGATAACGCCTATGGCGACCTCCATTCCGGCGCGGTCAGCTCGGAAAGCCTGTTTGGCGGCTATGGAATAAGGGCGCGCGGCGTCGCCATGGCGCTCTTATCGATTGCGCTGGCGCTGGTGCTCACCACGCTCTCGGAGACAATCAGCCAGCTCATCACGCAATTCTTGACCGTATTGAGCTCGATTTTTGTGCCGCTCTTCGGCGTGATTCTGGCCCGCTACCGGCTCATTCGGGCCCTAGCACTTGGCGGGCATGGTTTGGCCAATATTGAATGGATGGCGTTATTGGCATGGGCGTGCGGCGTCGCGGTCTACCAAGGCGCCGTCTTCTTCTATCCTGATTGGGGTTCCGCCCTGCCGAGCCTGATCCTCAGCTTCGCATTGGCCAAATTTCTGCCAAGCCAACGCGCTTAATACCAAAGGGCGATGGGTTGCATTGCAGGTCCACGCCATTTGGCGTGGACTTTTTGCCGCTTTAGGGACTAAAAGGCGTCAAAATATAACCACCAAGAAACGACACAGGAACAGCACCATGGCGAAGATTGAGATTAAAGGCCCGATGGGTCCCCGCTACGATGAAATCCTAACCGCGCCCGCGCTGGCCTTTTTGTCGGAACTCCATACGCGCTTCAACGCCACGCGGCTGGGCCTGCTCGCGGCGCGCGCCGAGCGCCAGAAAAAATTCGATGCCGGCGAATTGCCGGACTTCCTCGCCGAAACCAAATCCGTCCGCGAAAGCGATTGGACCATTGCCCCACTGCCCGCCGATTTGCTCGACCGTCGCGTCGAAATCACGGGTCCGGTCGATAAAAAAATGATCATCAACGCGCTGAATTCCGGCGCGAAAGTGTTCATGACGGATTTTGAGGACGCCTCCTCCCCCACTTGGGCCAATATGGTCGAAGGCCAGATCAATCTGAAAGACCGCTGGGCCGGCACGCTCGGCTTTACCGATGAGACAACCGGCAAGACCTACGCGATCAGCGCTAATGCCGCCGCCTTGATGGTGCGCCCGCGCGGCTGGCATCTGCCTGAAAAGCATGTGCTGGTCGATGGCGAGCGCATGTCGGGTTCCTTGTTCGATTTCGGCCTCTATGTCTTCCACAACGCCAAAACAATGATCGCCCAAGGCAAGACGCCTGCTTTCTATCTCCCCAAAATGGAAAGCCACAAAGAAGCCCGCCTATGGGATCAAGTGTTCACCTATGCCGAAGAAGCCTGTGGTTTGAAGCATGGCACGTTACGCTGCACGATTTTGATCGAGACGTTGCCGGCGGCGTTCGAGATGGATGAAATCCTGTTCGAATTAAAAGATCACATTATCGGCCTGAATTGCGGCCGTTGGGATTACATCTTCTCCTTCATCAAGCGTTTGGGCAACAATCCGAACTTCCTCACGCCTGATCGCGGCGTGATGACGATGGCGTCGAATTTCTTGGCCGCCTATTCGCTTCTGCTCATCAAAACCTGCCACCGTCGCGGTGCGTTTGCGATGGGCGGCATGGCTGCGCAAATCCCCGTGAAGGGTGATGAGTCCAAAAACGAAGCGGCTTACGCCAAAGTGCGCGCGGATAAAGAGCGCGAGGCCGCCAACGGCCATGATGGCACATGGGTCGCCCATCCGGGCATGGTGGCGCTGGCGACAGAAGTGTTTGACCGTTTGATGCCGTCGCACAACCAGATCAACAAGCAACGCGATGATGTGCATATCACGCAAGCCGACATGCTTTCGCTCCATAAGGGCGAGCGGACGGAAGACGGTTTGCGCGAAAACATCCGCGTCGGTGTGCAATATATCGAAGCCTGGCTCAAAGGCCGTGGCGCAGTGCCGCTCTATAACCTCATGGAAGACGCAGCCACCGCCGAAATCTCCCGCGTGCAAGCCTGGCAATGGGTCCACCATCAGGTTGCGCTCAATGATGGCCGCAAGGTCACGCCGGAGCTTTTCAAGGCAACGCTGGCGGATGAAATGGCCAAGGTGCGCGAAGCCGTCGGCCCGGCAGCCTATGATGCAGGCCGCTTCCCGGAAGCGATTAAACTGTTCTCGGACATGTCGCTCGCCAAGGAATGCGCCGAGTTCTTAACCCTGCCCGCGTATGAAGTGCTGGATTAAGACCTTTTAAAAAGCGAGCAGCGGATGCGCATTGTCATTTTTGGAGCGAGCGGCATGGTTGGACGTGCCGCTCTGATCGCCGCATTGACTGCGCCCGACGTCACCGAAGTGATCATTGTTGTGCGTCACGCTTTGGGTCTCAGCGACCCTAAATTGACCGAGATCGTTGCGCCCAATCTCGCCTATCTGTCGGACCATGCCGATAAACTCGCAGGCTTGAAGGGCTGCCTTTTTTGCCTGGGCATTTCATCCTCCGGAATATCGGAGGCAAATTACACCGCCGTGACGTGTGATTTGACGCTTTCAGTCGCAAAAGCTCTGTTGCCATGCAATCCTGATATGTGTTTCCAGTATGTCTCGGGCGAAGGCACCGACAGTTCCGAGACGGGCTCGATCATGTGGGCACGGGTTAAAGGCCGGACGGAAAACGAGCTCCTGGGCTTGGGTTTCGCATCCGCCTATATGCTGCGCCCGGGCGCGATCATTCCCTTGGATGGCATCCGCTCGCGAACGCCGCTTTATCAGCTCTCTTACACGCTATTAGGCGGTATTATTGGTCTTTTGAAGCCGTTGATGCCGGGCATGATCACCGATACGCGGCGCTTTGGCGCGACCATGCTTGAACTCATTCGAACCGGATATCGCACGCCGATTGTGACAACCCGCGACATCAACCTCATTGGCAAACCGCTTGTCGGTTGAGCGGTCAAGATTTCTAAAAAATCGGCATTTAATCAACTAAATTGATATATATAGTGCAGTGCACACATTAAAATGCCCAAAATCACTGCTTGAATCCTCAAAAACTGTCGTCATACTGAGTCTCGGACGCACGGGGATGCGGCACTCTTTTTTCACACAGAGACTGCCGCCTCTATCCGGTCGAACCATAAAGGCCCGCTACAAGGGCTTGGCAAAAAATTCGCCTTCATTGGCTTATTAAACGGATGAGGAAACGACAATGAATAGACGCCAAACACTGAAACTCCTCGGCGCAACCGCGATTGCGGGCGTCGCCGGTCTTCCCAATATGGCCTTCGCTGCCGCCAAAGAAATGGTTGTAGTCGTCAAGATCGCCGGTATTCCATGGTTTAACGCGCTCGAAGTCGGCGTGAAGAAAGCGGGCGGCGAGTTCGGCATCAATGCTTCGATGGTCGGCCCTTCCTCCGTCGACCCTGCGCAGCAGGTCAAGCTGATCGAAGATTTGATCGCCAAGAAGGTTGACGTGATCGGTCTTGTTCCGCTCGACGTGAAGGTGACGGAACCTGTGCTCAAGCGCGCGCAAGCCGCAGGCATCAAGGTCATCACGCATGAAGGTCCAGAGCAAGAAGGCCGCGACTGGAACGTCGAACTGATCGATTCGGTCGTGTTCGGTGAAGTCCAAATGCAACGCCTTGCCAAGGAAATGGGCGAAGAAGGCGAATATGTCGTGTATGTCGGCACGCTCACCACGCCATTGCACAACATCTGGGCTGACTCGGCGATTGCCTATCAGAAGAAGAACTATCCGAAGATGAAGCTCGCCGCCGACCGCTTCCCCGGCGCTGACGTGACGGATGACGCCTACAAGACCACGCTCGACGTGATCAAGGCCTATCCAAACCTCAAGGGTATCCTCGGCTTCGGTTCGCAAGGCCCGATCGGCGCAGGTAACGCCGTTCGCGAAAAGAAACTCGGCAAGAAGATCGCCGTTGTCGGAACGGTTCTGCCATCACAGGCTAAATCGCTCATCGACGAGGGTATCGTTCGTGAAGGCTTCTTGTGGAACCCGACCGATGCTGGTTACGCAATGGTAGCCGTTGCCAAGCTCGTGCTTGATGGCAAGGAAATCAAGGATGGCGTCGAAGTCCCAGGCTTGGGCAAGGCGTCCGTTGATGTGGCCAAGAAGCAGATCAAGGTCGAAAAGATCATGAAAATCAACAAAGAGACGGTTGACGCACTGATCGCAGGCGGCCTCTAATCTTTGACGATGCATCGGATAGCGCCCCTTTGAAAAAAGGGGCGCTATCTCCGAAAGACCCGACAACGGGGATACAGGCTTGTGCCGACTTTTCTTGAACTAACCCATATTTCAAAGCGCTTCGGTGGTGTGCAAGCGCTCGCTGATGTTGATCTGACGCTTGAAAGCGGCGAAGTGCATTGCCTCGTCGGCGAAAACGGCTCAGGCAAATCAACGCTCATCAAAATTATTTCCGGTGTACAACCGCCCGAAGCGGGTGGAAAAATCATCATTGAATCGCGCGAATATTCGCATCTTAATCCGGTTGAGAGCACGCGTGCCGGCATTCAAGTCATCTATCAAGATCTCTCGCTCTTTCCCAATCTGACGGTCGCTGAAAACATCGGTGTGGGCCAGCATTTGGGTGGCTTTCATTCGGTTGATTGGAATGCCATTCGCGCAACCGCCAAACGCGCGATGGAGCGCATCGGCGTGAACCTCGATCTCGATGTGAAAGTCGAAGATTTATCGATCGCCAACCGCCAGCTGGTTGCGATTTGCCGCGCTATGGCCGCTGATGCGAAACTCGTCATCATGGATGAGCCGACAGCATCCCTCACCCGCCACGAAGTGGACGCGCTTTTAGCCCTTGTTCGCGAATTGAAAAAGAAGGGCATCTGCATCGTCTTCGTTTCGCACCGACTCGATGAGGTGCTCGAAGTGGCCGAACGCGTCACCGTATTACGCGATGGCAAAAAAGTTGGCACCTATGATGCCAAAGAGATGAATGACCACAAGCTCGCCGTGCTGATGACGGGCAAAGAATTTCATTATGATCTTGCTGGGATCGATTTATCAGCACGCAAAACGGTACTCTCGACGCGCCATTTGTCGCGCAAAGGGGATTACAAAGATATTTCCTTTGATCTGCGCGAGGGCGAGATTTTGGGCATTACCGGCCTGTTGGGCTCGGGCCGTACAGAGCTTGCTCTGTCCCTGTTCGGCATGAACCCGCCCGATGGGGGCGAAATTCATCTCAACGGCAAACGCCTTGCGCTGACCTCAAACCGTGAAGCCATTGATAATGGCATCGCCTATGTGTCGGAAGACCGTTTGACCTTGGGTTTGGTGCTTGAACAATCCATCGCATCCAATACGATTGTGACCATTCTCGACAAGCTCAAAGGCTTTATGGGCTTGATCCCGCAAGCGGCTCGGCAATCAACCGTTGATCGCTGGGTAAAAGATCTCTCGATCAAAGTATCAAACACCAATAATCCGGTTAAAACTCTTTCCGGCGGCAATCAGCAACGCGTTGTGCTTGCCAAATGGATGGCCACCGCGCCGCGCGTGCTCATTCTCGATAGCCCGACGGTTGGCGTGGACATCAGCGCCAAAGACGGCATTTACGAAATCGTGCGCGGGCTCGCCGCCAAAGGCGTGGCCGTCATCTTGATCTCGGATGAAATTCCCGAAGTGCTTTATCACAGCCACCGTATTCTCATCATGCGCAATGGTCGGATCACGGGCGAGTTCGAAGCCCATAAAAGTTCCGAAGATGTCTTAAGGGTGGCCGTCAATGCCTGAGAATTTTGCCCGTTTTAGGCGCAGCCACGAATTCTGGCTCCTAAGCGTTATTCTGATTTTGGTGGTCGGACTTTCGGTGATGACCGAAGGTTTTTTGACTCTGCAAAATCTGTTTGACCTTCTCACCTCCTATGCCTTTTTGGGCATTTTGGCGTCTGGTCTACTTGTGGTTCTAATATCCGGCGGCATTGATATTTCCTTCACCGCCACCGCTTCCATCGCGCAATACATCACGATGCTGCTCGCCAATAAATACGGGCTGAACTGGTTTATCGTCTTTGCCATGGCGAGTGTCGTCGGCATCGGACTGGGTGCGATCAATGCCGTCCTTATTGACCGCTTGAACATTTCAAGCATCATCGTATCGATTGCGACGCTCAATATCTTTTACGGCCTGCTCGTCTTCATCACGGGCGGCAAATATATCTACTCCCTGCCCCCGTGGTTTTCGCACGGCATTTACTGGTTTGAATATGTCGATGCGGATGAAATTTCATACGGGATCAATCTGCAAATTTTAGCCCTTGCCGTCATGTTCACGCTGACCTGGCTGATTTTGAACCGTACGAATATTGGCCGGCAGATTTATGTGCTTGGCGGCAATCGCGAAGCGGCGCAGCGTTTGGGCTTCAACGTGTTCCGGCTTAACATCCTCGTTTACTGCTATATGGGGCTAACGGCCGGTGTCGCCTCGCTTATTCAAGCCCAGCTCGCGCAATCGGTGGCGCCCACGGTGCTTGTCGGTAAGGAATTGGATGTGCTGGCTGCCGTTGTGTTGGGCGGAGCGAGCCTTGCCGGCGGTGTCGGCACCGTCTTCGGCACCATTCTCGGCCTCACCCTTTTGGCCGTGATGCAAAACGGCCTGATCTTGTTGGGCGTGTCGTCCTATTATTCGCAATTTTTCGTCGGCCTCGTGATCTTGTTGTCGGTGAGCGCAACGGCCCTTTCGGCCCGCCGCAAGCGCAAGGGAGTCATGACAGAATGAGCAACGCGCCACACCCACCCCGCGGCCCCGATGCGGCGTTGATGTCGTTGATCGGTAGCCTGACGGGCGATGTCACCAATCGCCGCTTGGCCATTTTGCTGGTCGCTTTGGTTGCCGTTTTCGGCCTCATCATCGGCGAAGGCTTTTTCACAAAAGCCACCGTGCAGTCCATGGCGTTCCAATTGCCCGAGCTTGGCATTTTATCGCTTGCCATGATGATTACTTTGATCTCGGGCGGCTTGAACCTGTCGATCATTTCTACTGCCAATCTTTGCGCATTGGCGATGGCCTATATCATGACGAAAATGCTGCCGGGTACGGAAGGCTTTGCCTTTGTCGGCTGGCAGATTGTGGCGATTGCGGTGGGCCTCTTGATCGCGTCGATCATTGGCCTCGTGAATGGCTTCATCATCGCCTATCTCGGCGTCTCCCCCATTTTGACAACGCTCGGCACCATGACCATGGTGAAAGGCATCGGCATCGGTATGACGCGCGGCAATGTGATTTCGGGCCTACCCGATTCCATCGTGTTCTTGGGCAATGGTACGGTCGTGGGCATTCCAACCGCGATGTTGGTTTTTGCGGTGGTTGCCATTCCGATGGCGATTGCGTTGGGCCGCACCCCGTTTGGCGCGGCGACCTATATGATTGGCTCGAATGAGAAAGCCACGCAATTTTCCGGCATTGATACCAAACGCGTCATCTTGCGCATCTATGTTATCTCAAGCCTGCTCGCAGCCGTCGCAGGGCTTGTGATGATGGCGCGGTTTAATTCCGCCAACGCGTCTTATGCCGAAAGCTATTTGTTGGTTACGATCTTGGCGGCCGTGTTGGGCGGTGTTGATCCCATGGGGGGCTTTGGCAAAATTGCGGGCGTCATACTGTCGCTTGTCATTTTGCAAGTCATCTCGTCGGCTTTCAACCTGTTGAATTTCAGCCAATTCCTGACGCTTGCGATTTGGGGCGCGATCCTTGTTGGGGTCACGGCCGTTCCCAATATTCGCAAACGCCTCGGTTTGATCGATTGAACCGCCGCCATGATCGATACCGGCGAAAGAGTAGCGGTTCTCGATCTCGGTAAGACGAATATCAAAGTACTCGTCGCCACCCCCAATGGCGAACCGGTTGAAATTCTCTCCTACCCCAACGCGCCCGATATGACGGGCCCCTATCTCGCCATTGATCTCAACCGCATCGAGCCGCTCATTCTCGATGCGCTGACGGAATTGGGTAAACGCCACCGCATCCGCGCGATTGTGGCAACGGCCCATGGCTGCGGCGGTGTGTTGGTGGATGATCACAACCCCGTTCTGCCCGCGATGGATTACGAGGCCAAGGCACCCGATTGGTTGGCAGAAGCCTATGCCGAAGTCGGCCCCACTTACGCAGAAGTCTTTTGCTCGTTAAGCGGCGGCGCCATGCGGCCCGCGCAAGGTCTCTTATGGCAATCGCGTGAGTTTCCCGCAGCCTTTAGCCGCGCGAAACATTTTCTGCTTACGCCGCAATATTTTGCCTTTCGCCTCGGCGGTAAACCCGTTTCCGAAATCTCGTCGCTCGCCGCGCAATGTCATTTATGGAACCCGCTCACAAGCGAGTTTTCCTCCATCGTCCATCGCCTCCATTGGCACGGTCTATTTCCCGCCTTTGCCAAAGCGGGTGAAGTCATCGGCCATCTATCACCCGAAATCGCCAAACGCACGGGGCTTTCCCCTGATGTTGAAATTTTAGCGGGCGCGCATGACAGCAACGCCAATTTCTTTCGCTACAAAGCCGCAGGCATGGCCAACCACACGGTACTCTCTACCGGCACATGGATGATCGGTTTCAACCGTGGCCGTCCGCTGGAGGATTTCTCCGAAAGCCGTGCCATGGTCGCCAATGTTGATGTGGATGGCGAGCCCATCGCCTCGACACTGACAATGACCGGTCGCGAATATGCGATCCTTGCAGGCGAGCATCCGGTGAGCGATCAACGCGCCTATCAAGCCGCAGCCAAGCTTATCGCCCAAGGCACCTTGGCGCTCCCTTCCTTCGTTGAGGATCCGGGCCCATTTGCAGGCAGCGGCGGCAAAGGCAAGATCATTGGCCCCGCCCCTGTTGATGAAGTTGAACGGGGCGCGTTGGCAGCGCTTTATTCCGCCTTCGTCGCCGATCTGTGTCTGGATGTGTTAGGCTCCACGACACCCATCGTCATTGACGGCGGCTTTGCAACCAATCCAGCCTTTGGTCAGCTCATCGCAACCTTGCGCCCCGCGCAACCGGTCGCGATGAGCCGGTCGAAAGACGGCACCGCCTTGGGCGCCGGCCTCTTATGGCAAAGGTTTGAACGCAAGGAACCGATTACCAGCGTAACACTTGATCCGATGTTGCCCTCGCCGATTGCGGGGCTTCGCGAAGCAGCCCTGCGCTGGCGTGCTTTGGCAGATCAACAAACTTAGCCTATAAATATTCGTAACAATCCGAAACACGGCAAAGGACAACGACCATGAGCCACAAAAAGCTACGTCAGGGCATTATCAGAACCTGCATCGATATGAATGATTCCGGATTGAACCAAGGCACATCGGGTAATTTGTCGCATCGCATTGAAGGTGGCATGCTCATTACGCCCACCAGCATGCCCTATGATAAAATGAAAAACGAAGATGTCGTCGAAATGGCGTTTGATGGCACCTACACAGGCAAGCACCGTCCGTCATCCGAATGGCGTTTTCACCGCGATATTTTGAAGAACCGTACCGACGTCAATGTCGTGCTTCATACCCATTCGATCTATTGCACCACGCTTGCAACGCATGAGCGCGGCATCCCCGCGTTTCACTACATGGTCGCCGTTGCAGGCGGCATCGATATACGGTGCTCGCCCTATGCGTGCTTTGGCACGCAAGAACTTTCCAATTTCGCCCTCGACGCACTCAAAGACCGTACCGCCTGTCTCTTAGGCCATCACGGCCTGATCGTTTTGGGGGATTCGTTTGAAACGGCGATGTGGCGCGCCATTGAAATCGAAACCCTTGCCAAAATGTATGTGCACGCGCTTGCGATTGGGGAGCCGCCTCGCCTCTCGGAAAAAGAAATGGCTCAAGTCATCGAGCAAATGCGCCGCATGAGCTACGGCCAAGCGCCTGATCTTGATCGCGTCAAAGACACGCCGAAAACCATTCGTGCAAAAGCCGTTACTCCCGACGAGAAGACCAAGCCTGCTGCAGCCCGTGAGGCACCAAGCGCACCCAAAGCAGCGAGCAAGACGGCACAGAAGAAATCCGCATCAGCTGCGCCCGCCAAAAGGCAGGCGAAGCCCGCGCCCCGTTCTGCAGTCAAACGGCCAAAATAAGAGGCATCGGCAGGATGGGACAAACGACGATCGCCGGATCACGCTTTGTTGGGGGTGCCGATTACAAGGCCCTCAACGAGCAAAGCGTTATTGATTTCCTGAGTCCTCTGCACAACGCTTGCTCGATCCTTGGCGGCGTACCCGCCACGTGGACCGTGCGTGAAGTGGGCGATGGCAATCTCAATCTCGTCTTTATCGTCAAAGGCGCAAAAGGCGGCATCGTTGTTAAACAAGCGCTGCCTTATGTGCGGATGGTTGGCGAGAGTTGGCCATTACCGCTAGACCGCGCCTATTTCGAGCATGAAGCCTTAAAAATCCAAACGCTTGCTGCTCCCCATCTTGTACCGAAGCTGTATCACTTCGATACGATGCAGGCCGCATGCGTGATGGAATTGCTCGAACCGCATCTGATTGTGCGCAAAGGGTTGATCAAAGGCATACGCTATCCAAAACTTGCTGCCGATATCGCTGAATTTTGCGCCCTCACTTTATTCAAAACATCCGATCTCGGCTCGCCCGCGGCGGAGAAGCGCGAGCGTCAGGCGCGTTTTAGCCACAACATCACGCTATCGAAAATCACCGAAGATTTGGTGTTCACCGACCCCTATCGCCTTTCCGATATGAATCGCTGGACAACACCGCAGCTCGATAAAATAGCCGCCGCCTTCCGCGCCGATGCGCCCCTCAAATTAGCCGCGCAAGAACTTAAATGGATGTTCTTGTCGCGCGGCGAAGCGCTGCTGCATGGCGATTTGCACACGGGCTCCATCATGGCAACCGAAAGCCATACGCGCGTCATTGATCCTGAGTTTGCCGTCTATGGCCCGATGGGGTTTGATCTCGGCGCCTTCATGGCCAATCTTCTCCTCGCCTTTTTCGCGCAAGAAGGCCACGCAACGAAAGAAGATGATCGCGAGTCCTATCGCGTTTGGATTTTAGATACACTTCAATCGTTCTGGACTTTGTTTGAACAAAAATTTTTATCGCTCTGGAGTGAAGGCGGTAAGGGTGATGCTTTCCTGCCTACCCTCTTTGCCGATGATACAGGCGGCGTGGCGTTAGAAGCCTATCGCCACATGACGATGACACGTCTCTTTCAAGACGCGATCGGCTTTACGGGCGCAAAAATGGCGCGCCGTATTCTAGGCTTAGCCCATGTCGAAGATCTTGAAAGCATTGCGGATCCGGATCGCCGCGCTCGTTGCGAAAAACGCGCACTCAAAATGGCGCGTGCTTTAATGGTGGGCCGCAGCTCGCTCTCCGGCATCGACGAGATCCGCGATATCGCCGAGACCATCGCCAAGGAACCTGTCGCATGAAAATCCATGGCCGCGCGATGCGCACCATCTGGCCCGATGCGGATCAGACCTCTGTTCATGTCATTGATCAAATCAAACTGCCGCACCGGTTTGAAACGAAGCATCTCCGCACGAGTGCGGAAGCAGCAGACGCCATCCTCACAATGGTCGTGCGGGGCGCACCCTTGATTGGAGCAACTGCCGCCTATGGCTACGCCTTCGCCATGCGCGAGGATCCGTCCGATGCCAATCTTGATGCGGCCTATAAACGCCTATACGAGACGCGGCCAACCGCGGTTAATTTACGTTGGGCATTGGATGATCTCCGGAAGCGGTTAAAGCCCTTATCACCTTCCGAACGCTTCGCCGCCGCTTGGCTTCGCGCTGGGCAAATCTGCGATGAAGATGTCGAGATTTGCCGCAAAATTGGTGAGGCCGGATTAGCGCTTATTCGCGCTGCGCAAAAGCCTAATCAAACCATCAACATCCTCACCCATTGCAATGCGGGCTGGCTGGCGTGTGTCGATTGGGGCACCGCACTCGCTCCCATTTATATGGCGCATGATGCTGGCCTTCCCGTGCATGTCTGGGTCGATGAAACGCGGCCGCGCAATCAAGGCGCATCCCTCACCGCTTACGAGCTCGGCGCGCATGGCATTCCGCATACCGTGATCCCCGATAATACCGGCGGACATTTGATGCAGCATGGCATGGTTGATCTCTGCATTGTCGGCACAGACCGCACCACCGCGCGCGGCGATGTGTGCAATAAAATCGGAACCTATCTCAAAGCACTCGCAGCGCATGCCAATGATGTACCGTTCTATGTAGCCTTGCCGCACACCACGATTGACTGGACGATTGACGATGGCGTCAAAGAAATCCCGATCGAGGAACGCTCGGCCCGCGAAGTCACCCATATGACGGGTCGCTTAGAGGATGGCAGCCTCGCCACCGTCGATATCATGGCACCGGGCAGCAAGGCGATAAACTATGCGTTTGATGTCACGCCCGCCCATCTCGTCACCGCGCTCATTACGGATCGCGGCGTGTGTGCGGCAACGCGTGAGGGTTTAGCAGGCCTGTTTCCAGAACGCGCCTAACCGCTAATGCTGCGAAGCGCCGGATAGGCCCGCTCATAGGCGGCAAAGAGCGGCTTATATTGCTCATGCACCGCCCTATTCGGCTCGATCCGGCGGGTCACTTTCACCATCGCGCCAGCGGCTTCTTCAATCGAGGCATAATGCCCCGCCGCCACGGCCGCCAAAATGGCCGAACCCAATGCAGGCGCATCCGCCACTTCCGTCAGCGTCAATGGAATGCCCGACACATCGGCATGGATCTGCATCCAGAGTTCCGAGCGCGTCGCACCACCGCAAATTCTAAATTCATCCGGCACATAGCCATTGGCCCGCATCGCTTTGAAAATCGCCTCGGTCCCAAAAGCCACGCCTTCAATGATCGCGCGGAATATATGCGCCCGGCCATGCTTCAGGCTTAAACCCGTAATCGCTCCGCGCGATAATGGGTCGGTATGCGGCGTGCGGTTGCCTTGAAAATGCTCCTGCACAATCAAGCCATCGGCACCGGGCGGCAAGGCTGCCGCTTCCGCATTCAGCGTCTCATAGCTCACGCCCTCACCGAGCAGATTCTTGTACCAGTTGATGACCGAGCCCGTTGAAGTTTGCCCGCCTTCCACCGCATGAAGCCCCGGCAACAATCCGTCTTCATACGTGCCCCAAATGCCCTTGCCATGAAACGGCTTGGCCGACAGCCCCAAATGCAAATGCGAGGAGCCGGTAATAAAGGCCAACGCGCCGGGTTTAACGACACCCAAGCCGATCATAGCAATAAACGCGTCAGCACCGCCCTGCGCCACCGGAAGGCCAGGATTAAGCCCCAAATGCGCGGCAGCCTTTGCCGTCAATCCACCAATGGTTTCGCCCAGGCGCACCATGTCCTTCGGCCATTTATCGGCCAGCGTCGGAATACCGAGCTTTTCAACCATGGCGCGGGCATAGCCGCCTTCGCTCACGCGATAATGCCACCGCGCGGCGGCATTGTTGATGGAGGCCACCATCCGCCCCGTCAGATGAAAATTGACATAGTCCTGATATTCGCAAATCGTCGCCGCACGCTTGAAAATCTCGGGCTCGTTGCGGGCAATCCATAAGGCCTTCGGAATCATCCATTCCGCCGATACCGGACCCGCGCCATTCGAATTGACCTTCAACGCCGCGTCACCCGTCGCCAGCACCAAGTCGCACTCTTTCGACGAGCGCACATCCATCCAGATCAGCGCAGGCCGTAACGCCTCGCCCTTCTCGTCAAGCGCCACGACCGAGCAGCAGGTTGTGTCGACCGAAAGCCCAACAATGCTGTCAATGCCGATGCCGGCCTCAGCCACGGCCTTGCGCACGCTATTGCCAACCGCATGCCACCAATCGGCAGGGTTTTGCTCGGCCCAGGCCGGATGCGGAAATTCGGTTTTATAGGGGGTCGCGGCAAAAGCGAGCGGGCGACCCGTCAAATCAAACACACCGGCGCGCAAGGATTCCGTGCCGCCATCAATCCCGATCACATAAGCCATGCGTTTGCCCCCTCGTTTCTTGTTATTGCATCTGTTAAGAGAAGAATAACCCGCGATTCATCGGCGAGTAAACCGGCTTACAGCATGAGCGAACTTTCCTCCCAACCATCCGCGCCCGAGACGCAGGAGAAAAAAGGGCTTTTGCCCAAGGGGATGATCCTTCCGCTCGTCATCGCCAGCGCGCTGTTTCTTGAAAACATGGATTCAACCGTTCTGGCCACATCGCTTCCCGCGATTGCGCTCGATCTTCACCAAGACCCCATCGTCCTCAAACTCGCCTTCACCTCTTATTTGCTCAGCCTCGCCGTCTTTATCCCGATCAGCGGCTGGATGGCGGATCGCTTCGGCGCGCGTCAGGTGTTCCGGCTGGCGATTGCTGTCTTCACCCTCGCCTCGCTCGCTTGCGCCTTCACCAACACGCTGGAGGGCTTTATCATCGCGCGTGCCGTGCAAGGCATGGGCGGCGCGATGATGGTGCCCGTAGGCCGCCTCGTTCTGGTGCGCGCCATCCCCAAAAGCGAATTGGTGCAAGCGCTTTCCTATCTCACTTTGCCAGCGCTCATCGGCCCCGTGGTAGGCCCCTTGATCGGCGGCTTTCTCACCACCTATCTGCATTGGCGCTGGATATTCTTTATCAATCTCCCAATGGGCATTACGGGCATTATCTTGGCCTCAATATTTGTGCCCGATGTCAAAGCCGAGCATCAAACCAAACTCGATACAACAGGCTTTGTGCTATCCGGGCTCGGCCTATCAAGCCTCGTCTTTGGCCTCACGATTTTAGGCCGTGAAATCTTGCCGCTTGCCGTCGCACCCGTGTTGTTGGTGCTCGGCGCGGGACTTCTCGCACTGTATGGTTGGCATGCCAAACGTGTCCCGCATCCGATTTTGAAATTGGCTTTGTTGAAACTCCCCACCTTCCGCACCAGCATGCTCGGCGGCTTTTTCTTCCGCGCGGGCATTGGCTCGAACCCGTTTCTCTTGCCCTTGATGTTACAAATCGGGTTTGGCCTGTCGGCTTTTCAATCGGGTTCGCTCACCTTTGCCGCATCGGCTGGCGCGTTCTTGATGAAATTCACCGCGCCCGCCATTTTGCGACGCTTTGGCTTCAGAACGATATTGATGACCAATGGCGTGATCAGCGCCGCATTCTTTGGCATGATCACGCTGTTTAGCGCGTCAACACCGCATCTCTTGATCCTTGCGGTACTGTTGGCCGGCGGCTTTTTCAGGTCACTGCAATTTACCTGCCTCAATGCCATTGCTTATGCTGAGGTGGAACCCGCCGATTTAAGCCGCGCCTCCAGCTTTGCGAGCGTCGTGCAACAAGTTTCGGGCTCCGTTGGTGTTGCAGCCGCAGCGCTTATTCTAGAGTCTCTGCAATTTTTGCGCGGCGATAATCAACTCTTGATCAGCGATTTCCAAATCGCCTTTGGCATTGTAGCCCTTATGGTTGCGGGCTCAACGCTGTTTCATCATCAGCTTGATCGCACTGCAGGCGCTGATGTCTCAGGCCACGCGGCCTGATCATCCTCTTATTTCTCTTTCGGCTCAGGCTCAGGCGGCGTCGGTTCTTCGACAATAATCGAATGGCTTGGCAGGCTGATCGCCAACCGCGCAAGCAACACCGATTTATGGCGCAGCGTCATTGGTTCAATCATTCGAATGATCGCTTCAATCCGGTCATCCTGCTCAAAAGACACAGCCAATCCGGGCACGCGCGCCGCCGCACGAACAAGGCCCATTTCTTTGAACGCTTCGTCCTCGAACTGCTTTTCGCGGGCTTTACTAAGACCTAATTCATGCGCCTTTTTATCGAGCTCTTTTTGCTCTTCGTCGGTAATGACGCCGTCTTTGGCCTTTTCCTCAATCAGCTCTTTAAACGCTTCGGCGCGCTTGCGGAGCTTTTCGTTAAAGCCCGTTGCCAAAATACCCGTTGGCAACGCGATCATACCAAGGCCGACGCAGGCCATAATCATCGTTAAGAATTGACCAATCGGGGTGACAGGAAAAATATCGCCGTAGCCGATCGAGGTGAGCGTAATAATCGCCCAATACATCGCCATCGGAATACTGGTAAATTTATCGGGCTGCGCCTCATGCTCGACAAGATACATAACGCTCGCTGAAAAGATCGTGATGAGCATCAACACGAATAATGCGGCACCAAGCGACGGCAATTCTTCGGTGATAACTTCGATCACCGTCGTCATCGCCGTCGAATAGCGCGTCAATTTCAAGATACGCAGCAGGCGCATCACGCGCAAGAAGCGCAAATCGATCTGGATAAACAGCGTCAGATAGAACGGCAGCACCGAGAGCAAATCGATGATTTGCGTGGGTCCCACCATATAGCGCAGACGTCCAAGCACGGGCCGCGGAGTCTTTGGATTTTCAACCGCCGTAAAGACACGCAAAAGATATTCGGTGGAAAACACAAAGACCGAGAAACGGTCAAAATAATGGAATTCAAATTCCATCACCGCGTGGATTTCTTCCACGCTTTCCATCACCACGGCAACGACGCTGAAGAAGATGAGGCCGACAAGAGCAACGTCGATAATATGTTGTATTTCACCCGAATAGGCATCCTCGTTCAGCATGCTGTATAGTTGCTGACGGAAGGTGCGGTCTTTGTTAAGCTCTTTGAATTCCTGCCATTTCGGCACAAGGAAACGGGCGAGCTTGAAAATCCGCAACAACCGCAAGATCCGCAAGAAACGCAAATCGAGATCGATGATAAAAGTCAGGTAGAACGGGACAACGACAAAGAAATCCAACAGCGCCATCGGCGTTAACATATAACGCAACAGCTTCCATTTCTTGCCTTTGTAGATCGGATTAAGGTCCGCGCAGAAGAGACGCAGCACATATTCGATGGTAAAGAAAACAACCGAGACTTGATCAAACAGTGCCAATTGTTCGTGATAGGCCTCATGGATCGCATCAACATGCTCAAGCACAATGGCGATCACGCTGGCAACAATAAGGCCGATAATGAACTGATCGAGAATATGATGGAATTTCGGCGCGTTCGGCGTCTCGAACATGATCCGGTAGACGAAATTCCGTACTTTACCGAACCAGCCTTTGGCAGGCTCTAAATCCTCGAGATGCCGGTCGACATGCTCAGGCCCCATGACGCAGAATTCCTGCCATGCGGGCAGGATAAAGCGCATCAGCTTTAAAATTCGCAACAGCCGCAAGATGCGTAAGAAGCGCAGATCAAGCTCGATGATAAAGGTCAGATAAAACGGAACCACGACCAAAAAGTCGAGGATCGCCATCGGCGTTAACGCGTAGCTTAGGGTGCCGAAACGCTTATCCTTGAATTTGGGCGCAAGGCCGCCGCACAAGAGACGACCGACATATTCGAAGGTGAAAATGATCACCGATACGCGGTCAAACAGCGCGAATTCCCAATGGAACATCTCGTGGATGTCGTCATTGTGCTCAAGCAAAATCGCAATCACGCTCATCACGATCAGGGTCATGATGAATTGATCAAAATAATGATGGATTTTGGGCGCGTTTTTGGTCTCAAACATCACGCGATACAATTCGTACCGCGCGCGTCCGATCACTCCGCTTGGCCGTTCAATATCTTCGGCTTCCACTACGTACACTCCCGGACACAAGGCCGCCCGTCGAGCATGATCGCGGGAGGGCTTACGTCAATTCATCCTTTGCAAGCCTTGGAAGAGACGGCTCGAAAGACGAATTTTTTAGGCCCGACCGATATTTAGCAAGTCTTATGCCAAAGGGTTAGAGCGCTTTGGGGAAGGGAATAATGGTGGCCGACGGGGCCGGAGCGGCCTGTTTGTCGCTCGCCGGCGCTTTCTCGAAGAGATCATCGTCTTGGGCCACATCGATCAACGCATGCAAATCATTCGGCGTCCAAAAGGCCAGCGCGGCACAAGCGGCATGGGCTGCAAGCTCGATGGTGACGTCCTCAAGCTTAACACCCGTCCGTCGTGCGTCACCGACGAGGGAGAAGAGGTGCTGGGACACGAGTTCTGCGGCGTTCGACATAGATGACCTCGCTTCAGGCGGCAGGTTGCTTGTAATCGCAACCCCGATCCAAAAGGCCTCACACGACCCTTTGATCCATCAACGCCCCGGCCGCGGCCGAGGTTCCCACAATCTGATCAATCGTCGGCGATTTAGTTTATCATCTGCTGATACGAAGTCTATCTTTCAAGCCATCGCGCTTGTTCGGCTCGTAACACCATTTCCAAGCGATCCAAATCAAATTGCGCAACATCCCATATTATTTTAGGCGCCGTTCGATGATATTCATGGCGAAGAATATTGCCAATTGCCTTTATTTTTACCCATTCGATAGTGGGGTGCCGATCAAGGAGCTCGTCGGGCAAATGGCGCACTGCTTCAGAAATGATCTCAATTGCCCGTTCCGTCGCAAGGCGCAGGATCCGATCATTGGAAAACTCTTCAAAGGAACGGCTAGAACCCGCGTATCGAACCGCATCAATCGCATCGAGAATATCCATCAGCACAACACCAAGGTCGCGCATCAAAACACTCGGATCGCTTGCTGTTCAATGGTCGCGCTCAGCGACGGATAAAGAGAGGAGCGCGCCGTCACATGGGCCTCTAGGCCCAACCGAGCTTCAATAACCAATTTGATGCCCGCCAGATCAAGCAAGCTAAATTTTTTATTGGGGTCGTAATCAACGAGAATATCAACATCGCTATCTTCGCGATGATCACCCCTTGCCCTTGATCCGTAGATAAATAACGAGGTCGCCCCTTCCGCTTCAAGGGCAGGACGGCTCCTTTTTAAAGCGGCAATTAGGGCATCTCGTGTCATCATCCCCTCACATCAATTATCCAGGAAGCTCCGCAGCTTCCGGCTACGGCTCGGATGTTTCAACTTCCTAAGCGCCTTCGCCTCGATCTGGCGGATACGCTCGCGCGTCACGCTGAACTGCTGGCCGACCTCTTCGAGCGTGTGGTCGGTATTCATACCGATGCCGAAGCGCATGCGCAGAACGCGCTCTTCACGCGGCGTCAGCGAGGCCAAGACGCGTGTGGTGGTTTCGCGCAGGTTCGATTGGATCGCCGCATCAATTGGCAAAATCGCGTTTTTATCTTCAATGAAATCGCCGAGATGCGAATCCTCTTCATCGCCAATCGGCGTTTCAAGCGAGATCGGCTCTTTCGCGATTTTCAAAACCTTGCGCACTTTTTCCAAAGGCATAGCGAGCTTTTCCGCCAATTCTTCCGGCGTCGGCTCGCGGCCGATTTCATGCAGCATCTGGCGCGAGGTGCGCACGATCTTGTTGATCGTCTCGATCATATGCACCGGAATACGAATGGTGCGCGCCTGATCGGCAATCGAGCGGGTAATCGCCTGCCTAATCCACCAGGTCGCATAGGTCGAGAATTTATAGCCGCGGCGATATTCAAACTTATCAACCGCCTTCATCAGGCCGATATTGCCTTCCTGAATCAAATCAAGGAACTGCAAACCGCGATTGGTGTATTTCTTGGCAATCGAAATAACGAGACGCAAATTCGCCTCGACCATTTCCTTCTTGGCCTGGCGGGCTTCGCGCTCGCCCTTTTGCACCATATGGACGATCTTGCGGAATTCCGGAATTTCCAATCCGGTCTCAGACGCAAGATGGTGAATCTCGTGCCGAATTTCGCGGATCATGTCCTTTTCTTTGGCGACAAAATCCTTCCAGCCGCGCGTGCCAAGCTTGGAAACGCGCAACAACCATTTCGGATCAAGCTCGGAGCCTTGGTAATTGCGCAAGAAATCTTCGCGGCTGACCCGATGGCTCTCGGCCAAGCGCATCAAACGGCCTTCAAGACCAATCAAACGCTTATTGATGTCATAGAGCTGTTCAACCAGCGCTTCGATACGATGCGTGTTGAGCGAGAGAGATTTCACATCGGTGATAATCTCGTCTTTCAGCTTCTTATATTTGCGTTCTTGCGAAGGCGTCAGCGAGTCATTTTGCAGCTTTGACTCGACATTTTGCTCCTGCAAGCGGCGCAGCTTTTTATAGGCCGATGCGATACGGTCAAACGTCTCAAGCACCTTCGGCTTCAGTTCCGCTTCCATCGCCGAGAGCGAGACATTGTTCTCGAGATCATCGTCGTCGAGTTCGCCTTCAGGGATCGGCGGCTCTTCACCTTCCGCAAGCGCTTGCGGTTCGGCGGGGATTGGCGCCAACTCGTCAATCTTCGGCACGCCCTTGCCTTCAGGTCCGGCATAGGTCGCTTCAAGATCGATAATATCGCGCAGCAGCACTTTGGCTTCGACGAGTTCGTCGCGCCAAATGATAATCGCTTGGAAGGTCAGCGGGTTTTCGCACAAGCCCGCAATCATCGCCTCGCGGCCAGCCTCGATGCGCTTGGCAATGGCGATTTCGCCCTCGCGCGACAGCAATTCCACCGAGCCCATTTCGCGCAAATACATGCGGACGGGGTCATCCGTACGGTCGGTCGGCTCTTTCGCGGTCGTTGTTGTTGGCAGCGCCGAGCGCGTGGCTTCAACAAGATCGGTACCGGTTTCTTCTTCGTCCTCGCCTTCGGCTTTTTCTTCCGTGGCGTCGGCGTCGGCTTCTTCCTGCTCGACGACATTGATGCCCATATCATTGAGCATCGCGAACACGTCTTCGATTTGGTCAGACGTTACTTCTTCAGAGGGGAGAACTTCATTGATTTCTTCATGGGTGACGAAGCCGCGCTTTTTGGCGAGCTTGATCATCCGCTTGACGGCCTGATCGGAAAGATCGAGCAGCGGACTATCAGCGCTTGGCGCCTCACGAGCTTCGCCGTCGCCTTTGTCCGTCGTTTTGGTCGCCATGGAATTGTCGCTCCGCCAACTTCGAAAACGCGCTTTTAGGAAGCGGTTCCCGTCTCACCCCAAAAATTCGTCCGATTCGAAAGCACAAAAAGGCGCGCGCGTCCACGTGGGTCGCACCGCCCTTAAAGCCCGAATGAGAAGTCAGCCATCACTGACCCACCTCCCCTACCCTATCCGACGACGCGAGAAAAGGTCCCCGCCGCCTGAAAACGCTCTAAAGCGTCATCGGCAACCCAAACCCGGATTCCCGCTCAATTTCAGCCTCTGTCCCATCGAGCGCGAGGATTTGCGCCTTCAAATCGGCCAAAAGCGTGAAATTTGCCTCACTCGCATCCTCAGAGAACGCCCGCTCGGCTGCGCGCAACTCCGTATTTAGGGTCAAAGCGCGCCGATGCAAGGTCATCGCCTGTCTTAAAACGCTGTCATGGTCGATTTTTTTAGGCTCCGAGACGATTAATCGGTCGCCGGGCCGCAAAGCCGCCTCAATCCGCGCCACCGCCGCCTGCAAACCGCGCCGCTCGAGTTCAGCGGCCAACGCGTCCGCCTCAAGCCGCGCCTCGCCCGCTTCCGCAATCGCCAGAAAATCCAGCATCGCGCGGGAAACGCCCCTTGTATCGGCATGGGTAAAGCTCATCAGGGCCAATTCATCCGCCAAACGGGGCAAACGCTCCGGTTCGCGCAGAAATTCGATCAAAATCAACGCCTCGCGGGCTGAAATCGTCCCTGATTTGGCAAAAATGGCCGTCCGCACGAGATTTTCACTCGGCCGGATGGCTTCTCGAATGGATGCCCCCTCGACGGGCTTTTGCCAACGCGTATTCCCCTTGGCATAGCGCGCCTGTTGTCCGCCGCGCGCGCCACCGCCGGCGCGTTGGGGTTGAAACATCGCGATCAGCCGCCGATCCATATCCTCGCGGTAATAGCGGCGGAGATTTTCATCCGGAATGGCTTGCAATTGCTCGCGTATCCGTTTTTCAAACGCCGCCCGCCGCTCGGGCGTATCCACGGGGCCAGCCTCTAACGCGCGCGACCAGAACACATCCACCAGCGGCATGGCGCGGTCCAGCACGGTTTCAATCGCGCCCGCTCCGCCATTTTTATAGAGATCATCCGGATCCTGCCCCTCGGGCAACAGCGCGAAGCGCAAGGATTTTCCGGCCTGCAAAAACGGCAACGCGACATCAATCGCGCGATAGGCCGCCCTTCGACCCGCTTTATCGCCGTCAAAACACAAGATCGGCTCATCCGCCATGCGCCAGAGCAAAGCGAGCTGGTCTTCCGTCAGCGCGGTCCCCAAAGGCGCCACCGCATTGCCAAAGCCCGCGCGGGACATGGCAATCACGTCGACATAGCCTTCCACTGCGATAACGGTGCCTTTGTCATGCGCGAGCTTGCGCGCGCGGTGGTGGTTATAAAGCACCCGACCTTTTTGAAACAAAGGCGTATCGGGCGAGTTCAAATATTTCGCCTGCGCCTCTTTCGCCATGGCCCGCCCGCCAAAGGCAATCACACGGCCCCGCACATCCTGGATCGGAAACATCACCCGGTCGCGGAACCGATCATAGGAAACGGCAATCTCCTCGCCATGCACCAAAAGCCCGGCCTCGATCATGGCTTCCGATGAAACGCCTTTCCCCGCCAGATGATCGCGCAGCGCAAACCGCTCCGCGGGCGCAAAGCCCAAGCCGAATTCCGCCCAAACTTCGCGCGAAAGACCGCGCCCCTCCAAATAGGTCCGCGCTTTACCGCCGCCCGCGCCCTTGAGCGTCGCCTCAAAAAACGCCTGCGCGAGCGCCATGACGTCAACAAGCCCCTTGGCCCGCTCCTCCTGCCGCTCGGCCTCCGCCGACACTTTCGGCAAAGCCACGCCCGCATCCGCCGCCAAGCGCTCAACCGCCTCGGCAAAGCCAAGGCCCTCGGTTTCCATCACAAAGGAGAAAATATCGCCATGCTTGCCGGAAGAGAAATCATGGTAAAATCCCTTCTGGTCATTGACGAAAAAGGACGGCGATTTCTCCGCATTAAACGGCGACAACCCCTTAAACTCGCGCCCCGCTTTAATCAGCTTAACGCGCTTACCCACCACCGACGAAACCGGCAGCCGGGCGCGTATCTCATCCAGGATCATCGGGGTGAATTTCATGGCAGCCTACATAGCGCGAAACGAGGCTAGAACAAAACGGGAAGATGCAGGGTGTGGATAAATGGGAGGGAGAATTTAAAAACCCGTCTTCCCTCTCCCCTTGCGGGAGAGGGTGGCGCCCGAACGGGGGGCGGGTGAGGGCCTAGCGGTCAACGCGAAGGACTCCAGACCCTCATCCGGCGCGCCCCGCGCCACCTTCTCCCGTCCGGGAGAAGGAAGCCATGGGTTTTAAAATCACAACCCAAGCGTGCAGCAAACCGCCGATTTACTGATATTCACCCCAACCGCCTCGGCCATCACCCGATGCACTGGGTTTACCTACCCGAAATGCGGCCGCAATCACCCGATACTCGCCCTAAAGTTGCGCTTTTATGCGCCCGAAAGCATCGCCTTCACCGCGCCGCTGGCTTTGGCAAAATCCATTTGTCCGGCGTAACGCTCTTTCAAAACGGCCATCACTTTGCCCATGTCTTTGACGCTCGAAGCCGCCGTTTCCTCGATCGCGCCGGCAATTGCGGCCTTCACGGCTACCTCGTCCAACTGGGCTGGCATAAAGCCCATAAGGATATGAATTTCCTCGGATTCTTGTGTTGCTAAATCATCGCGACCGGCTTGCTGATAGATCGCCAGCGATTCCTGCCGCTGCTTGACCATTTTCTGCAACAGCCCAAGGATTTCGTCATCCGTCAAAGGTGGTTTGCCCAGCCCGCGCTGCTCGATATCGCGGTCCTTCAAGGCGGAAGTGATCATCCGGATGGTTGAAACCCGGCGCTTGTCCCCTGCCTTCATGGCTTCCTTTAAAAGCTCGGTGAACTGTTCCCGCATGGTCTCTTCTCCTTGTCCACATGAATAATATAACACCTTGATCGATATACAGAATTTCGCCTGATGCCAAGTTGACGCCAACCACCAAAGCGCTTAAGAACCGATCACATTTGATTGGGTTTAGGGTGAAAACCGCCATGCAGCAAGCTTCTTCCG
>CANGLU010000027.1 GCA_947455025.1 Hyphomicrobiales bacterium
CAGATTTTTAGACGCATCTTAATTTTTAATTCTTCACTTGGCGCCACTTTTGCTGCTTCTGTACCGTCCCGTGAGATTATAAAAAGTGCCGTTGCCTCAAGCGCATTTACGGCATGGCGTCTCGCGGAACGGCCTTCCACACCTGCTTTTTGGGCAAAAGCCGTGCTTATGATTGCTGGCTTACCACCGGAAACTTTGTAATGCCAAAGTACCCACAGAGCCAACGGCCAAGCCTTTGCAGACATTTCTTTTGAGGCAAGGGCTGTAACGCATGCCATCGGGATATGGAGGTAGTAGTGTGGGACATTCGGCGCAGGCGGTATTTTACGACGACGTTTAGCGGCTACACCATCAACCATAACACTTTCTTCAATGTAGCCTTCGGATGTGGGTTTCATTTGATACCCTTCAGTGCGGAGTTGCCTTCCAGAGCCTTAGAAACGACGGCCCACATCTTATCACCCTTTTTAGGCCTCCAATTGTCGCCTGGTAAAACCCATTGACGGTCTACGGGGATTCTTGCACCTAGAATGGTTAGGGCTGCCCTTTCCATTATGTTGGCAACGAGATTGCCGACCTCTTCACGGCATGAAAGATCGCAAAGAAATAAAATGGCATCATGGACAGGGCATATTACCTCCACGCCTGCCGTTGTTAGTGCCGCGCAGGTCAGACGGATAATATCGGCCCCTGTCGCCTGCATTTGCCAATTCATGAGGGTGAGTGGCTTAGTGCCGTATTCTTGCCATCGCCCATTCTCAAGCACCCGTGTAGAAGGGTCCCCTACAAGCATCCGCCAACCCATTCGCGTTTCAATTGAGCCAGTTAGATAGGCGTTCTGGGCAACTTGGGCCACCCAATCCCAAAATACCTGATGGGTGGTATGATGCTGTTGGTAAATGCGCTGAGCCAGTGATAGGTCGGCTCGATAAGTTGCTGGATTGCCACCCCCAATAGCAGAGGCAATACCTTCGGATTGACGGCCATATTGAAGCCCAAGAAGCACGGGTTTTAGGACCCTGTCCCTAAATTCACCGTGTGTGGATTTAGTTGCACCGACGGGTATTAGGCCAGACCGAATACCAAGAGGGATATATACTTCGCCTCCAAGATAATCCTCAATCATATATTGGTCGCCACTTAGATAAGCGGCTATGCCATATTCTTGAGATTTAAAATCAAAATAACCGATCGCTTTGCCGTCTGGCGGGGTGACTAGCGTGCGCCACCAAGAAGCGGAGGCGGGTAAAAATTCAACGGCGCGAGGTTGGTTTCTTCCAGTCTTAGAGCGGTATGCCCCAAAACCTACCGACGCAGTATTGTCGGTGCTGAAACCTAAACGCCGATTGCCAAATTCGCGACGCCCAAGCCTTATTTTTCCATCTGAACAAATTGGAAAGGGAGATGCTTTTGGCGTCGACGCAACAGCTTCATAGACTGCCCTAAATTCTTCCATTTGCGGGTAAATTCCCGTCATGCGTCGGAAGTCTGATGATTTTGTTGAATATTGGCCGCTAGGTGTACGCGGCCAGATATCGCTAGCTCCTAAGCTTTCAACAATAGTTGCAAAGCGGTCGTACTTAAAGGTTCCTTCATTATCAAAAATTCCATAGTGCCTTACACTACTTATAAGTTCACCTTTAACGGTATCCCAATTCGTTACAATAGCGTCGTGTAGGGGAACGTTAATTGGCAAGCCGGTACGGGTCATTTTTGCCAAAGATTTTGCATATTCACCACGTAACAGTGCCTGATTTAAATAGTGTGGGTTACTAGCGCTTAGCCTATTAAATAAAGCCCAAAATAAGGCTTCGGCGTCGTCAACATCCTGTTGGCAATACGAAAGAATTTCAATTTTTTCGGCATCGCTATAGGGCGGCCCTGCAAGAATACGTTCAATTACACTTTTTTTCTCAGTTGCTTCGCGTGCTTCAAGGCCGTTGCATTTTAATGCAGCAAGAAGCCCACCTCGCGCGCTTGACCCCATTGGGATATCTGCCTCATTCGTATCATTCATATGCTCTGCATAGGTGCAGTAAACATTTGTTGGAAATGCCCACCCCATAGCGAGGTGGGCCTCCATTTCGGCCTGCGCATTGTGTGCGATTAACATTGCGCTATGGCCAAATTCGAAGAACGGCGTGCGGTCCATTTCATCACGCCACACGCGGGTGATTTCTCCCGTAAGTAAATTTTTAGCGACGCCGCAAACGACGTCTAACCCACCGTCGGACAGCGGAATATATTCGTAGTCGACAGCAATTGGGATGAAAGGTAGGCGCACGCCGCTCTTCATTTATGCCTCCCCGCGAATCTTAACGATAAGTGGATCGTCGCGATGCTTAATTACATTTCTCTCACCAAAAGCACGGTTAAGGATCGAAGCTGCCGATACATCTTCGGGCCATTTGGGTTCGGAAATTTCGCCTTCGGCAGTGTAATCATCATATTGCTTGTCAGTTTTGCTCCACTCCAAACGTTTCCATTTAGTACGCGCTGCTTCTACGGCATCAATTTTTTGCTCAATAGCAGAGTGATGGCGCCCAGTTGTCGGGTCAGGAACAGGTGCAAGGAATAAGTATAATGCCCCGCCCTTCGTTGCCACGAGATAGCAGACAACCTCGTGAATAGCGTTCTCAAAAGCCGTACTTTCCATCCGCAGTTCCTCCGCCAATTCTGGAAGAATGAATGTAGGCTCGTCAGAGAGAATACCCTCATCTTTAGGGTCAAAGATGTCGATTGGGCCGATCAGAACCGTCGGGTGAGTACGAAACCACCCTTTGATCCTCTTGGTAGGCTTTATGCGCGAAGGTGCTTTGACAACACGTGCCGCCGTGTTCGCTGCCGCATCACTTTTGGATTTTAAAGCAAGCTCAAAGATGCTCTCTACGGCCTTAGATCCTGATGGGGCCTTAGGTGGAGTTTCGGGGACTGTAAGGTTACTGGTATTTTCAAGGTCAGGCATTTTAGCGGCCTCAGAATTTTCGATACGGGAAGGGTCTTCTGCTTTGGGAGGAGTCACAGGCTTCATGACTGTTCTCCTCCGTTTTGGCAGGATGATTGCCCACCCGGCATGGCATTACCGAATTTTGCCTTTGGTAAATTACGAAGGCGACGGCGGATGCTTTCGACAGTCACCAGAGTACGGCGGCCACGCTTGATTGCGTGGAGTTCGCCGGCGGCAAGAGCACGGTAGAAAGATGAGCGACTTTCATTGCCGCTCATACGGCGCCCTTCATCAATTGAGACAATCGTTGCCTCATTCATTTCAACCAATTTTGATTGATTTTTATGCATACTAGGCATAGCAAATAACTCCATAAACGCTTCTTGAACCCACTGTGGGTCCCCTGAAGTATTTTGGAATTTATGGAGTAAATTCCCCGGTTAAGCGGGGGGCTTTATCAGATTTTTAAGGGACGACTGTTCCGCTATGCTTTAAAGCCAATATGCAGTTAGGGACAGTTTTCTTGGCATCGTTATCGGTTGCATTTGGGCCTAGCATCCTCTTCAATTCAGTTTCTATGCCCCGATAAATTGCTAGGGATTCAGGTGGGTTTCTACTCCCCATTTCTTCGCGCCAACGCCTTATCGTTTCCCATTTTACGAATTTGGACCCGTTGTTATTAATCAATTTTTCTTTTTCGAGCGCGCGTAAGACGAATTTACAAGCTTCTTCAACTGTTATGCCATAATGAATGAGAACTTCCGCACACGCTGCAGCAGTCGCTTGTCTTGAAATCAAGCCTGATAATGAACGAGGGCGGGAGCCTGTTTTTTTGGTCGGTCTAAGAAATTCAGGCTTCGCACCTAGCGTAACATCGCGAATAACCGCTGCTAACATCGCAACCGGCCTTACAATGCCGCTTTGGGCTATTATCGGGTCTAGTTCCAAAAATCGTTTAACTGCAACAATAGCATCGAGGCATTCTTCGAGCGGATTAGCTGACGTCGACAAATCCTCGTTCAGCTCTTTCAAAAAAAGGATCAGGTCAAAATAACGATCCGCCAGTTCGGCTACTTCTACTTCAACTAAAACAAATTCTTTAGCAATTATCGCCCCATCGCCTTCCTCTGGATGGCCCATTGGGGTACTTTTTAGATTCTCAGCCTCGCTATCTGTCACCATCTTGTCCCCCGTTTAATCCGCCAACCGAACAATATTTGAGTCGGGCACAATTCCAAGTTTTGGGAGCGAAGCCCGGATCGTATCGGCTACGTAAGATGGGGCGAGGTGGGCGTAGTGCTTTTCAGTCATGCGAGTGTCCGAATGTCCCAGTTGGGCGGCAATGACCCCCATTGGCACTCCGGCCATCGCTAAAAGGCTAGCGTAGGTGTGACGGAGAACATGGAAAGTGGCGGGAGGATCAATGGCAGCGACTTTGGACGCCTCGATGAGGGGGCGTCGTTGATGCGAAGCGCCCCATTTGTCGCCGTCCTCCCGGTTAAAAATACGCGCGAGAGATGAGCGGCCTGAAGTTAATTGGCGGAAGAGGGCTTCCCCTTCATCGTTCAGGGCTATTTGTCTTGGCTTTTCGCCCTTGGTAACTCTCGCAAGAATAGTCTTGGAGTTAGCGTCAAAATCTCTGACCTGAAGGCGAGTTAATTCCCCGTAACGGCATCCGGTCAATAATGCGCCTCGAACAAGGTTCCTGAAATCCTCAGGGCAAGCATTTACAAGGCGCTCCGCTTCAGAAGGTTTAAGGTATCGGATAACTGCTGCATCCACGCCTCGAAACGGTTTCACCTTTCTCCAAGGCTCATCAGATGCAACCTTGCCCTCTTGGAAGGCATGATTTAGGGCGGCCTTTAGGATCGTAAGGACGCGGTTTGCGGTTGAACGGCGTGCCCGAACTGCGTCGGTGTCTGACAAATCCACACGGGCGGTAGCCTGTTCTGGGGCAAATTTCCTTGTTCTTATTAATTTAGGCCCCTCAGAGAGGATAAAATGCCAATCCCGAATGCGCTTTGACGTTAGTCGGCTGATTTGAATATTACCAAGATCAGGCATTATCCGAGCGTTGGCTGCATATTTATCAGCCTTTACACCTTTAGATCCACGGCGTTCCCTGGCCTTGAAATAGTCATCAAGCGCCATCGCCACCGTATAAGGGCCTTTTATAATTTCTTCTCCGCGGCCTTTCCGGACAAAAAACGTACGCGCCTTTTCCTGCGCCTGGCTAAAGGAAAGGCAAGAGGTGGCGTCTGCATCGCGGACATCGTCTGCGGCACCTATAGACTCGTAATTTTGCCGCCCACCTTCGTCCCGAAAACGTGCAATCCAAGTGCCTGCTTTGGCGCCTTTGCGATAGCCAATGGCACACCCCGTTGAAATGACATGCCAATACGGCTCACGGCGGGGCAATAGCGGATCACGTGAGGTTCGAGTGTTAAGCCGGGGGTCTTTTACGCTACGGGCCATGCTGCGACCTTATTTGAGGATGGACAACCAAACATACGGAAAACGTACGGAAAAGTCACGCAGAAACATTCAGATACGTGCTTGGAATAAATTTGTTGAAAAATATGACTTTTTATACGTTATTGGTGTCCCAGATTGTATCCAAATGTAAACGATTTCACTCTTTCACGGCGAAAACACGGGTTCGATTCCCGTAGGGCGCGCCAAGGAAATTTTCAATAAATCAATGGTTTATGAGGCAGTAGACTTTTTAGAGGTCTTGGCCGTCGCTTTACCATCCTTATTACAGTCGAATTTCCCTTATAATTTTGTCCACCGTCCTGCTTTTGCCGATGAGGCGACCGCCGCCTCGATAAAGGCCAGTCCTTTGACGCCGTCCTGGATCGTTGGGAACAGAACGGCGGCATCAGGCTGTGTGCCGCTCCGTGATGCGTGGATTGCGTGGGCAATTTCGGTATAAATATTGGCGAACCCTTCAAGATACCCTTCCGGATGTCCCGGAGGGACGCGCGTCATACGAGCGGCTTCGGCGCCTGAGCCCGCGCCACCGCGTGTAATCGTATAGGTCGGCTTGCCGATGGGTGAAAACTGAAGATAGTTCGGATTTTCTTGCGACCACGACAATCCGCCCTTGGTGCCATAGACGCGGATGCGCAGCGCATTTTCGTTACCAACAGCAACTTGGCTCGCCCAAAGCGTGCCTTTTGCGCCATTGGCATAATGCATGCGAACATGCGTATCGTCATCCAAGCGACGGCCTTGCACAAAGCTTGTCAGTTCGGCCGATAGTTCCACTACCGGAATATTGACGATGAAATCGGCCAGATTAAACGCGTGCGTGCCAATATCGCCGATGCATCCACCCGCACCCGAGCGCGATGGATCAGTGCGCCAATCGGCTTGCTTTTGTCCCGTTTGCTCAAGCGGTTCGGCTAGCCAATCTTGGGGATACTCGATTTGAACAACCCGGATTTCGCCCAGTTCCCCGGCGGCGATCATCGATCGGGCCTGTCGCACCATGGGGTAGCCCGTGTAATTATGGGTAACGGCAAAAATCTTACCGGATTTTTCAGCGGCCGCCTGCAATTTCAACGCTTCTTTGAGCGAGGTCGTTAAAGGTTTATCGCAAATGACATGGATGCCGGCTTTTAAAAATGCCAGCGCGGGGCCGGCATGCATATGGTTTGGCGTCACAATGGCGACGGCTTCAATGCCATCTTTGCGGCGCCCTTCTTTTTTGGCCATTTATTCATAGGTGCCATAGACACGTTTCGGGTCGAGGCCAAGAGACGCGCCGGACCGCAATGATTTTTCGGGCGTCGAACTTAATGCCCCGGCCACAAAGCTGTAGTGATCGTCCATTCGTGCCGCCAAACGATGAATGGCGCCGATAAAGGCACCTTCACCGCCACCGACCATGCCGAGGCGAATGCGACCGCCGATGCTACCGTCATCTTTTCCTGTAATCGCCATCGTGTCCGTTTCCCTCTGCGGTCGTTTTTATAAATGCGGGGCATTCGTTTGATTAGCTTTTATAGAGCTCATTGCCGTCGAAATCGTCAATGGCTAATTACATGTCCTGATTTCGGCATCGTTTGAGAATATTAGACCCAATCTGCGTACTTCGACGAAGCGTTGGTCGAATATGCGATTTGCCGTCGTTCTGGCCTAAATCTTGCTGAGAGGATCACATCTTTCTTTGAATGGCTGTGATCCTGGCTAAATGGTCGATGCGAACCCTTTAACGACGTCTTCAACGCCGACGGCAGCGAGCCGTTCGGCGACGGCTAATAAATTATTTCAGATTTTGGATCCCAATAACACGGGAAAGATCCAAAAATCGGACTTTCTCGAGCTCTACTCGATGCTTGGAAATGGCGGTGCGCGCGGTGGTCCGCAAACCGATTCCTTTGGGATCACCCAGACAACCTACTCCATTCAGGAGACGAGCTATAATATCGTATCGGAAAGCTATGTTGCACCCGATCGCTTTTTAGAAACGAGCTCCGCGGCCGTTGTCCATGCGGCCAATGTGTTTACCAGCTTGGATGTAGACAAATCGGGTGCCCTGTCGCGCGCGGAGTTTATGGTGGGCCTTGGCGCAGGTCCTTCGACGACGCCTACAGATCCGTCGACGACCTCTTCAACCGATCCATCGTCGCAAACGACCGCGTCGAGTGGCACGGGAACAGATGCTGCCTCGTCTACCGGTACAACGTCGAGCGCATCGGATGCTCTTGTGGCCGATGCGACCAGCCAAGCCGATCAGGCTCTGGCGCTGTTTGACCCGACAGGCAAAGGCTATTTCGATGCCAATGATGTTGTGGCAGCGTTTACCCAATCTCCTTCGCTCGGTGATCCTGCAACAGCCGCACAAACCGTTTCGGCATGGGATGACAATGGCGATGGTAAAGTAACCCGCGATGAGTTGATCAGCGGATACACGACGATGAACCTCGCCGATGCCCTGATGAACCAGCTTGATCCAACAGGACAGGGCTATATCGATACGTCGTCCCTTTCTTCTGTCGCTCTGCCGAATTTCCCGAACGCTTCGACGATTATTGCGGGTTGGGATACCAACAAAGATGGTCAGGTGAGCCGCCAAGAAGTGATTGATGGCTTTCATGCGTTAAACGCAAAGGCCAGTTCGAATACAGCGTCTTCCGAAACGACGGCTCAAGATCCTGCGGCACTCTTTGCTCATTATGACGCCAATAAAGACGGGTCGCTTGATCTTTCGGAGATCACATCGGCTGCGGGTCCATCTGCTGCAACCGATCCGTCCCAAACCTTGGCAGCATGGGACACGAATGGGGATGGCACGGTTTCGCAGCAAGAATTTACGGATGGCTTTAATCTGATTAAGCAGGCCACGGGCATCATTGCGCAGTATGATACGGCGGGTAAAGGCTATTTCGATCAAGCCGATTTGCAAGCGGCCATTGACTCCGACCCAACGAGCAATAATGGGACGAGTGCCTCTGACCTGATGAAGTTTTGGGATTCAAACGGGGATGGCAAAGTGACGGTTCCCGAAGTTTTGGCGGGGCTTGCCAATGGCGGGACGGCGGCTGCAACCCCTGTTGCATCAACCACGCCTGATCCTTCAACAAGCAATAGTGTGCCGGACGTATCCAATCTTTTATCGGCCTATGGCTACTCGGCCGCGCCTGTGACGCCAGCGCTCACAGACACTTCATCGGCCGCCTCTGACCCGACGGTTAGCGCGTAACACTTTCCAATCCTTTATAAATCTGTCTTTGTGGTTTTCTATTCCTGTGAAAGAGTGGGAATCAGAAGCACAAGCGTTAGAGGGCATGGAAATGAAGCCGATTAAATGGGGAATTCTATCGACAGCGAATATCGGCGTCGAAAAAGTTATTCCGGGAATGTTGAAAAGCAAGGATATCGAGATTGTCGCGATTGCCTCGCGCGACAAACGGCGCGGCACCACATGGGCTAAGAAGCTCGGTATTCCGAAAGCCTACGGGTCTTACGAGGAATTATTGGCCGACCCCACGATTGAGGCGATTTACAACCCTTTGCCCAACCATTTACACGTGCCGCTCACACTGGCTGCTGCAAAGGCCGGGAAACATGTGTTGTGCGAAAAGCCGATCGCGATTACGGCCAAAGAAGCCAAGCTTTTGCTGAAAGCGCCGCGTAACGTTCTGATCCAAGAAGCGTTTATGGTGCGGCATAATCCGCAATGGATCGAGATCCGCAAGTTGATCGCGAAGGGTACGATCGGCCGTGTTCAATCGGTCCATATGATGTTTTCCTATCATCTGGTTGATCCGAAAAATGTCCGCAACCTTGCTAATATTGGCGGTGGCGGGTTGCTTGATATCGGATGCTATCCGGTTACCTTGGCGCGTTTCATTTATGGTGCGGAGCCGCTTCGGGTAACGGGAACGTTTGACCGTGATCCGAAATTCAAGACGGATCGTTTGATGAGCGGGCTCGCCGATTTCGGTAAGGCACGTCATCTGTCCTTCATTATTTCGACGCAAGGCGCACCCTATCAAAAGACCGTGATCATGGGTGAGTTTGGGACGATCGAGGTTGAAGTGCCGGTTAATGCTTCGCCCGATCATCCGAACCGCTTTACGGTCAATGTGACGGGCAAGAAGCCAAAGCTCATCGAGATGCCGGTGGTTGACCAATATCAGTTGCAGGCTGAAGATTTTGGCAAAGCCATTCGCAAAAAGACCAAAGCGCCATATGATGTCGCTGACGCGATCAAAAACATGCATATACTCGACGCGTTTTTCCGTTCGGAAAAATCGGGTAAATGGGAAGTGGTCAAGCAAGGCTAGGTTCTTGTGAGAAGGGCTCTGAATGTCTGAGCAACCTACCCACGCGCTGGACGAAATAGGATCGGCCGCAGCCTTTGCGCCCGATCCTGATTTTGTTGCGCGTGTCGAATTCGCGATTGCAGCCGATGATGCTGATGCGCTTGGTCCGCTGATTGAAGGGTTGCACGAGGCCGATCAGGCGAGTTTGCTTGAAGCGCTGGATCATGATTCCCGCCCCAAGCTGATTGAGCTTTTGGGATCACGCTTTGACTTTGCGGCGCTGACCGAAGTGGATGACTCGGTCCGCGAGGATATTCTGGACGAGCTTGATACCGATACGCTTGTCGAAGGGATGCGTGAGCTCGAAAGCGACGACGCGGTCTATATTCTCGAAGATCTGGATCAAGACGAGCAAAACGAAATTCTTGAAGCATTGCCCGCGATTGACCGCGCGCAATTGCAAAAGAGCCTTGATTATAAAGAAGGTTCAGCCGCGCGTTTGATGCAAACGCATTTGATTGCGGTGCCGCCTTTTTGGACGGTTGGGCAGGTGGTGGATCATTTGGCGGAAGCTGCCGATTTGCCCGATAGCTTCTTTGAAGTCTTCGTTGTCGATCCGGGCTATCATCTCTTGGGCAATGTGTTTTTAGATCGGCTTGTGCGGGCTCAGCGCACGGCTCCGATCGAGAGCGTGATGATTGCGGATCGCCGCCGTGTGCGGGCGGATGATGAGCAGGACGATGTAGCCCGCTTGTTCCAGCGGTATAATCTGGTCTCGGCACCCGTGGTCGATGAAGCGGGTCGGTTGATCGGTGTTGTAACCATCGATGATATCGTCGACGTGATGCAGGAAGAAGCCGATGACGAGATCAAAGCGCTCGGCGGCGTTAAGGCGGAAGAAGAGCTCTCGGATTCGATTTTCTCAACCACACGCAATCGCTTCGGCTGGTTGTTTGTGAATTTGCTGACGGCCTTTTTGGCGTCTTCCGTCCTAGGCTTGTTTGAGGAAGAATTGTCCAAGATGGTCGCACTGGCCGTACTGGCACCGATTGTAGCAAGCCAAGGCGGCAATGCCGCCACTCAAACGATGACAGTTGCCGTGCGAGCCCTGGCAACGCGTGAATTGGGGCCTGCCAACGCTTTCCGGATTACCTTCCGCGAAACGGCAGCAGGGCTTTTAAATGGTCTGGCTTTCGGATTGATTACGGGTCTTGTTGCAACCTTATGGTTTCACGACTGGAATATTGGCATCGTGATCGCGCTGGCCATGACGGTTAATCTCGTTGCGGGTGCTTTAGGCGGCATTCTTATTCCACTGGGGCTCGAGCGGTTTAGAACGGATCCAGCGGTATCATCGGGCGTTTTTGTCACGACGATTACGGATGTTGTCGGCTTTTTCTCGTTTTTGGGCATTGCTACGCTGTGGTTCCATCTGCGCTAGGGCGTCTTTGTTACCGATTTATTAAAAATTTCCATGCTATCGGCCAAACCTTAAGTTCACCAATGGGTATGGGTTCGATTACATGCAGTGGAATAGATGGCGTGATATGAAACGGTTTTTAGCCTTAGGGCTTGTGGCTTTTGCGTTATCGGCCTGTACGACCATGACCGCCGAGCGCGCGCCAAAGCCGGGCTCTTCTGCCGCCATGATCCCCGTTGCCCAAAGCTATCCGGTCCATGGTGTCGATGTGTCGCGCTATCAGGGACAGGTGAATTGGCGGGAGGCGAGGGCCGCCGGTACGCGCTTTGCCTATATCAAGGCCACCGAGGGTGGCGACCATGCCGATGAAAACTTTATGGTCCACTGGATCTCGGCGCGCGATGCCGGCATGCCGCGGGGTGCCTATCATTTTTATTATTGGTGCCGGCCTGTCAAAGACCAGATCAAATGGTTCTTTAAAAATGTGCCTGTCGAGCGCGACGCACTGCCGCCTGTGCTGGATGTCGAGTGGTACGGCGCCGCATCGGAAAAATGTCCGAAAAAAGTACCAAAGGCTGAAGCGCTTGCCGATATGAAGCTCTTTTTGCAGGCGGTTGAGAAGCATTATGGCAAGCGTCCGATGATTTATACGAGCATCGATTTTTACCGCGATGTGATCGTCGGCGAATTGCAAGAATACCCGCTCTGGGTGCGCACCGTGAATGCGGAGCCGATGGAACGCTATGGCGACCGGCGCTGGATGATGTGGCAATATACCGATATGGGCCGCGTGCCGGGCATCAAGGGCAATGTGGATCGCAATGCGTTTGCCGGCACTGAAGACGATTGGGCGCGGTTTACCGGACAAAGCATGATGCGGGTAGCCGAGGCTGCTCCCGCTGCACCTGTTGTTCGCCTTGCTCCAATGGCGAATGTGCCTGTGCCACGGCCTAAGGGATTGATTGCGCGGAATTGAATGGGTTGCTTATCTCATTGACGACGCGTCTTGCTGTGATGAAAGGCCATGTGGCTGCCATCCACGACTGCGTTTAATGGCGCGCTCCGCGCAAGACGTGGATAACCGCGTCAAGGGCGGCATGGCAGGATAGGGGCACTTCAACACAGCGAAAGTGTTGCAATAAAAAAGCGGGGCCTGAGCCCCGCTTTCTCTGTATTTTTATTCCAACCGTTTCGATTAGCGGAGAAGCTGCATGATCGACTGATCGGACTGCTTGGTGTTCGCCAGAATGGTCTGGGCGAAGCTCTGCTGAACTTGCAGGGCGGCCGTCTGAGCGGCAACCTCGGTCATGTCAGCACCAGTCAGACTGTTGGTGGCATCGTTCAAGAGAGAAACAATGCTCTTGTTGAAGTCCACGCGGTTCTGCGTTGTGGCTTGGAACTGGGCGACTTGCGAGTCACCAAGATTTAGGTTCGATAGCGCATTGGTGAGCTTGTCAATCGCTGCGTTCAATCCAACAGCGCCGCCCAGAGCATTCTTGGCTTCGTCGTTGGTGGCAAAGTTGTTGGTGATATCTGCAGATGCGAGCGTACCTTCATCCACCAAACCAAGGCTTGCCGCTGTGAACGTCAATGCATTATTATTTGCATCCTGAAGCTGGAACGAGGAGCTCGTGCCTTTTTCGTCAAAGGTCACCTTTAATATGTCACCATTGAGCAAGTTTGTGCCGGATACCGATGCCGATTTTAGATACTGGCCAATTTGGTCAATCGCGACTTTATAGCTCTTCGCCGCTGCTGCGCGACGTGCATCTGCTGCCTGACCGCCTGAGCCGCCAGTAGGGGTAACGGTTGTACCCGTAATGGTAAATTTTTGATCGAAGGTGTTTGCCGCACCACCGATACCCGTCTTTTTATCGTAGGTGTACGCATTAGCGGGATTTGCCTGTTGGGCTCGTCCGCCATTGCCGAAGATGGTATCAAGATTGACTGCACCGGCGGTGCCTTGGTCAGCAGCACCTTGCGTGACGTTCTGGATACTCACGGGTGAGTTGGCCGCAGATTGTAATTGGAACTTGAAATTGGCGGCATAATTAGCGCCGGCAGCAGCGCGGTTTGTAACGTTTAGGCCGGCACCGACAAGCTGGTTAAGCAAGTCATCCAGCGTCACCACTTTTGCAGCTGTAGCTGCTGATGTACCGTCACCAGCAACTGCCGTCTTTTCGGCTGCCGTTGAGATACGTACATATTTTGTCGTTGTTCCAACTGATATCGAAAATGTAAGCCCTTGCGTCAATACAGCGCCGCCAAAATTGGCGCCGATGAGATTTCCGGCGCCCGTCATCGCAGCACCTAAAGCGCCCATATTAACGTTGGTTCCGCCACCATCAGACTCAGGGTAGGTTTGACCCGTTGCAGCTACATAGCTCTGTGTTTGAGAAGCAGCCTTCAACGTATCAAGGGCATCCGAAACGGTCGAACGAATGGATTCTAAGCCCTTTTGCGCTGCCTTAATCGTTTGCAAATTGGTGCCGAGCGTATCGTTGACGTTCGAGAGACGACCCGAGCGGTCGGTATAGTTTTTCGCGCTGAGATAGGCGGCGAGGCCATCCGATGCGCTGTTGATCTTTTTGCCCGATAGAGCCTGTGCCTGAAGATCGGAGAGTTGCGAGTTGATGCTGATCAGAGCATTCATGCCCTGAGCCATTCCAATAGACATTGACATTGGTATTCATCCTTCTGACGAAAACACCTTGTTCGCGTGATTGCGAAAAGGACGACGCTTTCTGCGACGTGGCTCGAAGGATGGCGGTGAAAGGGAGGTGCTAAAATAAGAACCCGTGGCGCTCTGATATCGTGGTTAATATCAGGCCAAATTTAAATTTGCGATTGAAAATTGCGGCTTTGCAACTTGATTAAACTATATTGAAAATTTTAATTAGAGGCTGGCGCAACGTAGGCGAGCGTTAACAAAGTGTTAATGTGCGCTGGAATTAACCTTTTGTCTGCGCCTTAGGAACTGTTGGCACAGGTTGTTTTGCTGCATCCAATTGCCGTGCATAGGCTCTGATCCGTAGAATGGCTTCATCCGGCGACTGGCTGATTTTTTGACCCGTGTGATCATCGATCACTTGCAGGATAAATTCGCCGGTCGATTGATCGAGCGTTGTGCGACGTGACGTTGGCGCTGCAAGGGGCGCCTCGCTCGTTTTGGGTGATGGGTTCGCCGCGGGTGTGACGGGCTGTGGCGATTCAGCCGGCTTGACCGGTTGAATGACGGGTTCCCGTGGACCCGGAACGGGAACCGGGTTTTGCGAGGTTGAACTGATGGCCATGACGATCTCCTTCTGGATGTCTGGCCATCACATTAGCAAAGATGATTTTAGAAATGTTTGCGGGAATAAAGACAGTTTGTGTTAAATTTAACCGATTAATAGCGGACAGAGACCATTAAAGGCGGCGTTGCGCTTGCGCCCTTCAGAGCGTTGACGCGACCGCCTTTGCCATAGGTCGATAAAGAGCGTGTGGACGCCACTTCTTTGGCTACACCGCGCAGAATGCTTTCAGAGACACTTGTAAGGGTTTGCAGGGCTTTTAGATTGGCCTCAAGCGAGGATTGAAGCGCGCCTTGCCGCATCTTGATCCGTTCGACGCCGCTTGGCTTATAGCGTGCCAGCGAAATAAAATTATGACGAAAGGCTAAGTAGCATCGCTCGTAAGAGCTCGCTTCCATGGCTTTGCGTTCATGTAAGGCGAAGGCTTCGGCAAGTTTTGCGGTGGCCAGATAATCCGTTTCCTGCCGAATAACGGCTTCGAGTGCATCCAAGCGTTGTTCCAACATGGCACAGAGTGCTTCTGCTTGCTCGTTGGATCGTATGGAAGGAATATGGGGTGTCGCTGTCATGGTTTGGTTTCCTATTTGGCTTGAAGCCGAATGAGTTCGGAATACACTTGAGACGCAACGCCAACACCACCTGACTGTGCCACGGACTTACCAAGTTCATCGGTGAGCAAGGAACGCCAAGCATCACCGCCCGCGCCCTGTCCACCGAGCGGGCCATCGCCCGATAACTGCTTTGTAATCTCACCAAACATCGAGCCTAAAAAGACGGATTCAAAATCTTGCGCCGTTGCCCATAGTTTCTTGTTTTTACCCATCGCGCTGTAATTGGCACGGGCATCGGCAATGGGGGTTGAATGAAGGGCTGCTTGTTGCATCACATCACCACAATATCGGCTTGAAGTGCGCCGGAGGTTTTGATTGCTTGCAAGATCGAGATAATGTCGCGCGGGCCTATCCCTAAAGCGTTCAACCCGTCGACAAGTTCCTTCAGCGTTACGCTCTCCTTCAAGACGGCCAGTTTATTGTTGGCGCCTTGATCCACCTGAATCGTGGTTCTTGGTACAACAACGGTTTGCGCTCCATCGCCGCTGAAGGGACCAGGCTGGCTAACCAGCGCCTGTTCGGAGACCGATATTGTCAAATTACCCTGTGCGATGGCAACGGTTGAAACCCTTACGTCTTTTCCCATCACGATAACGCCGGAGCGTTCATCCACGACCACACGGGCGACTTGATCGGGATCGATCCGCAGCTGCTCGATCTCGGTCAGCAATTGCACCATATTGCCTTTGAAATTTTTCGGGATCGTCAGATTGACGGTTGATGGATCGGTCGGCTCGGCAGAATTGGCGGCCATATATTCGTTGATAGCGGTTGCGATGCGTTTGCCGGTCGTGAGATCCGGATTGCGCAAGGCCAATTTAACAGATCGTGAATCCTTAAATTGAAACTCGATTTCCTGCTCAATCAGGGCGCCATTGGCAATTCGGCCGACGGTAGGCACGCCGCGTGTTAGCGTTGCCGCTGCACCTTCTGCTTGAAACCCCGCTATAGCGATGGAACCTTGGGCGACGGCATAGATTTCACCCGATGCCCCCATTAGCGGCGTGACAAGCAGCGTGCCGCCTTGAAGGCTCTTGGCGTCACCCAAAGCAGAAACGGTAACATCGATGCGCGAGCCGCGACGACCAAAAGCGGGGAGGTCGGCCGTTACCATCACAGCTGCAACATTGGCGGTGCGCAAATTGGCGCCTCGCGTGTTTACGCCCAAGCGCTCTAACATTGCGGTTAAGCTTTGTTTGGTGAAGGGCGCGTTGTTGAGTGTGTCGCCCGACCCGTTCAGACCAACAACCAAGCCGTATCCCACAAGTTGGTTTTGACGGACGCCTTCAATGGATGCGAGATCCTTGATCCGCGATGTCTCGGCCATGGCTGTCAGGCCTGAAAGGCCGAGCGCCATGAGGATAAGGACGATCGGTTTTAGAGCGCGCATGGGTCTCACATTCATCTTGGGCCTGACTCTTTCATTGACGTAGAGTAAGCGAAGACTATGCCACAACAAAAAAACTGATAACTGTATGAAAGAACAGGGAAAATTTTAATCAATTTGGATTTTTTCGATGCCCCGGATCGGCAAAATCAGTCATAGGGGAAGTATTTTCCTATATAATTAATCAATTGTTAGTAATAATTATCCTTATATTACTTCACTTTTTTCAGCTCGCGGAGGGTTTCGTGCGGATTGTGGATCAACTTCCAAGCGGTATAGCGGCGCCGCGCCGGGGTGTTGCTCCTTTACAGCAGGCAGCGACGTTTGCCGTTCCGCATCATGAAACCGCCATCAGCCAGCCCTCGGTGACGGCACAGCGGCAGGGAATTGATTCGCTGCAGGGCTTGATGGCGTTGCAGGAGGTGGTCGAGCCGGCGACAATTCGTCGCCAGAAGGCTACCAAACGCGGGTTTCGACTTTTGGATGCCTTGGGGGGGCTAAGGGTCGGATTATTGGGTGGGAAACTGGATGAATTGGCCTTGGCCAATCTTCGGCAAGGGCTTGATGAAGCGAGAGAAAATCACGACGATCCGGATCTCGGGCGGATTTTGAATTCAATCGAGACGCGCGCGGCCGTCGAACTTGCAAAATTGGGTCGATAACTTCCCACAGCACGTGATTGTCGTAGCGCCGTCATGAAATTCGCGCTAACAGACAACGCGGTATTTAACCCCCCACGAGTATAGGGCGGATCGATATGGGACTTAAGAAAAAGGGTGCACGGTCCGCTAGGGCTGGTGTAGCAAATATGAGCATTGCTGAGACGATGAATACTTCATATGCGCCTTCTGAAGAAGAGGCCTTTATGAACGAGCGGCAACGGGAGTATTTCCGTAAGAAGCTGCTTGATTGGAAAGAAGATATTTTGAAGGAGTCCCGCGAGACCCTCGCTAATCTTCAAAACGATAGTGAAAATCATCCCGACATCGCGGATCGTGCCTCATCAGAGACTGATCGGGCGATTGAATTGCGCTCGCGCGACCGGCAGCGGAAATTGATTTCTAAAATCGACGCAGCCTTGGCGCGTATTGATGATGGTACCTATGGCTATTGCGAAGAAACAGGTGAGCCTATTTCGATCAAGCGCCTGGATGCACGGCCTATTGCTACGCTTTCGATTGAAGCCCAAGAGCGGCACGAGCGGAACGAGCGCGTCCATCGCGACGATTGAGTTAGACTCATAAAAATGCGCCCCCCGTGGGAGAAACGGGAGGCGCCCGACCGGGGCGCTTATAGCTTGGGGAGCGTGCGCTTCCGGTGGTGTCGGTTAGAACGGTAAAACAATGTCCATTACTTGCTGGCCATAACGCGGTTGCTGCACATCGCTGATTTGGCCCCGTCCGCCATAGGCGATGCGGGCTTCGGCAATTTTCATCGACTCGATGGTGTTGTCGTTTTCGATGTCTTCCGGACGGATGACGCCGCCTACGATCAATTCTCGCACTTCGAAATTGACGCGGACTTCTTGCTTGCCTTCGATCACCATATTGCCGTTGGGCAAAATCTGGGTCACGACGGCGGCCACATTGGTCGCCAGTGTTTCGGCGCGTTTGACGGAGCCAACACCGTCACTGGCCGAGGTGGATTGCGCATTGATGAGGGAGGAAGGATTGACGCCGGGCAGGGCCTTATCGGCATTCGTTTCCAGACCCAATAAATTGGGCACGCCCATCGTATCCGAATTTGTTCGGGCGCGTTTTGTTTCATTGGCAATATCGGCGCTGTCTTTGAAATTGACCTTCACGGTAACAATATCGCCAATCTGTCTGGCGCGTTGATCTTTAAAGAAGCTTCTTGATCCTTGTTGCCAAAGCGAGTTCGCCGCATGGGTTACTGGCACCTGTTCGGGCATTGGCATTCGAACGGGTTTATAATCAGGGCTCGCGGTTGGATCATCAATGGCGGAGAGGGAGGGCGCGCGACCGACGGAAGCCAAGCGCTCGGCTGTATTGCACGCCGTGAGGCTCGTGGTGATAAGCGCCAGCACCAGTGTTTGCTTGAACAGAGAGGATTTCATGGGGGTGTCCTTATTGAACAGTGGTGGTGGTTTGGCGCAACACCATATCCGCATTGGGGGGCGTTAATACAGCAACCGCTCCGGGGCCGATGACTGTTGCAAAAATCACTTTCTTGGATTGCGGATTAAGGACGGAAATCATGTCGCCGAGGGCGCCTGCGTCATTCGCTTTGCCTCTGAGCGTGAGTTTCAATCCACCAACGGCGTAGGTAACGCTGACCGCCATGGCCTTATCCACCAGGATGGGTTTGTTCACGAGTTCATCCGTTAATACGACGCCGGATGGGAGCGCCTCTCGCGCCGCTTGGCCGATAACCATCGACGGCTTTAGGATGTTGGTGCCTGCTAAGGATTTCCGCTCACGCTTTTCAATTTTGATATCGTTTGCCGAAAGCACATCGCCCTTTGTTAGAGGGTGGGTTGAAACGGCAATATCGACGAGATCGGCAATCTGTCCTTCGAGAAGAAGGGGGGAGACCGAAAGCGCGCGACTTCCCGGAACCGTTAGAGTGGCGGTGAAGTGCAAATTCGTTGGGTCAATTTTGAGGCTCGAAATCGTAGGGCGCGTCGTTATAGTGTCTTCAACAAATACATCCGAGGTGGCGCTAGGTTTTGTGAAGGTCAGTTGGGCCTGTTCGATACCGGCTTTTTCATGGATGGCTTGTTTAAGCTCGGCTTCAATTTCTTCAAATGAAATGAGGCGACCTTTTCGCGTGACAGTGACGCTGCCGGACACATCACCCAATATTGAAGGAATTCCGGCTTTCTTTGCAGCCTCTAGAATGCGCGATGATTTAATGACACCCGTCTGACCAGGAGCCGGTGCCGCATATACGCCATTGGTTGGAAGGTTGGTGCCCTCTATCAAATCGGCCAATGAAATCGTATCGCCCGCAACAACAATCGCGGAGCGAAGAATGGGAAGCGGAGATTGGTCGGCCCAAGAAGGATTAAACGATGCCAGGGTGAGACCGGCAGCCAACATAAATGTCAGGTTCAGTTTAAACATGCGCTTAACCCTTGAACATTTGAGTTGTGGTTTGCTGCATTTGGTCAGCCGCCGAGATAACGCGGGAGTTCATCTCATAAGCGCGCTGAGCCGTGATGAGCGACGATATTTCGGTTACCGCATTGACATTCGACTCTTCGAGATAGCCTTGCTGGAGATCCCCCAAACCGTCTGTGCCGGGATCCGCCGTAATCGGATCGCCTGAGGAAGCCGTTTGGGCGAAAAGATTGTCGCCAATGGCGGCTAAGCCCGTTTTATTGGCAAAATGCGTGAGCTGAATCTTACCAAGATCTTGGGGCGTTGCCTGAGAGGGTAGCTGGGCTTGGACAAGCCCCGATGCGCTTATCGACACGCTCGTTGCATTGTTTGGAACCGTTATACCCGGATCAAGCACGAAGCCTTGGCTCGTTACCAATTGGCCCTGTGCGTCCGTTGTAAACGAACCATCCCTCGTATAGCCGATGGTACCATCGGGGCGTTGGATGCGAAAGAAACCTTCACCGCGAATGGCGACATCAAGGTTACGATCAGTTGCGGTGATGGAGCCTTGCGACATGGCACGCGACGTTGAGACGAGTTTTACGCCCGACCCGATTTCAATGCCCGCGGGCAATAGATTGCCAGCGTCCGATGTGCTTGAACCAGAGCGCTTCAGCGTTTCATAGAGTAAATCCTGAAACAATGGACGCTGAAGTTTGTAGCCTGTTGTACGAACGTTGGCGACATTGTTGGAGATTAACTCGACGTTTTTCTCCATGGCAGCCATTCCAGACGCAGCCGTATATAATGCGAGCATGGTAATCTCCTTATGCTGGTACTGTAGCAAGACGCTCAAGCGCGCCTTTTTGCGTATCATCGAGCCGCTGCATCGATGTGGTGAGCGCAGAATAGGCGCGTGTAACTTCGATCAAACGGCTCATGGCTAAAATCGGCTGGACATTTGATTTTTCGATTGATCCGGTGCTTAACAGCGGAGCCTTTGACACTGTGAGAGGCGATTTGGTGCTATAAAGATTGCTGCCCTCGTTCACCAATTGCGAAGGGTCAGACACATCGACAATTTTAAGTTTCCCGATCGGACCGCTGTGATTTCCTACAGTGCCGTCTGACGTGATCTCTAGGGGACCATCGGCGGGATCGGCAATGATGGCGCCACCAGCCCCCAGAACAACGTGGCCGTCACTGGTGATGATCTCGCCTTTTGAATTGGTCGCAAGCGAGCCATTGCGTGTGTAGCGTTCACCCGCTGCGGTTTTTACCGCGAGTAGAGTTGACCCATGAAGCGCAATGTCGGTGGCGTTACCGGTATGTTCAATCGGACCATCGTTAAAATCGAGCGTAGCGCCGCGATCAATCACAAAGGAAATTGTCCGTGCCGCGCCTTTAAACGAATCTGATTTCGCATTGGGTTGCAAAAATTCGCTGAATTGTAATCCGCGCGATTTGAAGCCGTTGGTACCGGCATTCGCGATGTTGTTTGCCAATATATCCAATTGCCGTTGCAAGGTTTGTAACCTTGAGTGAGCAACGAGTTGAGCGTTATCCATATTCATTCTCCCAACAAAGGCGCTCGGCCCAATCAAGAAGGCCGAGCCTTAAGAAGAGTTGTGCGAGCTCCCCAGCCACACAATGCTTCCCCAGAGGAATATGCAGTGGATATGCCAATTTTCGGAAAATATAAAATTCAATCAATTCAACGGCTTATTTTGTTACCGATGGAATTTAAGGAGAGACGAGTTTCTCTTTTTGCTTGGTAATCGGCAGAAATTTCCTGCGTTAATAAACATTTTAAGAAATCATTAACTTTAAAAAGCCAAGGATTAATTGAGCTCATCGAATCAAAGCTCAATTTTTTTACTTTAGGGAAGCCGATCACATGGCCGAGGACGATAAAGTAGATAAGGCTGAGGCCCCCAAGGGTAAGAGCAAGATGCTGATCCTCATCATCGCGGCGGTGGTGGTCTTGGGGGGTGGTGTTGGCGGCTATTTTTTTCTGTTTGCCCCCAAAAAAGATAAAGCCGAGCATGTAGAGGCCGAGAAGAAAGTGACGGCCTTCCTCGATATTAAAGACATGATGATCGGTATGAGCCCGGATACGGCGCAGCCCACCATTGGTGGCGCGCGCATGATGAAATTACATGTGGCGCTCGAAATTGCCGATGGCAAGGAATTGCCTTCAATACAAGCTTTGCAACCGCGCATCGAAGATATTTTTCAAGTTTATCTTCGCGAAATGCGACCAGTTGATTTGCAAGGGTCCGCTGCCATTCTCCGGCTGAAAGAGGAATTGTTGCATCGGGTCAATTTGGCGGTTCAGCCTAAAAAGATCGATGCCGTATTGATTAAGGAATTGCTGATCCAATGAGCGAAAATTCCAACCTTGAAACAGATGCGGCCGCAGCCAGCGATCCATGGGCCACGATGCTTCATGCGATTGACGAGCCGCGGATGGGCAGCCATCCCGATACGATTTTGGGGGATGAGGAAATTGATCGCCTCATGGGCCTATCCGTTGATCGCGCAGATGGATCGGGCAAGGTGGCGGTTGCTGAAGCGGCAACGCTGGCAAGCGGTCTTTCCCCCTCTATGCGGTCGATTGCCGATACATTCGTGGATAGTTTGGGTCGAGCGATCCGCCAAGGCGTGACGGGGTTAATCGATGTTAGCCTGTTGGATTTATCACTTATCCGTTTGGCGAGCGGGATGGCACAATTGCCGCTGCCATCCTTAATCGCCACCATGGCATCGCGAAGCTTGGGCGGAGCGGGTCTCATTGTCGCTGACCAGACGCTCGCTGCGGCCTTTTTCGATTTAATGTTGGGGGGCGGAGAGGCCAATGACAGCGTGCAAAGCGTTTTGCGCCCTTATTCCTCGATTGAGTTGAAACTCTTTAGAAGATTGGCGGAGTTCGTTGCACGGGGTTTTGAGGATGCGTTTGGCGAGGTGGTTAAGGCAGACTTCGCAATCGATAAAATTGAAACAAATCCTTATCTCTTGGCCTTCGGAAAATCGACTGAGAATGCTGTCCGGTTGCGGATGCAAATTCTCTTTGGCAGGCGGGGCGGAAAAGTTGATCTATTGCTGCCGCTCAGCATGTTCGGCTCCTATGAGCCGCTGATCCGTGCGGATGAAACGGAGCGCAAGACGGTTGATGAAACGGGCTGGCGTCAACATCTTGTTCGATCGGCTGCAACATCCGCGATTGGCATCGAAGCGGTATTGGCGAATTTTAAATTACCGCTCCGTTCCGTGCTTGGATTTTCTGTCGGTGAGGTCATTCCCCTTCATCTTAATCCGCAATCGCCCATTTGGTTGAGAAGTGGTGATACGCGCCTTTGTCTGGGGCTAATTGGGCGCTCGAGAGGGAAAATCGCCTTGCGTGTGATTGGGCCTTTAACATCAAAAGAACAGAAGTGAGGTCATCATGACATTTTCAGCGGCATTGACGGTTTTAACAGACAGCTTGATTGCGCTGACCTTAATCTATTGCATCGTGCTTGAACGTCGAATTCGCGCCTTTCGGAAACAGGAGCAGTCTTTTCGCAGCCTCATCAGCGATGTGTCTGAATCAACGCGGATGGCGCAAGGGGCGGTTTCGTCGCTGCGTCAATTATTGACTGAATTTTCAACCCTAAAGGCAAATGCGCCCAAAGTGACATCAGCGGATAGGTTGAAACCCGAAGGCCGGACCGAGCGAGAGATTGGACCGCAGCGGTTTGGCGATACCGAAAATTCAATCGCGACCTTAGCCGCCCGCATTGCGGCGTTGCGGAGCCAATAGGATTTATTATGTCGAATGTCGGCATTCGCCTTCTCAAACTGACCTCGTTTGGGCTGCTCGGCCTTCTTATGCTGCATATGGGTGAATGGTCATCACGTCTTTTGTCGTCTGAACAAGGCATTAGGACAGCCGCCGCTTCCGACGATTTGGCCAATGGTATTGCACGCTCAATCAGTGCCTATCGCGATAAGGCGCTTTTTATTCCCGATATCATCACCGGGGCATCGGATACGCCACCCACGACAAATAGTGCTGAAACTAAAAAGACCGACGACAAGGCCTCAAATACCAAAGAGGTTATATCGGACACAGCGGCCCTTGAATCGCCGGAAAAGACGATTTTAGAACGGTTGTCAGCGCGCCGAACGGAATTAGATCGGCGTGACAAGGAGCTCAGCGAACGGGAAGCTCTGTTGGCGGCCGCCGAAAAGCAAATTGAAGGTCGGATGTCGGAATTGAAAAGCTTGGATGAGGCGATCAAGACCGATATGGCCCGTAAAGAGGCCGAACAAGTGACCTTGAAGCCTTTGATCATCATGTATGAGGCGATGAAGCCAAAAGAGGCGGCACGGATCATCGAGAAGCTTGATTTGAAATCGGTCCTGCCAATTGCAAGTGCGATGAATCCCAAAAAACTATCGGAAATTTTGGCTCAGCTTGATCCGGTTATAGCCGGTAAGCTCACCGTTGGACTTGCGGCGGCAACGTCGACACAGGTGGCAGGTCAAAATGACAAGTCGGAACTGCCGGAATTGCCCGATGCACCGGCCACAAAGATCCGCTAGCCATTCATTAACACATAGTGGTCATATTCCGTAGCGTAAGTTTACTCTCTGCGGCAATGGAATGTTAAAACTGTATCGAAATCGGACTGGCTTTTTTACTATCGCTCATCGAACCGCAGGTTTCGCGCTGTGGTTGTTTTTTCTGTCTTCTTGTTTAATAGGCGTCGCGCGTCCTGCCTCTGCCACGGCGGTTCATGGGAGTGAAATGCCGGGGTTCGGGCGTGTTGTCTTTTCCTTTGAACGTTTGCCTGGTGTGGAGATCAGTCAGGTTAACGGTGTGTTAATTTTAAATTTCGACGCGCCGGTCGATTTAGACCTCGGCCATCTTGGATTTGAAATTCCGAATTATATTTCGGCCGCTCGGCTTGATCCGGATAAGCGCGCGGTTCGCTTTGCTTTGGCTAAAACACTCAAGCCCAATGTGTTGGAAGCGGGCAATGATCTTTATCTCGATCTTCTCCCCACGACATGGAAAGGCGCGGCCCCAGGACTGCCGACAGAGGTGGTGCAAGCGCTCTCGCGAAAAGCGCGGAGCGCCGAGGCAAATGCTCAGGTAAATAGTATAAAGTCGAACGGAACGTTGAGTGTGGATGCCGCATCGTCCACAAGAATGTCGCGATTAATTTTTCGCGGAACCGGCAGTGATGATGTCAAAATTTCTAAAAAGGGTCAGGTTCTCGAACTGGCCTATCGAGGTCAATGGCAATTTGATCTCCCGCGCGTGCGATCTGAGTTGCCGCGCGGGTTTGAGTCCATTGAGACCGCTGAACGGGATGGCAATCTCATTATTACGCTAAGGGCCGTTGACGGCGTGAAGATTGATGGTCGGTTCGAAGATAATGGTGTGGTTGTTGATGTCTCATTGAAGGGCGTTGGAGCCTCAGACGTTCCGCTTGATGTGCCGATGATCATAACGGGGGCCACATTGGCCGAGCCCGTCCCTGCGCGCAACCGCGAATTGGAAAGCAAAAAAAAGGCCGACAAGCCTGCCGATCCTTCGCGACTAAGAATTTCTTTGGGAGAAGGCGAGGGGGCGCTTCGACTGTTGGTGAAGTCGGAAGCGGCGTTACCAATCGCATCTTTCGTCCGGTCCAACCGATATTGGTTGGTGCTTGATACAAAAATTGACCCTGAAATTCAGCCCGATTTTAGAATGGATGGGGGACGCATAAAAGATTTCAGGACGATGCGGATCGGACCATCCTACGTCGTGAGTTTTGAACTAGGCGAAGCCGGGTTCCCCGCCATTCAAAAAGCGGATGCGGGGTATGAGATATCATTTTTGAAAGACCCAAAGCCTGACACGCTATCGCCTCGCATGGCTTTCATGCCCCATCCGTCCGGTGCCATGCAGGTAGGCATACAATTGGGCCATATTGGACATCGCGTTGAGGTCCATGATCCCGTAAGCAATGATCGGATGATTGTGGTTCCGACGTTGACACAAGGGCTTGCGCACCAATTGCCCTTACGATTTGCGGAGTTTACTTTATTGCCTTCGTCCCAGGGTGTCGCTGTTGTCCCGATTGCCGATGATATTGAAATTCAACTCTCCGGCGAACGTGTAACCATTAGCCGTCCCGAGGGCCTGGCGGTTGGTGATGCATCGGATGTTGCCTCTGAGATGAATGTTCACCGAAGCGTTATTAACCGCGCGCGTTGGACGCGGGACAAGGCCGAGGATGTTTTCGAACGCAAGGCGGAATTTGCCGAAAAAATTAGTCGTTCCATTGCGGCAAAGCAGCAAATCGCGTGGCGGGAATATGCCCGATTTTTGGCGGCAAATGGTTTATACCGCGAGGCGGCGGCAGCCTTTAGAAGCGCCTTTGAAAGCACCAATGAAACGATCGATGCGCCGCGCGACCGTATCGAATTGGGTATCTATCAAGCGTTGGGGTTGGACTGGCGTGTTGCGACCGATACGCTAAACGATATTAGGCTTACGGAACAGGAAGAGGCCATTTTATGGCGAGGGTTTATTGCAGCGGAGCAGGGACGCTTTGCGGAGGCCCTTGATGCGTATCGCCACTCGTATGGCATTTTAAACGATTACCCTGGTGACGTACAATTCATCCTCAATCGGGCCTTGACCGAAGCTGCCATTGAAACGGGCGATTGGGCACTGGCCGAAGACCGTTTGAATGCGCTTGAACGACAAAAGAATTCCGAGGATCGTGGCAGCCAAGACTATTTTAAAGCGCGTCTCTTGGAAGCATCGGGTGATGTTGAAAATGCACGTGCCATGTATGAGAAATTGGCCCTATCGGGGAACCGTTCAATAGAGGTAAGGGCGATTGCGGCGCGAACCGCGCTGGATTTGCGGTTTGGAAAGATTGATCCGGCGCAAGCGCTATCGACCTATGAGAATTTAGCCCAATTTTGGCGCGGTGATTTTTTAGAGGCCAAGATTCTGGTATCAGCTGCGCGTGTCGCGCTCGATTCAAAGAAATGGCAAAATGCCTTTTCCGCTGTTCAAAGGTTAAACCGGCTTTATGCCGACACGGATGGCATTAGGCCTCTCTTAGAAGAAGTTACCTTGAAATTTGACGGGCTGATCAGCGGCGATCAATCGGAAGGTCTTTCGAATTTAGACGCCGTTGCTTTGTTTATGGAGTTTCGTGAATTCATGCCCGTTGGACATCGGGGGGACGAGCTCATTCGAAAATATATCGAGCGTTTGATTGATCTCGATTTGATGTCGCAGGCGACAGAGCTGTTGCGATATCAAATCGATTATCGGTTGGATGGCGTGCCACGCGCGGTTGCCGCTGTTCGTCTCGCCGGCCTATATCTTTTAGAGCGGAAGCCCATTGAAGCCATAAGGGCGCTTTCCGATACACGCTATGCCGGGTTGCCTGACGAGCTGAAACTTTCGCGCCGGTTGGTGGAAGCGCAAGCCCGCAGTGATTTGGGCGAAACTCAAGTCGCCTCCGAATTGTTGGAGGGATTAGAGTCACGCGAGGCAATGATCCTCAAAGGTGATATTTTTTGGAAGTCAAAAAATTGGAACAATGCCGGCATACAGTATGAATTGGCTTTGGGAGATGTTTGGCGAAAAGGCAATCCTCTAACGCCCGACGAATTGAAAATCGCTCTAAGGGCGTCTGCAGCCTATGTCTTGTCGGGCGACACAATGTCGGGTGATCGCTTTGGCCGGCGCTATCGTGAATTGGTTGCAGCAACGCCGGATGCGGGTGTGTTTCGGCTTCTATCGGCGCCGGCCGCTATGCAAGCCCCTATCGCGATGGCCGTGGCGGATGAAAAGGCGAAGTCCGGATTGCTTGACTCCTTTTTGAAATCCTATCGCATGCATTATGGTTTGGAAGGCAATGGCGAGCAATCTCAGACCGCGCCGAACCTTGCGGGTAAACCTGCAGGCTGAGGTCTTTATGACGTGAAGCTTTTAACCAATGATCCGGCGATCATGCTCCACCCATCCACGAGTACAAAAAAGATCAGTTTAAAGGGAAGCGATACGGTTGTGGGCGGCAGCATCATCATGCCAACCGACATTAAGATTGAAGCGACCACCAAATCGATGACGAGAAAAGGCATGAACAATAAAAAGCCGATTTCGAAAGCCCGTCTCAGTTCGGAGATCATGAAAGCGGGGATGAGGCTCGTTAAGGGGGTGGCTTCAGGAGCGGCTGGTAAGGGTTCTTTTGCAATATCGAGAAAAAGCGTCAGATCTTTTTCCCGCACATGCTGAAGCATGAAGTTTCGTACCGGATTGGAGCCGCGCTCAAAGGCGATATCCGCTGTAATAGCGCCGTTCAGCAAAGGTGAAACGGCCTTTGCATATATTTCTTTGCCTGTTGGCGTCATGATAAAGGCGGTCAGAAAGAGCGCTAAACTCACAATAACCGTATTGGGCGGCGCTGATGCCGTTCCGATGGCCGAGCGCAAGAGCGATAGAACGACAATAATGCGCGTGAACGATGTGACCATGATGAGGATGGCCGGCGCCAGCGATAAAATGGTGACAAGGGCAATGAGCTGCAACGCACGCTCTGTGGCTCCACCCGTCGGGCCAAGGTCCAGACTGATTGACTGGGCATTGGCATAGCCCGCGGACAGGCACCATGCCGCGAGGATGAATGGAAAGAAATATCGGGTCTTGATTCGGTTCATATCGCTGTTCTAGCGCCAGAGGCGCCAAAAATCACGCAATATTCCCTAAGGTAAGCTTAAGGCTGGTTTGGCCAGCCGGCTCTAATGTTCACGGGTACGGCCTAAAAGTTGGCGAAGCGTGTCGTTTAACGAGCCGATATCGCGCGCAGGAATAGGTTGAGTGGTTGGTTCGGGGGATTTTTCAGCGGTTTCCATGGGTGGAATAATACGTTCCATCGCCGGAATAATGGCTTCGCTTTCCGGCTGCGACGGCGGTGCTACTTCGGGCTCTTCTGCGGTTAGGGGCGGCGTAGGGCGGGCCATAAAAGGAATGGTCGAGGCGGCAGGCATCGAAGCCTCGCGCTCGGCGATCATTGGCTTTGCCCCTGCGGTTTGAAAACGACTAGCGATTTCGGCAAGGTCCGAGGTCTTTGGTACGACGAAGGCCGAAGCCATTTCGGAGCTTATCGCGGGTGCCGATTGGAACGTAGGCTCAGGTGCAAAGCTAAGTTCGGTTGTCGCCGTTGTCGTGACTGTCCCCGCCGATTTGACCGGGGGGGCGGGCTGTGGTGGAGCGGCGACGCGGGCCACCACCCCCGTCTCGCGGCTTTGCGTTTGCGACGCCATGGACCGTACAATGCTGTTCTCAACCACAATATCGTTTGTTCCGCCGAGAAGAAGGAGATGCTCCACCGAATCGCGGCGAACAATGACGAGTTGCCGCTGCCGATCGAGCTGGAACGTATCAACAATACCGAGGCGGGGTTGGCGGCCGCGAACATTGCCTTCTGCTTGGGAATTATGGCCCGAGATTTTACGCAAAATCCAAGCAAATATGGCCAAAAGCAATAATATGACCGCAAAAGCGGCGATATAAACGAGCGGCTGGGAAAGTTGGAGGCCAAAAATGGATTGCAAACGCTCAGCTCCGAATAAGTTTTCTTAATTAAATTTTAACCATAATAACCCAGTCTCACCCTACAAAACTGGGGATTTACGGTATGTCTTTATCGCTTATGGACGGACTAAAGGCAAGAATGCAATGGTTACAAACGCGTCAATCGCTTGTTTCATCTAACATTGCGAATGCAAATTCACCCGGATTTCGGCCGCTTGATTTGCAGCCTTTTTCATATGCCAATCCGAACGCTTCGCTCGGATTATCGACCACATCGGGTGGGCATCTGGAAGGTACAGACGGGCAAGTAACGAGCTCGACCTCGCGTCCATTGCCGTTTGAGACCAAGCCATCGGGTAATGCGGTCTCCCTTGAAGATGAAATGACCAAACTTGCCGATATCCAATTGGATTATCAGATGGCGACGCAACTTTACACGAAGAGTTTGGGACTGATCAAAACAGCGATTGGCAGAAAGTAAGATCATGGATTTTGGCGGTATTTTATCGATCGCGACGAGTGGATTAAAAGTCCAGGCCAAGCGAATGGAAGTAATTTCCGAAAACATCGCGAATGCTGATTCAACAGCTTCGACGCCGGGCGGCAATCCGTATCGGCGTAAGGTTCCGGTGTTTCGTGTAATGGCTGATCCGAAAAGCCAGCAGCCTTCGGTGGTTTTTGCCGGGGTGAAGCGGGACAATAGCGCGTTTGGTACCCGTATTGACCCTGGCAATCCTGCAGCGGATGCGAGCGGTGTCGTCAAAATTCCGAATATCGACCCTTTGGTCGAGCAATTGGATATGCGCGATGCCCAACGCAGTTATGAAGCCAATCTGAATGTGATTTCGGCAACACGCCGCATCTTGTCGCGCACCATTGATATTTTACGAGCCTGATCAGGAGGCGATGAATGGCTATTCCGGTACTTGCCGCCAATTCTTACGCTGCCGCGCAGAAATTAATGGAGGCCGGCTCTTCAGCAACCTCTTCAACCGGCGGCTTTTCCGATCTTGTCAAACAAAGCATTGCTGCCTTTGAAGGACAGGCGAGACATGCCGATCAACAAATGTCGAATGCGATTTCGGGACATGTCGATTATGTCAGCGCCGTAACGGCCGTCGCCGAAACTGAGACAGCCGTCGAAACGCTGGTTGCCGTGAGGGATAAAGTCATCGCCGCGTATGATGATATCATGCGAATGACCATATAAGGATCCTGCTGATGACCGGTCCCGAACTTATTGATATCGCGCGTGATGGCTTGATGACCTATGCGCGCGTGGCCGGGCCCTTAATGGTTGTTATTCTTATTGTTGGTGTCGTCATTTCGTTTTTACAAGCCGTCACCCAAATTCAGGAACAGACGCTGACTTTTGTTCCGAAAATGGTGATTGCGGGTTTGAGCCTATTCTTTCTGCTGCCTTTTATAGGCGATGCGCTTTCTGGATATATGGCTCGTTTGGCTTCGCGAATCGCTTTCGGCGGTTAAAGTGGACGTAACGTCATGTCGATGGTGGCCAGACAATGAAACTATCCCTGCCGATCGATTTCGCCATTGCCCTTCTGCTCGTTTTTGCGCGGACGGGTAGTATGGCGATGCTTCTGCCGGCGATTGGTGAGCGCTTTATCCAAGTCAGGCTACGTCTTGTTTTTGCCCTCTTTGTTTCATTGCTGCTTTTACTTCCGCTCAAACCCTTTCTCGCGCGGGCCTTAAATAATGGCCAGTCGGTATTCGGGGTTTTATTGATTGAAATCTTAATCGGTCTTGCCATCGGATTGATTGTTAGAATGATTGTTTTGGCGGTTGAAATGACCAGCCAATTCATATCGCAATCCCTTGGTCTTTCATTGGGTGAAATTTTAAATCCGACCTATGAATCGCAATCGAATACGCTTGGCCTTTTTATGTCGCTGTTGGTGGTGACGTTTATATTTTTAACCGATTCGTATCAGGCCGTTATTTCGTCGATTGCAGGAAGCTATGACGTTTTGCCGCCGGGTATGAATTTTGATATGGGTGATTTATCCCGTTTGGCGGTTGAAGCCACGGGCAAGGGCTTCTTACTCGCCATTAAGATCGCAGCGCCCTTCTTTGTGTTTAGCCTCTTGTTCAATTCAGGATTAGGCTTTATCGCGAAATTAATGCCGCAAATTCAAGTCACCTATTTGGCCGTTCCTCTTTCGGTACTTGCGGGCTTTGCGATTTTGATCGTGTTGATCGGAAGTCTCATTGAGCGATTGACGGGTGATATTTTATCGAGCCTCGCGCAATTTGGTGGGGTTTGATGGCAATGGCCGAGACGGACGATGACGACAAGACCGAAGCACCTAGTCAAAAGCGGCTTGATGATGCGCGTGCAAAAGGCGACGTTCCCCGAAGTATCGAAATTAATTCCTGGTTCATTTTGTCGGGCTTGGCGTTGATTGTAGGGTTTTATCATTCCTCTGTTTCAAGCGGATTTTCTTTATCGATTTTCTTTGTTCAATCGGCTTCGTTTGCCGCGAGCCCGGCTAATTTGATGCATGTGTTTGATGAGGTTTTGGTTTCATTCCGCCAGTACCTCTTAATTCCGTTTTCGGTTGCAACAATAGCGGCGCTGACGGGGCCATTATTACAACATTTTCCGACACCATCGCTTGATCATGCGATGCCGAAATTTTCGCGTATTTCCCCGTTTGAGGGTGTCAAACGGGTTTTGGGTTCTGGAGCGCTCGCCCAATTTATCAAAAGCCTGGCCAAACTCGTCATTATAGGAACGGTTGTTACGGTTTCACTCTGGGGTGAACGCCAGCATATTGGCGAATTGCCCGATATGGATGCGCAGGCTTTGTTGGATTTTGCCCAGAAGGCCTTGTTGCGCATCCTTATTGCCGTTGTTTCGATTTATGCACTTGTGGCGGGTGGCGATTATTTTTTCCAATGGATGAATTGGCAAAAGCGGCTGAAGATGTCGCGCCAAGATTTAAAGGATGAATATAAACAGCAGGAAGGCAGTCCTGAAATCAAGAACAAGTTGCGGCAAATGCGTCGTAAATTCTCGCGCAGTGCGATGATGGGACGAATACCTAAAGCGACCGTGATCGTGACCAATCCGACCCATTTTGCCGTAGCGTTGCAATTTGAAGAGGGGATGCGGGCGCCTATCTGTGTTGCGAAAGGGGTTGATGTCTTGGCCCTTCGTATCCGGCAATTGGCGAATGACCATGATATCCCGATCATTGAAGACCGCCCTCTGGCGCGTTCACTTTACCGTTTGGTTGATGTGGATGATGAAATTCCGCTTGATTTGTATAAGCCGGTGGCTGAAATCATCGGTTATGTCATGCGTTTGCGCATGCGCCGTCGGCGACCTGTGTATGAGAGATAGAGTTTTGAGCCATGAGTGAGCGCTTCGACACCGTGGGAATGCCCGCTTCGCCGGCTAATGTGGCCTTTCGTGCCTTGAGCTTTATCGCCATTGGCCTGATGATTGTGGGCGTGGCGCTGATTATTTTTGGTTTTGTTGGTGCGGCAACGGATCGCGACGGGCTTATGTTAGGCGCTGCTGCGGCGTTAATTGTATGTGTTTTAGGCATCGTCGCGTGGTTTGGCAGGCGACGCGATGGCGAAACCGCGAAAGCCATCACTGCGCGAATCGCTGAAACGACGGGTGAGGGATTTTTGGTGGTCGAGCAGGCCTCCAAGCGGGTTCTTTACGCCAATCAGGCTTATTTGAAACTGATTGGCGTTAAGGGCGAACGTTCGGTCTCGCCGGGTACGGTGCCAAGCATTGATTGCGTGTTTGGTGCGGCAACCGAGGCGGCGCAACCGATTTACCGTTTGTCGATGTTGGCGAATGCCGGACAGGAGGGCCATGAGGATGTCCGGCTAATTAACGGTTTAACGGCATCTGGCCCGACATGGTATCGCGTTCGTACCGCACCAATGCCATCGTCTTCGCGGCGTAAGCTGGTCTTGTGGAGCGTGAGCGACATTACGCGGGAGCGCGAAAGACAGGAAAACGTCTTTCAAGAATTGCAATATGCCATTGATTATCTTGATCACGCGCCAGCGGGCTTCTTATCGCTCAATCCAGAAGGTGATGTCGTTTATTTGAATGCTACGCTCGCGCAGTGGCTTGGACATGATCTCGCCGATTTTGCTTCGTCAAAGCTGAAATGGGTTGATCTTGTGCCTGCGAATGGGGAGGCTTTATTGGCGCCCAAGCATGGGCGGCCCGGGGAAACGCATACCGAAACGATTGATCTTGATTTTAGGACCGTTACAGAAAAGCTCATTCCTGTTCGTTTAATCCATCAGGTTATTTTTGATTCCCTCGGACATCAGGGTGCCAGCCGCACTTTGGTTCTTGATCGCTCGGCGGGTGCGCCAGCCGATGAGGCGCAGCGGATTGCCGAAGTTCGGTTTACGCGATTTTTTAATAACTCACCTTTCGGCATCGCGACGGTCAGTTCCGAAGGCCATATTTTGCGGATGAACCCAACCTTTGCTCGGCTTTTGCCGAAACAAGATGGAGCGGGTTTTGAAAATGCCAAACCATCGCTTTGGTCCATCATTCCCGATAGTGAACTTAACGCCCTTCAATCCAGGCTTCAGCTCGCTTTGGACGGCAAAGGCGATTTGCCGCCGCTTGATTTGCAGCTCGCGCTCGATAACCGTTCAGCCCGTATCTATGTCATTAATTTTAATGTCGGCGGAACCCATAGCGAAGAAGCCATCGTCTATGTGCTGGATACAACCGATCAGCGCGCGTTAGAGGCCCAATTTGCCCAAGCGCAGAAAATGCAAGCCGTTGGCGAATTGGCTGGTGGTGTTGCCCACGACTTCAACAATGTCTTGCAGGGCATATTAGGGTATGCGGATTTGTTGTTGGCCAATCACCGTCCAACCGATCCGTCCTTTCAGGACATTATGCAAATTAAGCAAAATGCTAACCGTGCGGCGGGGTTGGTGCGTCATCTTTTGGCGTTTTCTCGGCGGCAAACGCTGCGGCCCGTCGTGGTTCACTTTACAGAAGTGCTCTCCGATCTCTCAACCTTGTTAAAGCGCCTGCTTGGGCAGCGCGTTGAACTTGATGTGCGCCATGACCGGGATTTGTGGCCGGTAAAGGCGGATCCGACCCAATTCGAGCAGGTTATTGTCAATCTCGCGGTTAATGCGCGTGATGCCATGCCAAATGGCGGACATTTAAATATCCGCACCTCCAATGTAACGGCAGCCGCCTGTCGTGCGCTTGGCGATTCAACCATTCCGCCGGCGGACTATGTGATGGTGGAAATCACCGATACGGGCGAGGGTATCCAGGCCGATATTTTGGATAAAATATTCGAGCCCTTTTTTACAACCAAAGAAGTGGGCAAAGGCACGGGCCTTGGGCTTTCGATGGTTTACGGTTTCGTGAAACAATCCGGCGGTTATATTGTCTGCGACAGTACGGTTGGGCAGGGAACGAGGTTCCGTATTTTGCTGCCGCGCTTTATTGCCACCGAGCAGGCGGCACCGCAGCCCGAAGAAATTGCCGTTCAAAAACCAGCCATTGTTGACCTTTCGGGGCAGGGGACGGTTCTGCTGGTGGAAGATGAGGATGCGGTCAGGGCTTTCGGTGCCAGGGCGCTTTCCCAGCGGGGATACAAGGTTCTGGAAGCCGCATCTGGCATCGAGGCGCTCGAGGTGCTTGAGGAAAATGACCGTCAAGTCGACCTTATTGTATCGGATGTTGTAATGCCCGAAATGGACGGGCCGACCTTTTTGCGGGAAGCCCGGGCCCGGGGCATTACCGCCAAGATCATCTTTGTTTCGGGCTATGCCGAGGAAGCCTTTAGCAAAAACCTGCCCGAGGGCGAGGAATTTGGCTTCCTGCCCAAGCCATTTTCACTCAAGCAATTGATCGAGACCGTTAAGGCGGCGATTAGCTGATAACCCTTTATAAGTCTCGATAATGGCTTTTTTAAATGAGAACAAAAATAGAACTTGCATATGAGAACAAATCGTGATCAATAATTTTTCAAGCTTCCGCTTTGAGACTCATATTTGGCTCTGTCATAAGGATCCGTACAATGTCGCAACCCTCCCTCCGTCTCGTTGAAGGTCAATCCATGGATAAGTCTAAAGCACTTGATGCCGCGCTCTCTCAAATTGAAAGGGCCTTTGGTAAGGGCTCGATCATGCGGCTCGGCAAGAATGAAAAATCGGTCGAGATTGAGACGGTTTCAACCGGGTCATTGGGGCTGGACATCGCGTTGGGCGTGGGTGGTTTGCCCCGTGGACGGGTGATCGAAATTTACGGTCCTGAATCATCGGGTAAAACAACGCTGGCGCTCCATACGGTTGCCGAGGCGCAGAAAAAGGGCGGCGTTTGCGCCTTTATCGATGCCGAGCATGCGCTCGATCCGATCTACGCCAAGAAATTAGGCGTCAATTTGGAAGATCTGCTAATTTCCCAGCCTGATACGGGTGAGCAGGCCTTGGAAATTTGCGATACGCTGGTTCGCTCAGGCGCGATTGACGTCCTTGTCATCGATTCGGTGGCAGCCTTGGTGCCCCGCGCTGAAATTGAAGGCGAGATGGGCGATGTGCAGCCGGGCTTGCAGGCCCGCTTGATGAGCCAGGCCTTGCGCAAGCTGACGGCTTCGATTTCGCGGTCAAATTGCATGGT